>NZ_JBGFGN010000157.1:0-318107 GCF_041224595.1 Donghicola sp. XS_ASV15 | reverse complement strand
AGCCTCAGCCTCAGCCTCAGCCTCAGCCTCAGCCTCAGCCTCAGCCTCAGCCTCAGCCTCAGCCTCAGCCTCAGCCTCAGCCTCAGCCTCAGCCTCAGCCTCAGCCTCAGCCTCAGCCTCAGCCTCAGCCTCAGCCCGTGCGGCTGCTTCGGCAGCGGCGATCTGTTCCAGATCGAAAACAGGCGCCAGCGCAGTTGCGCGCTCGGCTTCTGCCTCGACTTCGCTCAGGTCTTCGGCGATCTCTTCCGCCGCAGCATCTTCGGTCGCGTCGTCGGCAACGTCGGCCTCTGCGACCTCGACTTCTGTCTCTCCGTCAGAAGACTCCATCACAATGGCTTCGGCAGGAGTGTTAGCGACCGCTTCGTCCTTTTCGACTTCGCCAATCACATCGTCTGCAGCGTTGTCGTCCAGCACGTCTGTTGCATCGTCTTCGGCGTCTGCCGCCAGAATATTCTCTTCGGTCTCATCTTCCTCGTCTGTGTCGGCGGTCAGATCAAAGACTTCGTCCTCGGACTCATCGACACGAGCGGTTTCGCGATGTTCGGCTTCGACGGTCTGAGCGTAGATGTCTTCTTCGGGGGCTTCTGTCACAAGCGCCACGTGCGTCGGTGCGTCCGCGCCAAGATTTTCGTTAGTGTCTTCTAGGTCGCTGGTAACATCGTTGTTCATCAGAGCCCGAATACGGCGCAGCTTGGCTGCGACGCCCGCGGCGTTTGCGGCCTCTGCGGCACGCCGAGACTGATCTGGGGTCGGGACGGGCGCTGCAGCGGGCATGGCTGTGGCGCGGGGGTATTTGCGAGCGGTTTTTGCAGGCTTGGGCGGAACAGGGGCGGGAGCCGCCGCCACCTTGGGTTCAGCTTCGGCTTGCGGCGCTGGATCTGCTTGAACTTCGGCTTGCGGCACTGGGGTGGGTGCGGGCTTGGACGCGGGTTGGGCATCGGGCACTGGTGTGGCCTGAGGCGCTTGAGCGGCCAGTTGCGCCTCTGTTGCATGAAGCACAATTCCGCCACGTTCCGTGCGTGCCTCAACCCGGCGCGCGATTTCACGTTCCGCAATTCGGGCTAGCATCTCCGCATCGGGGGTCGGGGGCTCTGCGCCAAAGTACCGGTCCTCTGCGGCGAGATCCCGGAAATACTCGGCAATTGCCTTCATCGTGTCGAACGACTCATCGAACCCCTCTAGGGTGCATGAGAACGTCCCATATGACACGGTGAGAATTTTGTTGTTGCCTACCATCTCTCGCTCGCTTCCTTTCGTTAGCAGAACTGTGAATACCACTTACAAAGTTGGGAAACGGATCAAAACAAAGGTCATTGCAGTATAAATCCGTGGCTCAAATGTGGCACGTTTCCAAAAAAGATACATAAAGGTAATTATGCCAGTAATTGTACACTCTGACGAGCCAATAGCTCTGATTGGCGGGGGCCGTGTCACGACTCAGGACGTTGCGTGGGCACGAAAGCACTGCAAAATTCTGGTTGCCGCAGATGGCGGTGCGGACCGCGCGCTCGAATTAGAGTGGGTCCCGGAAACAATCATCGGTGATTTCGATTCGCTTTCCACCAGAGCGCAGGCCTCCGTCAGTGCAGACAGGCTATTTCAAATATCAGAACAAGATAGCACGGATTTCGACAAATGTCTTCGAAACATTGAGGCGCCGTTGATTCTGGGCTTGGGATTCACGGGCCGCCGGATTGACCATACGTTAGCGGCGTTTTCCACTTTGAGTGTACGCGCGGGGAAACGATGTCTGTTGTTGTCCGAAGAAGAGGTGATTTTCCTCGCGCCGCCGAGCATAACGCTCGATTTGCCCAATGGCTGTGCCTTTTCCCTTTATCCGCTCGGGCGCGTTGAGGGCCGATCAGAGGGATTGGTCTGGCCGATCGACGGGATTCCGATGCAGCCCGATGGTCGCGTGGGGACATCGAATCGCGTAGATGAAACGGGGCGGGTCGCATTGGCCGTTGATGCGCCAAAGATGCTGGTGATCGTTCCGCGCGCTCATGCCGATCAAGTTTTGGAGAGCTGCCTCGCTAGCTCCTCGTGGGGCTAGGGGTCACCGCGGAGGCGTCGGCTTGTTCAACTTCTGGTCTCGCGCCCGCTCTCGGGCAAAGACGTAGAGACCCGACACCACGATGATCGCGATACCCATCCATGTCAGGCCGTTCGGCAGTTCGTCAAAGATGTAATAGCCGACGGCGGTGGCTGACACGATTTCCAGATACTGGAGCGGCGCAAGCGTCGCGGCGGGCGCGTGGCGCAGGGCAAAAGTGATCGAGATATGCGAGATCGTCGCCATTACCCCAACACCAAGCAGGGTCCAGATCGCCAGCCCCTGGGGCCAGACGGGGTCCAGCGCGGCGACTCCGCTGCCATCATAGTACCACAGGACAGGCGCGATCAGGATTGAGGCCGCGACGGCGGTATGCAGCTGCGTGGTCACCGGATGCAGCTTCTGCGATATCATACGGGTCAGGATCATATAGCTGGCAAAGCAAACTGCGGTACCCAAGGGAAACAGAGCGACCGGTCCGACATTGCTGAAGCTGGGTTGAATGATCAGCAGTGCACCGCCGAAACCAACCACACAGGCCATAATCCGGCGCATCCCCACTTCTTCTTTCAGAAACAAGGCCCCGAGGATCGTCAGCACAAACGGCTCGACAAAGAAAATCGAGATCGCACTCGCCAAGGGCATTTCACGTATGGCCGTAAAGAAGAGCCATGTCGCAAGGAGCAGCGATGCTGCACGGGCGAAATGCAGGCCCATAGAGCGCCGATCCGGCAGGGTGAAGTTCCCCATCAGCACCGCAAGCGGCGCCAACAGCACGATTTGCAGCACAAACCGCGCCGTGATGATTTGCGCCGCTGGGATTTCGGCAGGTGTGGCTTTGGCAAAGGCATCCATAATGGGGGCCAAAAGGCAGAAGCCCACCATGTAGAGGATACCAAGGAGTGTGCGGTCGTTCGCCAATGCGGTCTCAGCAGTTCGGGATGTTGACGGCGAGCCCCCCAAGAGAGGTCTCTTTGTATTTCTCGCTCATGTCATGGCCGGTTTGGCGCATCGTTTCAATGCAGGCGTCGAGCGGGACCAGATGTTTGCCATCGCCGCGCAGGGAGAGGCTGGCGGCACTGACGGCCTTGATCGCGCCAAGGCCGTTGCGTTCGATGCAAGGCACCTGCACCAATCCTTTGACCGGATCGCACGTCATCCCGAGATGGTGCTCCAGCGCGATTTCGGCCGCGTTTTCAATCTGCTCGGTCGTGCCGCCCATCACGGCGCACAGCCCCGCAGCCGCCATGGCGCTTGCGCTACCAACCTCGGCCTGACAACCAGCTTCGGCCCCGCTGATGCTGGCGTTGAATTTCACCAAGCCGCCAATTGCAGCTGCGGTCAGCAGGAATTCGGGGATGCGCGTGCGCGTCGCGCCCGGCACGTGGTCCAGCCAATACCGTATGGTCGCAGGCAACACGCCTGCGGCGCCATTCGTCGGGGCTGTCACGACCTGCCCGCCCGCCGCGTTCTCTTCGTTCACGGCCATGGCGTAAGTGCTCATCCAGTCATTGATCGTATGCGGCGCGGTCAGGTTCATTCCGCGCTCGGCCATCAGTGCGTTGTAGATCCCAGCCGCACGGCGGCGCACATTCAGACCACCGGGCAGGATGCCTTCGTTCGCGAGGCCACGGTGGATACAGCCGTCCATCACCTGCCACAGGGCACCAAGGCCGCGATCTACTTCGGCATGGCTCCGGCGGGTCAACTCGTTCGCCTTCTTCATCTCGGCGATCGTTTTGCCGGACTTCGCGGCCATTTCCAGCATCTCGGCAGCGGATTTAAAGGGGTAGGGAACAGGGGCGCCCTCATCCTTGTCTGCACCATGCTCCAACTCGTCAGCAGTCAGGACAAATCCTCCGCCGATCGAGTAGTATGTCTCTTGCAGAATGACGTCGCCTTGTTTGTCGGTCGCCATCAGGATCATACCGTTCGCGTGGCCGGGCAGGTTTGGACCGTAGTCGAACTTCAGGTCATCTTTTGGCGCAAAGACCATTTCGGGCAGGTCTGGTGGATTGATGCGGCCTGTGGCTTCAATCTTGGCTATAACCTCTTCGGCGCGGTCGGCGTCAAACTCGGCAGGGGTGAAACCGGCAAGGCCTAGAATGGTCGCGCGATCTGTATGGTGGCCGACCCCTGTGAACGCCAAAGACCCATGAAGCGATGCTTTTAGACCATCTGCGGTAAAGGGCGCTGCCCGCAGCAACTCCAGAAAGCGACCCGCAGCCACCATGGGGCCCATAGTGTGCGAAGACGAGGGGCCAACCCCGATCTTGAAGACATCAAAGACCGAAATAAACATGCATCCTCCAATCGGGCAATTCGCGCAGTCTGATCTCAGCATGACCCAACGCGAAAAGCTGAACCGCTCTAAATACGACCGTCCCCAGCGGGATGGCGTCACGCCCTTCTAGCCCACCAAAATCGCGCCGCAGGCCCTCCCGTTCGTGTGTGTAGAAATGATACGCTGCCCTTTTCCCGCTTCTTTTTGCCTAAAATACTCACGTCCCAAGCATCCGAAGCTTGAGTGACGTGGAAAAAGAGGGCGATGCCTAACCACCGAAACCCGCGAGAAAAACCTATCATCTTGTTCGATGATCCCGCGAAACGCCGCGGAAACCGTGCTTCGCACTCGCGAAGCGGGGGGAACCATTCTATAAGCAGGACAAACAGTATGGAGTCTGTCGATGACCGGAGAACTTTCGCCTATTGATAAGGCAAAATTCGTCGCGGCCAAACGAGCGGTTGAGTTTGTAGAAGATGGTATGCGTGTTGGGCTCGGAACCGGCAGTACTGCAGCCTGGATGGTGCGATGTCTCGGGGAGCTTGTCCGCGAACATGGCCTGCGGGTGACAGGCATTCCAACATCAACACGCACCGCAGAACTTGCCCGCAATGTGGGGATCAAGGTCGTGTCGTTGGACGAGGCGAAATGGCTCGATCTGACCATCGACGGCGCAGACGAATTCGACGGCGATCTGAACCTGATCAAAGGCGGCGGCGGTGCGCTCCTTCAGGAAAAAATTGTGGCGACCGCCAGCGACCAAATGGTCGTGATCGCGGACGCGGCCAAGGGGGTGGATACGCTTGGTTCGTTCCCCCTACCGGTCGAGGTTATCCCCTTTGGCTGGCAAACCAGCAAAGCCCTGATCGAAGAGATGGTGGCGAGCCTTGATGTGATGGGCAGCCAGACCGCACTTCGTATGAACGGCGAAACGCCCTATATCACCGACGAAGGCAACTACATCATTGATTTGCATCTGAAACGCATCGGAAATGCGCGTCAGCTTGCAATGGTGTTGAATCAGGTGCCTGGTGTGGTTGAAAACGGGCTGTTCGTTGATATCTGCGATCGTGTGGTCATCGGATACGGCGACGGTCGTGTCGAAACCCGTGACATTAACAACGGCACCGTCGAAGAGTCGCTGATCGAGTTTGTCGAGTCCGACAACCTTTTTCGTGACATTTGAACAGGCGCCGACAGAGAGAGAGTAAGAGATGGATTTCGACTACGATCTGTTCGTGATCGGCGGAGGGTCGGGCGGTGTGCGCGCGGCACGCGTCGCGGCAGGTGAAGCAGAGGCCAAGGTTGGCCTGGCAGAAGGCGACCGCTACGGCGGCACCTGCGTGATCCGCGGCTGTGTACCCAAGAAGTTGATGGTGTTCGCAAGCGAATACAGCGGTATGGCGGACGAAGCCGAGGCCTATGGCTGGCAGGCCAGCATCACTGACTTCAACTGGGGTACCTTCAAAGGCAAGTTGAACGCAGAACTCGATCGCCTCGAAGGCGTCTATCGTAAATTGCTGGCTGGATCTGGCGTTGAGACCTTTGATCAGCGCGCGCGAATCGCCGATGCGCACACGGTTGAATTGGCCGATGGCACCAAGAAAACCGCCAAGACCATTCTGATCGCCACCGGAGGTACGCCTATGCGTCCTGATATTCCGGGTGCGGAACTGGGGATTGTGTCGGACGACATCTTCCATCTGGATGAACTGCCCAAGAAGATGCTGATTGTTGGCGGTGGATACATTGCTTGCGAATTTGCCTGCATCATGAACGGCCTTGGCGTCGAAGTGACCCAATACTACCGCGGTGCGCAGATCTTGCGCGGCTTTGACGAAGAAGCGCGCGGCCTGATCGCTGACGAAATGGTCGCCAACGGCATCAAACTTCACACCGGCACCAACGTGCTGGAGATGAAGGAAGAGAACGGCCAGATCTGGACCAAAGCGACCAACGGCGACACCAATACCTATGACAAGGTGATGTTCGCGACCGGCCGTCTGCCTGCGACCACGAACATGGGTCTCGAAGAGGTCGGCATCGAACTCGGCCGCTCGAACGAGGTGATCGTGGACAAGTACAGCCAGACCGCTGTGCCCTCGATCTACGCGATTGGTGACGCGACCAACCGGGTGAACCTGACACCCGTTGCGATCCGCGAAGGCATGGCCTTTGTCGAGACCGTGTTCAAAGGCAACAAGACCGCTGTCGATCATGACCTGATCCCAAGCGCCGTCTTTACCCAGCCCGAGATGGGCACTGTCGGCCTGAGCGAAGAGGCCGCAGCGGCGCAGGAGCCGATCGAAGTCTACGTGACATCGTTCCGCCCAATGCAGACAGCCTTTGCGGGCAGTCAGGCGCGCGTCCTCATGAAGTTGATTGTCAGTCAGGAAACCCGCAAGGTGCTGGGGTGCCATATCGTCGCGCCCGGGGCGGGCGAAATGATCCAACTTGCGGGGATCGCCGTTAAAATGGGTGCAACCAAAGAGGACTTTGATCGCGTGTGCGCCGTGCACCCGACCATGTCCGAAGAACTTGTGACCATGCGGAATCCAACCCGCACGGCTTGAATTCTCAGGCTTTGCCCTCACCTTAGGGCAAAGCCTAACAGAAAAACGAAAGGGAAGAGGCTATATGGCTGGAAACGGGAGCGGCCCCTGGGGCGGCGGAGGCTCTGGTGGCGGTGGCAACCGCGGATCGAACGGAGGGGGCGGCGACAACAATGGCCAGCGTCCTCCTAAGGGCAATGACCAAATCCCCGAAATCGACGAACTGGTGAAAAAGGGCCAAGAGCAACTGCGCGTCCTGATGGGCGGTCGCGGTGGCAACGGTGGCTCGACCGGTGGTGGCAATGGCGGCGGCGGACCAAGCTTGGGCCGCGGCACCATTGGGCTCGGCGTACTGGCGGCAGTTGCTTTGTGGGCGTTCGGCAGCTTTTACACCGTGAAACCCGAAGAACAGTCCGTTGAGCTGTTCCTTGGCGAATATTACAGCACCGGAAATCCTGGTTTGAACTTCGCGCCTTGGCCGTTGGTGACTGCCGAAGTTATCAATGTGACCTCGGAACGGACCGAAGACGTGGGCGTCTCGCGCGGCGGGAATGGCAATGGCCTGATGCTGACCACTGATGCAAACATCGTGGACATCGACTTCCAAGTTGTCTGGAATATCAACGACCCCGCGAAATTGCTGTTCAACATTCGCGATCCCCAGTTGACCGTTCAGGCTGTGTCCGAGTCGGTCATGCGCGAAATCATTGCGGCCTCGACCCTTGCGCCGATCCTGAACCGTGACCGTGGTCTGATTGCGGATACCGCGATGCAGAACATTCAAGCGACGCTGGATGAATATGACAGCGGCATCAGCGTTGTGCGTGTGAACCTTGATCGTGCAGACCCGCCGAGCGAAGTGATTGACGCCTTCCGCGAAGTGCAGGCTGCTGAGCAAGAGCGCGATCGTCTGCAGCGTCAGGCGGATGCCTATGCGAACCGCGTTCTTGCGGAAGCCCGCGGTGAAGCGGCTCAGACTCTGGAAGAGGCCGAAGGCTACCGTGCCCGCGTGGTGAACGACGCCTTGGGTGAAGCATCGCGCTTCAGTGCTGTTCTGGCCGAATATGAGAAGGCGCCCGAAGTGACCCGCCGCCGTCTCTATATCGAGACGATGGAAAAGGTCCTTGGCAGTGTCGACAAGACCATCCTCGACGAGGCGCTGGTCAGCGGTGAAAACGGCAGCAATGTCGTGCCTTACCTGCCGCTTAATGAACTGAACCGAAACAGCTCGCAGGGAGGTAACTAAGATGCGTAAATCAGCCATCATCCTGCCCGCCATCGTCGTAGTCATCGCGGTCATTCTGTCCTCGCTCTATGTGGTGGATGAACGCGAGAAGGCGCTCGTCCTGCAGTTCGGCCAGATCAAAGCGGTCAAGGAAGAGCCCGGCCTCGCGATCAAAATTCCGTTGATCCAAGACGTTGTGAAATATGACGATCGCATCCTGTCTCTGGACACCGATGTGATCGAGGTCACGCCGTCGGATGATCGTCGTTTGGTCGTTGACGCATTCGCGCGCTACCGCATCGCCGATGTCGTGCAGTTCCGTCAGGCCGTTGGTGTGGGGGGCATTCGTGCCGCCGAAGACCGCCTGAGCTCGATCCTGAACGCGCAGATCCGCGAAGTTCTGGGTGCTGATCAGGTCACCTCGGACACCATCCTCTCCGAGGAGCGTGGCTCGTTGATGCTGCGTATTCGCGACAACGCCCGTGTCCAAGCGCGTAGCTTGGGTCTGGACGTTGTAGACGTGCGCCTGAAGCAGACCAACCTGCCGATGCAGAACCTCGAGGCCACCTTTGCCCGTATGCGCGCCGAGCGTGAACGCGAAGCCGCTGACGAGATCGCCCGTGGTAACGAAGCGGCGCAGCGTGTGCGTGCGACCGCCGATCGTACGGTGGTGGAAACCCTGTCCGATGCAGAGCGCGAAGCGCAAATCGTTCGCGGTGAAGCTGATGCGCAGCGGAACAACGTGTTCGCCGAAGCATTCGGCGCAGACCCAGAGTTCTTTGCCTTCTACCGGTCGCTTCAGGCCTACGAGAGCGCCCTTCAGGGTGGCAACAGCAGCATGGTGATGACTCCGAACAGTCAGTTCTTTGACTATCTGAAGAACGACAATCCAGAGGCCGGAGCCAACTGATGCAAACTGCCATTCTGGCCATAGGGCTGGTTCTGGTGATCGAGGGGCTGGCCTATGCGCTGGCCCCTTCGCTTATCGAGCGTATGCTCGAAGCCATGCGGCAGATGTCGATAGAGGACCGCCGGATGATGGGTTTGGTGGCTATGGCAGTGGGTGTCGCGCTGGTTGCGATAACCTTCGACGCCTTGCCGCACTGAAGTTTCATCTCATCACATCGTCTTGAGATAATCTTACCGGCCTTTGTGTTGAGTTAGCGCGACCCTAGGTGTTCAACAATGCACACGGCTCGTGTTCCAGAAGGAGACCCCAATTGAATTCCCAGACTCAGACGATTGCACGCCGCAGCACGACTTCGGCTCGGATGGTTGTCATGGCGGGGCTGGTCGCGGTTATGACGATGGCCCAAGGTCTAGCGACCACCGTCAAAGCGGCCCCCGATAGCTTTGCCGATCTTGCCGAGCAAGTCAGCCCTGCGGTGGTGAACATCACCACGTCGACCATGGTCGAGGTCAATACCGGCCCTGGTCCTCAGGTGCCCGAAGGTTCGCCCTTCGAAGACTTTTTCCGCCAGTTCCAGAATCCGGACGGGCCCACGCAGCCGCGCCGCAGCTCTGCTCTGGGTTCGGGTTTTGTGATCAGCGAAGACGGTTTCGTGGTGACCAACAACCATGTGATCGAAAACGCTGACGAGATCATGATCGAATTCACCAGCGGCGATAACTTGGCGGCGACTGTCGTGGGGACGGATCCTAAGACCGACATCGCGCTGCTAAAGGTCGAAGCCGAAGAGCCGCTGCCCTTCGTTCCATTCGGTGACAGCGACACCGCGCGTGTCGGTGACTGGGTTCTGGCCGTGGGGAACCCGCTGGGTCAGGGCTTCTCTGTCTCGGCCGGTATCGTGTCGGCGCGCAACCGCGAATTGTCCGGCAGCTACGATGACTACATCCAGACCGACGCCGCGATCAACCGCGGCAACTCGGGGGGGCCTTTGTTCGACATGAACGGCGACGTCGTTGGTGTGAACACTGCGATCCTGTCGCCCAACGGCGGTTCGATTGGCATCGGCTTCTCGATGGCGGCAAACGTGGTGTCCAAGGTGGTCGATCAGCTGCAAGAGTTCGGTGAAACACGCCGTGGCTGGCTGGGTGTCCGCATTCAGGATGTGACGCCTGATGTTGCCGAAGCGATGGGGCTAGAAAGCGCCAAGGGTGCCCTTGTCACCGATGTACCTCCGGGTCCTGCCGAGGACGCAGGCATTATGGCAGGCGATGTGATCACCAGCTTTGATGGTGTGGACGTAGACGACACACGCGGTTTGGTCCGCCAGGTGGGTGACACCCCCGATGGCAAAGCCGTCCGCGTCGTTGTCTTCCGCGAAGGCAAGAGCCAGACCATTCTCGTGACGCTTGGCCGCCGTGAGACGGCCGAAGGTTCAGAAGACACTGCGCCAGAAGAAATGGTAGAACCGTCTTCGGCTGAAATTCTTGGCATGACCCTGTCGGAACTGACTGACGAAGTCCGTTCGGAGCTGGAGCTTCCGCCTGCGAGCAAAGGTCTGGTGATCACCGAGGTTGCCGACGACAGCGAAGCCTTCGACAAGGGACTGCGTGCAGGTGACGTGATCACCGAGGCTGGTCAGCAGCCAATCACCGCTGTCGCCGACCTTCAGGCGCGCATCGAGGAGACTGCAGAGGCGGGACGCAAATCGCTTCTTCTTTTGATCCGTCGCATGGGCGAGCCTCGTTTCGTCGCTTTGACTGTCGAATCGCAGTAAATCAGCACAACGTTCTTGCAAATTTAATGGGCGTGATCTTTGGTCACGCCCATTAATTTTAACATATCAAATTGGGTTAATTGGGCCCCGAACCGCCTTGGCGTGGCGCAGTGGCACCGAACTCTTCTCGACCATAGGCCACCAGTCCAAGTTGACGCGCTGCTCGCATGCTCAGAACATCGCTATCCAGTCCGAAATCACGCTGGAATTCTTGGATGGCGCGCTTGGTGCGAACATCAAGCACACCGTCAGTAGACCCACGTAAATATCCGCGCAGTTGCAGCGCTCTTTGCAAAGAGGCGATGAAATCTGGTGTCAGATCGCTCTCGCAGGGGGTTTCGAACCATTTTTCGCCGCGATCTTGCACCATTTCCTGTCGGGTGGAGGTCCGGTAGGTTGCAGGCTGCACTGTCCCATCTGCCTGTTTTGTCTCGGGGGTCAGCACATGGTGCTCTGTCACGGTCTCGATCACAGCTGGCGTGAACTCAACCCCCCAACAAGTGCCGGGCGCGGCGCCTTCGGGGCCGTAGCTGTGATAGCCGATTGTATCAGGCTCTGACAGGTAAGCTGCCGTAATGACACCGCTGCCGCACCCAGGGATGACCATTGCCAGAGCTAGAAATGATGGCCATTTTCGAAACGTGCTCAATACTCTTCCTCGACTGCGTGTGGTCCGCATGTTGCTGCAAAGATACCGTGAAACAATGGGTTGGCCTAGCCCTACGATCTGGGTCTATTTCTTACTGGCGAGAAAGCCTTTCATTCACTAGGTAAAAGACAAGTTGTGAAAGGAAAGACCAGCAAGATGGCCAAGATTACATACATCGAGCATAACGGAACCAAGCACGTTGTTGACGTCGCAAACGGTCTGACCGTTATGGAGGGCGCACGGGATAATGGCATTCCGGGCATCGAAGCAGACTGCGGCGGGGCATGTGCCTGCTCGACTTGCCATGTTTATGTAGACCCCGCTTGGGTTGAGAAACTGCCTGCCAAAGACTCGATGGAAGAAGACATGTTGGACTTCGCCTACGAGCCCGATCCTGCGCGCTCGCGCCTCACCTGCCAAATCAAGGTCACAGATTCCGTTGATGGCCTTGTGGTGCAAATGCCGGAAAAGCAGATCTAATGATGTGGACGGCGGCTCTGGTATTGGCACTGACTGCTGCGCCGGCGCTGTCCGAAACGATTACGTGGGCGGGCTATGATGGCCCGACCACCCGCTACCCCCATCAGGCGCTCGGGGATCCGGTTGAATACACCAAGCTGGTCATCCGAACGGATGAGGGGCGGGAATTCTCACTCGAGTGGTCCAAGCAGATTGTGTTCGAGGATACAGAGCCTCTGCTCGTTGATCTGGACAACGATGGCAGCATTGAGCTTCTGACTGTGGAAAGTCACGAAGAGTTCGGATCGCGTCTGGCCATTTATGGCATCACGACAGGGACATTAGCCCTCACGATCGCGACGCCTTTCATCGGCCAACGCTACCGCTGGATGGCCAAAGTTGGTGCCGCTGATCTAGACGGCGATGGGCAAATCGAGATCGCGTATGTGGATCGCCCACATCTCGACAAAAAGCTCCGCGTCTACCGCTACTCGCGTACACAGACCTCACCGACAGAGAGCGTTGCGCGCCTGACGCCGGTCGCGGACGCATGGGGATTATCCAACCATCAGATCGGGTGGCCCTACATCGTAGGGGGTATCCGCACTTGCGAAGAAGGCGGCACCCCAGAGATCATAACAGCGAATGGCGACTGGACCCAAGTCATGGCGACGACACTGAAAGACGATAAGCTGATCTCGCGCCGACTCGAAAAATACGAAGATCCCCAAACGATTCAGAGCGCGCTGTCCTGCGAGCCCTGATCTTTATCTTGGCGAAAATACCCCGGGGGTGAATTGGCCTCGGTCCGAGGCCAAGAGGGGGCAGCGCCCCCATCCCGATTATCGCTGCAACTGACGCCAGCCAATATCACGGCGGCAGAAGCCTTCGGGCCAATCCACGCGATCTACCATCGCATAGGCGCGGTCGCGGGCCTCTTGCAGGCTTTCCCCACGGGCAGTCACGTTCAACACACGGCCACCTGTGGCCAACACTTGGCCGCCCTCGGCTTTGGTGCCCGCGTGGAAAACAACGTTCATGCTGTCGTTCTCGATGGCGTCCAAACCTTTGATCTCGGTGCCTTTGACATAGCTGCCCGGATAACCTTCGGCGGCCATGACAACGGTCATCGCGTGGTCATCGGCCCAGTTCACGGTCACTTCGGACAGGCGGCTCTCGGCACAGGCTTGGATCAGGTCCAGCGCCTGCGCGCCAAGGCGCAGCATCAGCACCTGACATTCGGGATCGCCAAAGCGGACGTTATATTCCACCAACCGGGGCTGTCCGTCTTCGATCATCAGGCCGACATACAGAACGCCCGAATAGGGCGTGCCGCGGCGGGCCATCTCGGCCATGGTTGGGCGCACGATCTCTTCCAGTGCTTTGTCGGTCACAGACGCGTCCATGATCGGGGCAGGGGAGTACGCGCCCATGCCGCCGGTGTTGGGGCCGGTGTCACCTTCGCCAACGCGCTTGTGGTCTTGGGCGGTGCCAACGGGCAGAACGTCATTGCCATCCACCAGCACGAAGAAGCTGGCTTCCTCGCCGGTCATGAATTCTTCGATCACGACCTCTGCGCCAGCCGCACCGAATGCGCCGCCGAACATGTCGTCGATGGCCGCCAGCGCTTCGTCCACTTCCATCGCGACAATCACGCCTTTGCCCGCCGCCAGACCGTCGGCCTTGACCACGATCGGCGCGCCTTGTTCGCGGATATAGGCTTTGGCGGGCTCGGCCTCGGTAAAGCGAGCGTAGGCGGCCGTGGGCGCGCCAACCGCGTCGCAGATTTCCTTGGTAAAGCTCTTCGAGGCTTCCAGACGGGCCGCCGCTGCACTGGGGCCGAACACGGGGATTTGCGCCTCGCGCAGGCGGTCTGCGACGCCCGCAGCCAAGGGCGCTTCGGGGCCGATGATGACCAGATCAATGGCCTCGGCTTCGGCAAACTGCACAACCGCAGCAGGGTCTTCGGCATTCAGCGAGGCGCAGGTGGCGATCTGTGCGATGCCCGCGTTGCCGGGGGCGACGATCAGTTTATCGCACTTGGGGTTCTGCGACACGGCCCACGCCAGCGCATGTTCGCGGCCACCGCCGCCAAGGATCAGGATGTTCATGGGCTACTCCCGCTTGGGTTTTCGTTGCAGGCGTTCTAGTTTGGGATCAACCAAAGAACAAGCGAGGCAAGTATGGACCTGTTCGAGGACGAGGCACCGGGCCGCAATGCCCCAGAATTCACCGTCTCCGAGGTGTCAGGCGCGGTAAAGCGCATGATCGAGGGCGAATTCAGCCACATCCGGATTCGTGCGGAGATCGGGCGGGTGTCCTTTCCGCGCTCGGGTCACGTCTATCTGGACCTTAAGGACGACAAATCCGTTCTGGCCTCGGTCATCTGGAAGGGTGTCGCCAGCCGACTGCCCACCCGCCCCGAAGAGGGGCTGGAGGTTATCGCCACCGGCCGCCTGACCACGTTCCCCGGTCAGTCCAAATACCAGATGGTGATCGAAGACATGCGCCCCGCCGGTGTGGGCGCCCTGATGGCCATGCTCGAAGCCCGCAAAAAAAAGCTGGAAGGGGAGGGGCTGTTCGACCCCGCCCGCAAGCGCCCTTTGCCCTATTTGCCCGAGATTATCGGCGTGGTCACGTCGCCCTCGGGTGCGGTGATCCGCGATATCCTGCATCGCCTTCGCGACCGTTTTCCGCGCAAGGTGCTGATCTGGCCGGTCGCTGTGCAGGGTGAAAAATGCGCCCCCGAAGTGGCCCGCGCGATCGAAGGGTTCAACCGCCTGACTCCCGGCGGGGCCTTGCCGCGCCCTGACGTGCTGATCGTCGCGCGCGGCGGCGGCTCGCTCGAGGACCTCTGGGGTTTCAACGAAGAGATCGTTGCGCGCGCCGCCGCGGCCTCTGATATCCCGCTGATTTCTGCTGTGGGGCACGAGACAGACACCACCCTGATCGACTTTGTCAGCGACCGCCGTGCGCCCACGCCCACCGCCGCCGCCGAGATCGCCGTACCCGTACGCACGGATCTGATGTTTGCTCTGGATGATTTCGCCGCGCGTTTGGGCCGTGGCCTGACCCGAGGGCTTGATCTGCGTGGCGAGCGTCTGCGCGATCTGTCCCGCGCCCTGCCGCGCCCTGAACGGTTGGTCGAACCAGCCCGTCAGCGTCTCGATTATGCCTCCGAACGTTTGCCCGCTGCCCTGCGCCGTAGCGTCGATGCGCGCCGCCTACGTCTGTCCGAAGCGGGCGGCTCCCTGCGCCCCGCCACCCTGCGCCGCGCCATTCAGACCGAAGCTGACCGGACCACCAAACTGGCTGCGCGCCTGACGCCTGCTCAAACTCGGCTTATTGCCAACCGCAAAGATGCCTTCCTTGCGCGCGCCGCCCGTCTACGCCCCGAGGCGCTGAGCGCCGAGATTACGCGCCAAACCGCAGATTTAGACCGTCTGACGCAGCGCTTGGCCGACAGCCACAAACGCCTGAGCGACAAACGCGCCGAAAGATTGGATGCAGCAGGCCGCCTGCTAGAAACCCTCAGCTATCGCAAAACGCTGGAACGCGGCTATGCCGTCGTCCGTGCCGACAGTCACGTTGTCACAACCAAAGAGGCAGCGCAAAACGCAGGTGCGATCGAGATCGAATTCGCCGATGGCCGCATGAAAATCGGTGGTTCCGCGAAACCCGCGAAAAAGCCCAAGGACAGCGGTCCCGCCCAAGGCAGCTTGTTCTAGACCCCGACCTCTGGACCCATGCAATAGAGCGGCCCTTCTCCCCGATCGACCTCGTACAGGCTGTCATCGGCAGGGTCGCTCAGAAAATCGGCACGAATGCCGGCACCAGTGTCAAAGAACTTCCAGCACTGCGGTGTGGGGGTGTCCTGATAGACAAAGCAGATCGCGTCGCCTTCGGGATACCAAAACCCCTCGTCGCAGTCGCCATCCAGAAAAGACCAGCGCACGCGGCGATCGGGCAGGTACTCTTCTGCGCCATAAGGCTCACCTAGCAGGCCGTAGGTCAGTACTTTGCCCTCGACGCGGGCGGCAAACTCCTCGGCGCTGAGGAGGGTTTCGGCGTTCCCGAGGGCGGGAACAATCAAAGCAATAAACGTAATAAGGCGCAGCATAAAAACTCCGGAGGTTTGCGCGCAGCATAGGACGGTATTTTTCGCGTGTCCCGCGCCTTTTCTTTCATCCACAGAAGGTTTACCTCTGTCGCGGATAGAAAAAGGGGTGCCCATGGCGTTTTTCCGCAAGCTCCGCGACCGGATGTTCAAATCTTCCTCCAAACTCGATCAGGGTCTGGAGGCGTTGATCGAGGATGGCGCAGAAGAAACCACCGAGGCACAAAGCCCCGAGCCTGCACCTGCGCCGACGCCTGAACCCGCGCCAGCACCGGTCCCATCGTCTGAACCGGCACCTGCGCCAGCGCAGCCCGCCGCGCCCGCACCCGCCAAAGCGGGTATTCTGGGTCGCCTCACGGGTGCCGATACTGGCCCCAAGCGGACCCTCGACGATGACATGCTCGAGGAACTCGAGGACTTGCTCGTCGCTTCGGACATGGGGGTCGAAACCGCGCAGCGTGTCGCGGCCAACATTGCCCAAAGCCACCTTGGTCAGCGCGTGAGCCAGACCCAGATCAAAGAACTTCTGGCCCGTGAAATTACCCGCATCATGGAGGGCGTCGCGCGTCCCCTGCCGCTCTATCCCAAAAAGCCGCAGGTCGTTCTGGTCGTCGGCGTCAACGGGTCGGGCAAAACCACCACTATCGGTAAACTTGCCAGCCAATTCAAAGCTGCGGGCAAAAACGTGGTGATTGCTGCGGGCGACACCTTCCGTGCCGCTGCGGTCGAGCAGCTTCAGGTCTGGGGCCAGCGCGCCGACGTGCCCGTTCTGACCGCACCCGAAGGCTCGGACCCCGCAAGCCTCGCCTACGAGGCGATGACCAAGGCCGAGGCCGAAGGCGCAGACCTTCTGATGATTGACACCGCTGGCCGACTGCAAAACCGCGCCGATCTCATGGAAGAGCTCGCGAAAATTGTTCGCGTGATCCGTAAAAAAGACCCCGACGCACCGCACAACACGCTCTTGGTGCTGGACGCGACGACAGGTCAGAACGCGGTCACGCAGGTCGAAATCTTTAAACAGATCGCCGATGTCTCTGGCCTTGTGATGACCAAGCTCGACGGCACCGCACGGGGCGGTGTTTTGGTCGCGCTGGCGGACAAGTTCGGTCTGCCGATCCACGCCATCGGTGTGGGCGAGCAGATTGATGACCTCGACGCCTTTGATCCCGAAGATTTCGCCAAGGCGCTCGTCGGCCTCGAGTAACCCTTTCATCTTTGCCCAAATACTCCGGGGGAGTCCGCGATAGCGGGCGGGGGCAGCGCCCCCATTCCCGGTCCCCGAAAGGCGCACCTCTTGAGCAATTGGCTCCTCTCTCTCGAAGGCACCGAAGCGGGCCATCACCTTGCGCTGATCCTCGCCGTTTCCGCCGCAATCCTGCACGCATTCTTCGGCGCGTTGCAAAAAGGGCGTCACGACCCGTGGCTTAGCCGCGGCGCGATGGACATGAGCTATGGTCTGATGGCGATGCCTTTCGCGCTTTTCATCGTGCCGTGGCCCGAAGCGCATATGTGGCCGATCTTTGCGGGCATGTTCCTGATTCATCTGGCTTACAAGGTCCTGCAGGCGATGGCCTACACGCGCGGGGCCTATACAGTCGTTTACCCCGTAGTGCGTGGCACAGGTCCCTTGTTCACGGTCATCGGCGCGTTTCTCATCTTTGGCGAGACCTTTGCCCCAACCCAGTGGCTCGGCGTTGGCATTCTGCTGGCCGGCATTTTCGGGCTCGCGCTCTATAACTACATCCACATTGACGTGGATCGCGAGACACTGCTGCCCGCGTTGGGACTTGCCTTCATCACAGGCGCGTTTGTGGCGCTTTACACCACTTATGACGCCTACGGTATTCGCGCGACAGCAGACCCTTTCACTTTCTTGGCGTGGTTCTTCTTTATCGACGGGATTGCGATGCCGATCTACGCGGCGAAACGCTGGCGCGCGATGGAGGTGAAGCCTGACTTCGGTCCGCTCGCCCTCCGAGGTGTGATCGGCGGACTGGTTGCATTCGGCAGCTTCGGCACCATTATGCTGGCAACCCGTCTGGACAAGGTCGGCGAGGCTGCGGTTCTGCGCGAGACCTCGACCGTGTTTGCTGCCCTGATCGGATGGATCGTCCTAGGCGAGAAAGTCGGCCCGCGCCGCATCGCTCTTATGTCCTTGATTGCCCTCGGGGCGGTCGTCGTTGAATTCGGAGGTTAACCCCATGGCAGAGCCCAAACCCGTCAGCCCTATGGTCAAAGGCGTGCTCGAATACGGGCCGGTGCTGGCGTTCTTTGTGGCCTATGTCCTGCTCAAGGACCGCACCTTCACCTTCGGCGGCGAGGAATACAGCGGCTTTATTGCCGTCACCGCGGCCTTTGTGCCCTTGATGGTGATCTGTTCGGGCCTCTTGTGGAAGCTGACCGGCCACATGTCCAAAATGCAAATCGTGACGTTGGTGCTGGTGGTCGTGTTTGGCGGCCTATCTGTGTGGCTGAACGACGAGCGGTTTTTCAAGATGAAGCCGACTCTGATCTACCTGATCTTTGGCGGCTTTCTGGGTTTCGGTCTGTTACGCGGCCAAAGCTACCTGCGCGTTGTGATGGAAGAAGCGCTGCCGATGCAGCAGGAGGGATGGATGATCCTGACCCGCCGCGTTTGTGCCTTCTTCTTTGGGCTGGCCGCGCTGAACGAAATCGTCTGGCGCACCCAGAACACCGAGACTTGGGTCAGTTTCAAGACCTTTGGCCTGACCATCGCGATCTTTGCGTTCTTCATGCTGCAAGGGAAACTCTTCCAGCAGTACGGGATCGAAAAGACCGAGGATTAATCCGACGCTGCGATGGCCTGTGCGCAGGCCATCGCCGAGGACCACGCCCACTGGAAATTGTAGCCGCCAAGCCAGCCGGTCACGTCCACACATTCCCCAATCGCATAGAGGCCAGGGACATCCTTGGCCTCCATCGTTTTTGAGGACAGCTCATCCGTGTCGATCCCGCCAAGGGTGACTTCGGCGGTGCGGTAGCCTTCGGACCCTGTGGGAGTCAGTTCCCAGTCTGCCAGCTTCTCGGCCACTTCGGATAGACGTTTGTCCGTGGTGTTGGCCAGTTGGTCCTGTAGACCCCACGCCTCGTCCAGATGCTGTGCCAGTTTCTTGGGCAGGTGTTCGGCCAGCGCTGTGCCGATCTGGCGGCGTGGGGTATCGCTGCGAGCCTGCCGCAGAATCGCCATCCAGTCGTTTTCCGGGCACAAGTTCAGGTGCACGCTGTCGCCTTCGGTCCAATAGGATGAGGCCTGCAAGATCGCAGGGCCGGACAGGCCGCGATGTGTAAACAGCACTGCCTCGTCAAAGCACCCGTTTCCGGCGCGGACACGGCCCGGAATGGCGGTGCCAGAGATCGGCGCAAAAGGTTGCGCGCTGAACGTCAGCGGCACGAGGGCAGGGCGGGTCTCCGTGACCTTCAAGCCATAGCTTTCTGCGATCTGATAGGCAATGCCGGTGGCGCCCATTTTGGGAATGGATTTGCCGCCCGTCGCCAGCACAACCCGCCGCGCGGACACGGTCAAAGGCTTGCCGCCCCTTACAAGACGTGCGTGGAACAGCCCGTCCGCTTGGGTGACGCTTTCGGCCACTGTTTCCAGCCAGAGTTGCGCGCCCACTTTGTCCATCAGATCGCGCAGCATGGCGATGATGTCCTTTGCGCTGTTGTCGCAAAACAGCTGCCCGAGCGTTTTCTCGTGCCACTTGATCCCGTAGCTGTCGACCAAAGACACAAAGTCCCACTGGGTATATCGGGCCAGCGCCGATTTGCAGAAATGCGGGTTTTGGCTCAGGAAATTCGCAGGTTCTGCATACATGTTGGTAAAGTTGCAGCGCCCACCGCCAGAGATGCGGATCTTCTCTCCTGCGGCTTTGGCGTGGTCGATCACCAGTACGCGCCCACCACAATGGGCGGCGCACATCATTCCGGCCGCTCCGGCCCCGAGGATCAGCGTGTCATAGGTCATACCGGCGGATTGTCGCGAAATCGCCTTGGAATCAAGAGGACTCTGGCCATGAAGCAAGTTTCACGATAGAGTCGCTTGCAGATCCCGCAAAGGGGCAGGGCAGAGGTAAATCGGCAGGTCATCCCATGACAGAAATGGTCTATGGCGCAGTACGCGTCCAAACCGGCGAACCTATCCTTCCGCGATGGTGGCGCACGGTTGATAAGTGGACGCTGAGCTGCATCGTTTCACTGTTCGGTATCGGTTTATTGCTGGGGTTCGCAGCATCTCCGCCGCTCGCGGGGCGCAATGGCTTGGACGCGTTCTACTACGTACAGCGTCAGGCGTTCTTTGGCGGCGTGGCGCTGACGGTCGCAATGGTGGTGTCGATGATGTCGCCCCAAGTGATCCGACGTTACGCGGTGCTGGGGTTTGTTATGTCGCTCATTGCACTGGCGCTACTGCCTTTTTTGGGCACGGATTTCGGCAAAGGTGCGGTGCGCTGGTACTCGCTTGGCTTTGCGTCGTTCCAGCCCTCTGAATTCCTAAAGCCCCTGTATATCGTCACCGCTGCGTGGTTGATGGCCGCAGGGCAAGAGATGAATGGCCCTCCGGGCAAGCTGATTTCCTTTGGCCTGACAGGTGTTATCGTGCTGTTGCTGGCGTTGCAGCCGGATTTCGGCCAGTCGGCGCTGGTCCTGTTTGCGTGGGGCACAATGTACTTTGTGGCGGGCGCACCGATGCTGCTGCTGTCGGGCATCGCGGGGATGGTCGTCTTGGGCGGCATCTTCAGCTATCACAATTCGCAGCACTTCGCGCGCCGCATTGACGGCTTCCTGAGCCCCGATGTCGATCCGCGTACCCAGTTGGGTTATGCCACCAACGCGATCCGAGAGGGCGGGTTCTTTGGCGTTGGCGTGGGTGAGGGGGAGGTGAAATGGTCTTTGCCGGACGCACATACGGATTTCATCATTGCGGTCGCAGCCGAAGAATACGGGCTCGTTCTGGTGGGCCTGATTATTGCGCTCTATTCCGTGGTTGTGGTCCGATCGCTGATCCGCCTGATCAAGGAACGCGATCCCTTTATCCGCCTCGCTGGCACGGGTCTGGCTTGTTCGTTCGGTGTGCAGGCGATGATCAATATGGGCGTAGCTGTGCGGCTTTTGCCCGCCAAAGGCATGACTTTGCCGTTCGTCAGCTATGGTGGCTCTTCTTTGATCGCGATGGGTATTGCAGTCGGGATGCTTCTGGCGTTTACCCGCAAGCGGCCGCAGGGCCAAATCGGTGAACTTTTGCGAGGACGAGGGCGTCTATGACCCAACCACTTTTGCTGATCGCTGCCGGTGGAACCGGCGGGCACATGTTCCCCGCTCAGGCACTGGCCGAGGCGATGCTGGCAAAAGGATGGCGGGTCAAGTTGTCGACCGACGCGCGGGGCGCGCGCTACACGGGCGCGTTCCCTGACGCTGTTCAGATTGAGGAAGTCAAAAGCGCGACCTTTGCGCGTGGCGGGGCGCTGGCGAAGCTACTCGTGCCGTTCAAGATTATTGGCGGGATCATGTCGGCTCGTAGCGCGATGGCCAAGGATACGCCGGCGGTCGTTGTCGGTTTTGGCGGTTACCCGTCGATCCCTGCGATTTCGGCGGCCACGTGGATGAGCTTGCCGCGCATGATCCACGAGCAGAATGGTGTCTTGGGGCGGGTCAATCGGGTATTTGCTGCCAAAGTGAATAAGGTGGCGTGTGGAACCTGGCCGACAGATCTGCCCGAGGGCGTCGAAGGCATTTATACCGGCAACCCCGTCCGCAGCGCCGTTCTGGACAAAGCTGCCGCGCCTTATGTTGCGCCCGAAGGAGACGTCAGTCTCTTGGTGATCGGCGGCTCGCAAGGTGCGCGCATTCTGTCAGATGTCGTGCCTGCCGCGATTGCCGCATTGCCCGCCGATTTGCGTGGTCGGATCACAGTCAGCCATCAGGCGCGGGGCGAGGATGAAACGCGCGTCAAAGCGTTTTACCAAGAAGCGGGTATCACAGCCGACGTTCAGCCCTTTTTCAGTGATGTCCCCGAGCGCATGGAGCGCGCGCAGCTGGTGATCAGCCGCTCTGGCGCGTCTTCTGTTGCGGATGTGACCGTGATCGGACGTCCAGCGATTCTTGTGCCTTTTGCCGCGGCTACGGGCGATCACCAGACAGCAAATGCGCGCGGCGTGGTCGAGGCTGGTGGCGCTGTCGTCCTGTCCGAAAACGAATTCATTGTGGACGCCGTTGCCACATCTATCACCGATATTTTGACACAGCCTTCGCGGGCCCATGACATGGCCCAAGCTGCCCTGTCCATTGGCCGCCCCGACGCGACCGAGCGCCTTGTCGCGCTGGTCGAAGAGCTGGCACACTCCTGACGAAGAAAGACCTTCTACCATGAACGCTGCGACCAAGCTACCCACCGATGTTGGCCCCATTCATTTCGTCGGGATCGGCGGGATCGGGATGTCGGGGATTGCCGAGGTTCTGATCAACCACGGCTACACCGTTCAGGGCTCTGACCAGAAAACCAGCAAGATCACCGATCGTCTGGCGGGCATGGGCGCGACCATTTTCGAAGGCCAGCGGGCCCAGAATCTGGAAGGGGCCGAGGTCGTTGTGATCTCTTCTGCGATCAAGCCGGGCAACCCGGAGCTGGACGAAGCGCGCCGCCGCGGTCTGCCTGTTGTGCGCCGCGCCGAGATGCTGGCCGAACTGATGCGGTTGAAGTCGAACATCGCGATTGCGGGCACCCACGGCAAAACTACCACGACCACGATGGTCGCTGAATTGTTGGTTGCTGGTGGGATCGACCCCACCGTGATCAACGGCGGCATCATCCACGCCTATGGCTCGAATGCCCGCATGGGTCAGGGCGAGTGGATGGTCGTCGAAGCAGACGAGAGCGACGGCACCTTTAATCGTTTGCCCGCGACCATCGCCATTGTCACGAACATCGACCCCGAGCACATGGAGCATTGGGGCGATTTCGACACCCTGCGCGAAGGCTTCTACCAGTTCGTGTCCAATATCCCGTTCTACGGTCTAGCGGTTTGCTGCACTGACCACCCGGAAGTTCAGGCGCTGGTGGGCAAAATCACCGACCGCCGCGTGACCACCTATGGCTTTAACGCCCAAGCGGACGTCCGCGCGATCAATCTGCGCTATGAGGCCGGTGTCGCCCACTTCGACATCCGGCTGCAACAAGAAGACATGACAATCGAGGGCTGCACGCTGCCCATGCCGGGTGATCACAACGTCTCTAACGCCTTGTCTGCGGTCGCCGTGTCTCGCCATCTGGGCATGAAGATCGAGGAAATCCGCGAGGCGCTGGCCAATTTTGGCGGTGTGAATCGCCGCTTTACCAAGGTTGGTGAAGTCAACGGGGTCACAATCATCGACGATTACGGTCACCACCCTGTTGAGATTGCCGCTGTCCTCAAGGCCGCGCGTCAGGCGACCACGGGCCGCGTGATCGCTGTGCACCAGCCGCATCGCTACAGTCGACTGCACAGCCTATTCGATGATTTCTGTAGCTGCTTTAACGATGCGGATGTCGTTGCGATTGGCGAAGTCTTTGCGGCTGGCGAAGCGCCCATCGAAGGCGCGAGCCGAGATGATCTGGTCGCGGGTCTGATCCGTCATGGTCACCGCCACGCCCGCGCCCTGCACAACGAAGAGGATCTGGAGCGTCTGGTGCGCGAGCAGACCCAGCCCGGTGATATGGTCGTGTGCCTTGGGGCAGGGACCATCAGCGCGTGGGCAAATAACCTGCCGAACCGTTTGGCCGACTAAGAGGGGCGACACTTGATGACTGCCGCGGATCTGGGAATGGGCGCGGCATGCGTCTGGGTGCTGAGCGCCGCTCTGATGACCATGCTCTTCAAGGGGCAAAAGCTGTGGCTCTGTGCATATGGGCTGATCGCGACGGGCATTCCTATGCTCGTCGCTTTGTTTTTTACAAATGGCCCTTGGATCGCTCTGGCGTTTCTGGCAGCAGGTCTGTCAATCCTGCGCTGGCCGGTGATCTACCTGTGGCGCTGGCTGACCGGAAAACGGAGGACCCCCGATGCAGATGCCTGAGGTGCGAGGCACTTTGACACCCAACCGGACACTGGCCGACCTGACATGGTTACGTGTCGGTGGGGCTGCGGATTGGTTCTTTCAACCTGCTGATCTCGAGGACCTCTGTGCCTTTCTAAGGGCGCTCTCAAAGGATGTGTCAGTCTTTCCTATGGGTGTTGGTTCCAATCTGATCGTTCGTGATGGCGGAATCAGAGCGGTGGTGATCCGCATGGGACGCGGCTTTAACGGACTGAGTATAGAGGGCAATCGTGTAACCGTGGGTGCGGCAATGCTCGATTCCATGGCGGCGCGCAAGGCGGCGGCAGCGGGCCTTGATCTGACATTTTTGCGGACAATTCCGGGGTCAATCGGCGGTGCAATTCGCATGAACGCTGGTTGCTATGGCACCTATGTCGCAGACCATCTGGTATCCGCGCAGGCTGTCTCACGCGATGGTGAAGTGGTCACTCTGAACCCCGAAGATCTACAATTCGGATATCGTCACAGTCACTTACCCGAAGGGTGGGTTTTGACTGAGGCGGTGTTCGAGGCCCCCGCCGGTGATCCTGAGGAGCTAGAGCAAAAAATGGCGGATCAGTTGGCCAAGCGGGATGCGACGCAACCAACAAAAGATCGCACTGCGGGCAGTACTTTCCGCAATCCTGCCGGCTTTTCTAGCACGGGCCGCGCCGACGATGTGCACGACCTGAAAGCATGGAAACTCATTGACGATGCAGGGATGCGTGGCGCAACCGTGGGTGGCGCGCAAATGAGTCCGAAGCATTCGAACTTTCTAGTGAATACAGGCAATGCGACGGCGTCTGATCTCGAAAGGTTAGGCGAGCTTGTCCGAAAAAGCGTTTTCCAATCGAGCGGTTTAGAGCTAGAATGGGAAGTGATCCGAGTTGGTGACGAAACTTAGTCACAGCCAAGATTTGTAAGATAAATTAACTAAAAATCTGTGGCATTCTGAGAGTTTTTGGGCTCTTGTGCTACCAGTAGATAAAAACAGGCCAAAATGGCCGAGAATACAGAGGCAGAAGCGGTGATGTCGAGCAGGGCTCACCCGACTGTAGCGGTCCTATTGGGCGGCCCCTCCGCAGAGCGCGAGGTGTCGTTATCCAGTGGAAAAGAGTGCGCCGCTGCACTTCGGGACGAAGGATTCCAAGTGGTCGAATTGGACGCTGGTCCCGACCTGCCCGCACGCCTTGCACAGATTCGCCCTGACGTTGTGTTCAACGCGCTCCACGGTCGGTGGGGCGAGGATGGTTGCGTCCAAGGTATCCTAGAGTGGATGGGCATCCCCTACACACATTCCGGCGTTCTGGCGTCTTCGCTTGCCATGGACAAAGCCCGTAGCAAGGATGTGTACCGCGCCGCCGGTCTGCCGATTGTCGAAAGCGTTCTGGCCAGCCGTGACGAAGTAGGCACCCGTCACGTGATGCCCGCGCCCTATGTGGTGAAGCCCAACAACGAAGGGTCCAGCGTCGGCGTCTATCTGGTGATGGATGGCGCGAACACGCCGCCGCAACTGTCCGACGAAATGCCCGAGACCGTGATGGTCGAGACGTATGCGCCGGGCCGCGAGTTGACGACCACTGTGCTAGGGGATCGTCCCTTGGCCGTGACCGACATTCTAACCGACGGCTGGTACGATTATAGCGCCAAGTACGAAGTGGGCGGATCGCGCCACGTGATCCCCGCCGATATTCCAGACGACATCCGCGATGCGTGTTATGACTATGCGGTCCGCGCGCATAATGCACTTGGCTGCCGCGGCATGAGCCGCACCGATTTCCGCTGGGACGAGAGCCGCGGGATTGATGGTTTGATCCTGCTCGAGACCAACACCCAGCCCGGCATGACACCCACCTCGCTAAGTCCGGAACAAGCGGGTTTCGCAGGCATGAGCTTTGGTGCGCTGTGCCGCTGGCTGGTGGAGGACGCGTCGTGCAACAGATGACCCGCCGCGCTGATCCTGCTCCTAGTCGTTGGGCCTATAAGGTCCAACGCATGTGGCTGACCCCCAGCTTCCGCATGGGGCTGCGCATGGGGCTGCCTGTGATGGTGGTGGCCCTGGCAGCAGCGACCTATTTGGGCAACGAACAGCGCCGCAGCGATTTGTTCGCAAGCATCGAAGCGGTGAAGCGCGACTTCCAAGAACGCCCCGAATTCATGGTTCAGACTCTGGCTGTCGAGGGCGCCAACGAGAAAACGCAAAAGGCTATCGAAGACCTTTTGCCCGCAACTTTTCCATTGAGTTCTTTCGATCTGAATCTTGGCGCTCTGCGCGACCAGATCCGTGAGATTGATGCTGTCAAAGACGTCTCCTTGCAGATCCGCACCGGAGGTGTTTTGCAGGTTGCTGTGGACGAACGCGTGCCCGTCGCACTTTGGCGCGGTCCAGAGGGGGTCGAAGTGATTGATGCCTTTGGTGTTCGTGCCGATAAACTGAGCGCTCGTATTGAACGCCCCGATCTGCCGCTGATCGTGGGAGAGGGCGCAAAGAAGAATGTAACCCAAGCGTTGGACTTGATCGCTGCGGCCACCCCGATCCGTGAGCGGGTGCGCGGGATTGTGCGCGTCAGCAACCGCCGCTGGGACCTGGTGCTGGACCGTGATCAGCGCATCCTGTTGCCAGAGCAAGGTGCCGTCCGCGCCTTGGAACGCGTGATCGCATTAGAACAGGCAAAAGAACTTCTGGCCCGCGACGTTTCGGTCGTGGACATGAGACTGGCCGACAGGCCGACAATCCGGATGACCAAGATAGCACAAAAAGAATTGCTACGCGTCCGGGGGTATGAAGCTGAGGATTGAGGCAGATGATCGAGCTTTACGAAACACAGCGCGCCATGCGCGGACTACGGAAGGCAGCACTACAGCGTGGCGTGATCGCCATTCTGGACGTTGGAACTTCGAAGATCGCGTGTCTGGTGCTGCGGTTTGATCGCACAGATGCCTTTGTCGAAGGCGAGGATATCGGGTCCATGGCGGGGCAGGCGGGTTTTCGCGTCGTCGGTGCCGCGACCACTCGGTCGCGCGGGGTGCGGTTTGGCGAGATTGACGCCATGGCCGAGACAGAGCGGGCAATCCGTACTGTCGTCCAGGCGGCTCAAAGGATGGCGGGTGTGCGCGTGGATCATGTCATCGCGACGTTTTCCGGCGCACGTCCCCGCAGTTACGGTCTGGCCGGGGCGGTCGAGTTGGATGGTCAGCAGGTCACCGAAGAGGATATCGGATGTGTTCTGGCGTCCTGCGATGTTCCGGAATACGGCGCTGGACGCGAAGTGCTTCATGCGCAGCCGGTGAACTTTGCTCTGGACCACCGTTCGGGTTTGAATGATCCGCGTGGCCAGATCGGCAACACACTCAGCTGTGATATGCACATGCTCACTGTTGATGCCAGCGTGATCCAGAATCTGGCATACTGCATCAAACGTTGCGATCTGGAACTGGCAGGTGTGGCAAGCTCCGCTTACGTTTCAGGCACGTCTGCCCTGATCGAAGACGAAAAAGAGCTAGGTGCGGCGTGCATCGACTTGGGAGGCGGGACGACTGGCCTTTCGATCTTTATGCGCAAGCACATGATTTACGCTGACACGGTCCGCATGGGCGGCGATCACGTGACCAGTGACATCTCGATGGGGCTGCAGGTGCCGATGACCACGGCAGAACGGATCAAGACCTTTTATGGCGGTGTCTACGCGACAGGTATGGACGACCGCGAATTGATCGATCTGGATGGCGACTCCGGCGATTGGGAGCACGATCGTCGCACGGTCAGCCGTACCGAATTGATCGGAATTATGCGCCCCCGCGTCGAGGAAATCCTCGAAGAAGTGCGTGCGCGCTTGGATGCTGCGGGCTTTGATCACATGCCAAGCCAGCAGATCGTCCTGACAGGGGGCGGAAGCCAGATTCCCGGCCTTGACGGGCTTGCCAGTAAGATATTAGGGCAGCAAGTGCGGCTGGGTCGACCTCTGCGCGTTCATGGACTTCCTCAGGCCGCGACGGGGCCGGGCTTTGCGAGCGCGGTGGGACTATGCTGCTTTGCGGCGCATCCACAGGACGAATGGTGGGATTTCGACATGCCGGTCGAAAGATACCCCGCCCGATCATTGCAGCGCGCGATGAAATGGTTCAAGGATAACTGGTAAGCCCAATATCTGGTGCATTTAGGCGAAATGCCGCTTTTGCGGGCGCTCAAGTGACCAGATTTTGTGTTGACAGGCTGACTTTTTGGATGACGTCGCCGTTTATGGCGCGTAGAATGATATGTAATCAGGGACAAAACTGCCCGGTGGCACGGGCGACAAGCAGGCGGACACATCATGACTTTGAACCTTTCGATGCCCGGACACGATGAGCTCAAGCCCCGCATCACCGTGTTCGGTGTGGGCGGTGCCGGCGGTAACGCGGTCAACAACATGATCGAAAAACAGCTCGAGGGTGTCGAGTTCGTGGTGGCGAACACCGACGCACAAGCCCTTCAGCAAGCTCAAGCAACCAATCGCATCCAGCTGGGTGTGAAAGTGACCGAGGGTCTGGGTGCTGGTGCCAAGGCAAGCGTAGGCGCTGCCGCAGCTGAAGAGAGCATCGAGCAGATTGTCGATCATCTGGCAGGCGCACACATGTGCTTTATCACGGCTGGTATGGGCGGCGGCACTGGTACCGGTGCAGCGCCGATCATCGCGCAGGCCGCACGTGAACTTGGCGTGCTGACCGTTGGCGTGGTGACCAAACCCTTCCAGTTCGAAGGTGGCAAGCGCATGCGTCAGGCCGAGGAGGGCGTCGAAGCCCTGCAGAAGGTCGTCGACACGCTGATCATCATCCCGAACCAGAACCTTTTCCGTTTGGCGACCGAAAAGACCACCTTTACCGAAGCGTTTAGCCTAGCTGACGATGTGCTGTATCAAGGTGTCAAAGGCGTGACCGATCTGATGGTCTGCCCCGGTCTGATCAACCTCGACTTCGCGGACGTTCGCGCCGTGATGGACGAGATGGGCAAAGCCATGATGGGCACCGGCGAAGCGATCGGCGAAGATCGCGCCATCCAGGCGGCCGAGAAGGCCATCGCAAACCCGCTGCTGGACGAAATCAGCCTGCGCGGAGCGAAGGGCGTTCTGATCAACATCACCGGTGGGCACGACCTGACCCTGTTCGAACTGGACGAGGCGGCAAACCGTATCCGCGAAGAAGTGGATCCCGATGCGAACATCATCGTTGGTTCGACTCTGGATACCTCGCTCGAAGGCGGTATGCGCGTGAGCGTTGTGGCAACGGGTATCGATGCATCGGCCAAAGCTCTGGAAGAGCCCGCGCCGCGCCGCAGTCTGGCAGAGCCGCTGACCCAGCAGGTCAGCGCTGAGCAGCATGCGCCCACACCGCAGCAGCCCGCGCCCCAAGCACCGGCCGCCGCAGCGCCTCAGCCTCAGTACCAGCAGCCGCAATACCAGCAGCCTGCTCCACAGCAGCCGGCCAGCTACCAGACTCCTGCGCCTCAGCAGCCCAAGCGCCCCGCGCCGCTGCCGCAGGAATCCTACCAGCAGCCCACGCAGCAACCGCGTAGTGCAGCACCTCAGCACCCCGCCGAAGATGTGCCCGCACCTGCGTACCAGCCGCGTGCAGAAGAGTACCAGCAGCCTGCGCCCGAAGCGCATCAGGGGGATGACTTTGTAGCACCCCAGCGTCCTGTTGCAGGTGCTGCAAGCCCCGAAACGATGGCGCGTCTGAAGGCAGCTGTGAACCACAGCGGCACACAACAGCAGCGTCCGATGGGCAGCACCCAGCCTCAGGCGCCTGCGCGTCCCGCTGCTCCTGCTGCGCCCGAGAAGTCGCGCTTCGGGATCAACTCGCTGATCAACCGCATGACGGGTCAAAGTGAAGAGCCTGCGGCTCCGGCCCGTCCGCAGCCTGCGCCGTCGGCACCACAGACAGCGCGTCGCGCTGCCCCTCCGGCACCCTCTTTTGAAGAGGATGTGGATAACGATCCGGCACAAGAAAAGATTGAGATTCCCGCGTTCCTGCGCCGCCAGGCAAACTGAACCGTGTGAATTGAAATATTCAAGGCCGCCTTCGGGCGGCCTTTTTGTTTTTCGGAATCAAGATGTTGGACCTGTAAATAATCCTTCGGCATATTTTTGCCCGATCAAACGGATGGGATGTTTCACCGTGTTGCAAAGATTGAATTGTCCCTTTGTCATGTCAGCGTTAACTCTCTGTCAACGAGCGGTAAATCCGCGCAGACACTCGGGGTTCACGTGCAAACTACGATCCGAAATCAAGTCAGTTTCAACGGCGTTGGCCTTCACTCTGGTCAGCCCGCGCGTTTGACGATTCGGCCCGCTTCCGCAGGGCACGGCATCTGGTTCACACGCACTGATATCGTTGATCGCGACCCTTTGATCCCTGCACGCTGGGACGTGGCAGAGCATTCCCCGCTATGCACCAAATTGGTCAATGCCGACGGCGTGAGCCTGTCGACCGTTGAACACGTCATGGCCGCGCTGGCTGGATGCGGTGTCCATAATGCGCTGATCGAAGTCAGCGGCCCCGAGGTTCCGATTCTTGATGGCAGCTCCGCGCCTTTCGTGCGCGGCATCGTCAAGCAAGGCATTCGTATGCTGGCCGAACCGCTCTTTGCGATCGAAGTCCTGAAGCCCATCTCGGTTGAGAAGGGCGATGCCACTGCGACCCTGACGCCCGCCGACTCGCTGAAGATCGACTTTGAAATCGACTTCGCCGACGCTGCGATTGGGCGTCAGCGCAAGAGCCTGCATATGGCGAACGGTACCTTTGTTCGTGAACTCTGTGACAGCCGGACGTTCTGCCGCGCGTCTGACGTCGAATTCATGCGGGCGAATGGTTTGGCCTTGGGCGGAACAATGGAGAACGCGGTTGTCGTCGATGGCCAAGAGGTTCTGAGCCCCGGCGGCTTGCGTCACTCTGACGAGCCTGTTCGTCACAAAATGCTGGACGCCCTTGGCGATCTGGCTCTGGCGGGTGCGCCGATCCTTGGTCTCTATACCGGTTTCAAGGCAGGCCACACCCTGACCAACATGTTGCTCCGCGCGCTGTTCGCGGATCCGACAGCCTACCGCATCGTGGATTGTGACGCGGATTGCGTTGCCCGTTTGCCCGGCGTCGGACTGCATGTTTCGGACCTTGCCGCCGTCGCGTGATCGCGTAAGGGTGGCAAAGGCATTTTGCACCGGAATTTTCTGTGCTAACACGCCGTTGACCGAAGGCGCTCGCGCCTTCCGGATCCTGGATTATTGTGGGCAGGTATGAGCATGGACAGAGCTTTTAAGACGTTTTTCGGGACAGTCATCTTGGGCCTTTCGTTGGCAGGTTGCTCGGATTTCAGTTCACGTCCATTTGCCAATAACAATGCCTTTGCCGAAGGCGGCCAGTCCGGCGAACCTCTGGAAAACTTCACTGCCGAGCAAATCTTTGCACGTGGGGAATATGAGCTTGCCAATGACGATCCCGATCAAGCGGCAGTTTACTTTGGCGAGATTGAGCGGCTCTATCCCTATTCGGCCTGGGCTAAGCGTGCGCTCATCATGCAGGCCTTTGCCTTTCACCAGGATCAGGACTACGAGAATAGCCGTGGCGCCGCGCAACGCTACATCGACTTCTATCCGGCAGACGAGGATGCAGCCTACGCGCAGTATCTGCTGGCGCTGTCGTACTATGACCAGATTGACGATGTGGGCCGCGATCAGGGCCTGACGTTCCAGGCTCTTCAAGCCCTGCGCACTGTGATCGAGCGCTATCCCGATAGCGAGTATGCCGAGAGCGCGATCCTACAGTTCGACCTCGCTTTTGACCATTTGGCGGGCAAGGAAATGGAAGTTGGCCGCTACTACCTGAAACGAGAGCACTTCGCAGCAGCGATCAACCGCTTCCGCGTTGTGGTAGCAGATTTCCAGACGACGACTCACACCGCAGAAGCCTTGCATCGTCTGGTGGAAAGCTATCTGTCACTTGGCCTGACCGACGAAGCCCAGACCGCTGGCGCGGTTCTTGGTTACAACTATCAAGGCAGCGAGTGGTACGCAGAGTCCTATGCGCTGTTGACCGAAGCCGGTCTAAAGCCCGAGGCAAAGGGCGACGGCTGGCTGGCCAAAATTTACCGCCAGATGATCAGGGGCGAATGGCTCTGATCCTATTGCAGGGCGGGCAACCGGAAACACTCTATGCTGCGAACGCTTGATATTCGTGATGTCCTTCTGATCGACCGGCTGCAGCTTGAGTTTCAGCCTGGCTTGAACGTCCTCACCGGTGAAACGGGTGCGGGCAAATCGATCTTGCTCGACAGTTTGGGATTTGTCCTCGGCTGGCGCGGGCGGGCCGAGCTTGTGCGCTCTGGTGCTGATCAAGGCGAGGTGATCGCGGAATTCGATTTGCCCGCAGAACACGCAGCGCATGACATCTTGGCAGAAGCGGGCGTTGAGGCCGACGGGGAGCTAATCTTGCGCCGGGTCAATACCGTTGACGGGCGCAAGACGGCTTGGATCAACGACCGACGCGTTTCCGGGCAAGTGTTGCGCAATCTGTCTGAAACCCTAGTCGAATTGCACGGCCAGCACGATGATCGTGGTTTGCTGAACCCGCGCGGGCATCGACAGCTTCTGGATGACTTCGCCGGCCACGGTGCGCTCTTGGCTGATCTTCGTGGTCTTTGGCAGGCGCGCAGCCGCGCGGTCAAAGCGCTCTCTGCGGCAGAAGAGCAGTTGGCCGCCATGCGGAGCGAAGAAGAATTCCTGCGCCATGCGGTGGCCGAGTTGGATCAGCTCGACCCGCAACAGGGCGAAGACGCAGATCTCGACACCCGCCGCCGCCGGATGCAGGCCGCCGAGAAGATCCGCGATGATCTGGCGCGGGCGTTCCAGATCCTTGGCCTCGAAGGGGCAGAGGGTGCCATGGCTGACGGGATGCGTTGGTTGGACGGGATTGCCGGTGATGCGGACAATCAGTTGGACGAGCCGATTGCAGCTTTGGGGCGCGCAATGAACGAGCTTGGCGACGCGACCCAAGGCGTTGAACGTGTCCTCGATAATCTGGATTTCAACCCATCCGAACTCGAAGCCATCGAGGAGCGTCTTTTCGCAATCCGCGGCCTTGCTCGGAAGCATGGTGTTGTTCCGGACGAGCTGGGAGCGTTCGCTGAAAAGCTGCGGAGCCGCCTAGGTCAATTGGATGCCGGTGAGGGCGATCTGGCTCGCCTGCGCGCGGATGTAAAAGCCACAGAAACTGCCTATGCCGATGCAGCCGACGCGCTGACGGCCTCGCGCCGTGAAGCAGCAGGGCGGTTGGACCGTGCGGTGATGGATGAACTTGCCCCGCTTAAAATGGAGCGCGCGGTTTTCCACACCTTGATCGAGGTTGGCGATGCCGGCCCCGAGGGCCGTGACAGCGTCTCTTTCACCGTTGCGACGAACCCCGGGGCGCCAGCGGGCCCGCTCGCCAAGATCGCCTCTGGCGGCGAACTCTCGCGGTTTCTTTTGGCGCTCAAAGTGTGTCTCTCGCAAAACACGTCGGGTGTGACGATGATCTTTGACGAGATCGACCGCGGCGTCGGCGGAGCGACCGCCGATGCTGTTGGTCGCCGCTTGTCGCGATTGGCCAGCGACGGGCAGGTGCTGGTTGTTACGCATTCGCCGCAAGTTGCAGCTCTTGGCCAACATCATTGGCAGGTCAGCAAATCCGTACAGGATGGACAGACTTTGAGCCGCGTCGTGCCTCTTGATCCGTCCGAACGTGTGGACGAGGTTGCGCGGATGATCTCTGGCGATACCATCACCGAGGCCGCTCGCGACGCGGCTCGCGCCCTGATCGCGCAGGACTAAGCAGAACGAACTGCGCGTCCCTCTCTGCTTTAAGAATACTTAGATCCGAAGCGACGCCACAGAGCGACGTCGCTTAGCTCTCTGCGCCAAAGCGTACCACTTTGCCCGGGTTCATGATGTTTAACGGGTCGAGAGCTGCCTTGATCTGTGCCATCACGACCCAGCCCTCTCCGTGCTCCATCGGCATGTAGTTCAGTTTACCAGAGCCAATTCCGTGTTCCCCTGTCACGGTTCCGCCAAGCGAAAGGGCACGGCGCACCATCCGGTCCGATAGCTCTTTGGCGCGTTGCAGTTCCGCGGGTTGCTCGGGATCGATCATGAGGATTGCATGGAAGTTTCCGTCGCCCACATGGCCAAGGATCGGCCCTTGCAGGCCGCTGGTCGTAATATCGGCGCGGGTGGCCTCGACCGCCTCTGCCAGACGCGAAATCGGCACACACAGGTCCGTCACGACCGCGCGGCACCTAGGACGGCTGTTGAGGATGGCCCAATAGGCGTGGTGGCGTGCTTGCCATAGAGCTTTGCGCTCTTCGGGGGCGGTGGCCCAATCAAAGCCCTTGCCTCCATGTTCGGCGAGAATTCCGCCAAAGACTTCGGCCTGTTCGGCCAGCGCGGTCTCAGATCCGTGAAATTCCACCAAGAGGTGCGGGCATTCAGGCAATTGTGATCCCGAGTAGGCGTTCACAGCCGCAGCAGTGGCAGCATCGATGAACTCGATCCGCGCCATTGGCAGGCCAAACTGAATGGTATCTATCACCGTCGCGACCGCATCCGAGAGATTGTCAAACGCACAGACCGCAGCGCCAATCGCTTCGGGTTGACCCTGAAGTTTCAACGTTAACTCCGTGATCAAACCCAAAGTGCCTTCGGCCCCAATCATCAAAGCGGTCAGGTCAAAGCCCGCTGCTGATTTCTTGGCGTGGCTGCCAGTGCGGATGATCCGCCCATCCGCCAGCACCACTTCCAGCGCCATGACGTTGTCGCGCATGGTCCCGTAGCGCACCGTTGTGGTGCCACTTGCGCGGGTAGAGGCCATCCCGCCAATTGTCGCGTTTGCACCGGGGTCCACCGGAAAAAACAGACCTGTCGCGCGTAACTCTTCGTTCAGGGCCTCGCGCGTGATGCCGGGTTGGACGGTGACGCTCATATCTTCGGCATGGAGGTCGAAAATCTGGTTCATATTACGAAAGTCGACAATCACACCGCCATTCTGCGCCAGAGCGTGACCTTCCAGCGAGGTGCCTGCACCATAGCCGACGACCGGCAGCCCGTGCCGCGCACAAATCTGGACGATCTCGCTGACTTCTTCGGTGCTGGTGGGGAATGCGACTGCATCGGGCAGTGTGAGGGGGAAATAGGATTCGCTACGCCCATGGGCTTCAAGTTCAAACTTGGAGGTCGAGAGCCGTTGTCCTAGTAAGGTGCTAAGCTCATGGAGCGCTTCTGGTTTTGTCATGCCGGCCTTCTTTCTTTTGGTCACCATAGACAGGGCCTGCGGTCTGGAAAAGGCAAAGGGGCATTGGCGGTCGAACGTGAAAGAGTTTTTTAAAGAATCTCTCCGCGATCTAAGAGAGGAAGTGCGTAGTTCCTTTGAACTGATGCGTGCCAAAGGGCCGACCAAGTTCAAGTTCTGGCTCATTGCGCTTGTCGTGGGTGTTCTTTCGGGGTTCGCCGCGGTCGGCTTCCGGCTGGGGATCGAACTGCTGCAAAGCACGCTCTATCGCACGGATGACATCAACCATCTCCATACGCATCTCGGAGGCATCAGTTGGCTGTGGGTGCTGTTGATCCCGACCCTTGGCGGGCTGGTGGTCGGCCTGTTGTTGCAGAAATTCACGCCAGATGGGCGCGTGCGGTCGGTCGCCGATGTGATCGAGGGCGCTGCGCTCAACAACGGACGAGTAGAGGTCAAGGAGGGCCTAGCCTCTGCTCTGGCGTCGATGATTACCTTGTCCAGCGGCGGTTCAACCGGACGCGAAGGGCCGGTCGTGCACCTTGCTGGTGTGATCGCAACGCGGACAAGCGATTGGCTCAAGACGGACGGGATCACAGGGCGTAATCTTTTGGGCTGCGCGGTGGCTGCTGCGGTTTCAGCCAGTTTCAATGCGCCGATCGCAGGGGCTTTGTTCGCTCTGGAAGTGGTGCTTCGTCACTTTGCCATTCATGCTTTTGCTCCAATCGTTGTCGCAAGCGTGGCGGGCACTGTTGTCTCGCGGATTGCCTTTGGAGATGTGAGTGAATTCGTCCTGTCGTCGCGGACGGTCCTGCAATTCTACGTAGAGCTTCCTGCATTTTTCATACTGGGACTCGTCAGCGGCTTGGTCGCAGTTATCCTGATGCGATCCATTTTCTGGGCAGATCGCTTGGGCAACAGGATCGAAGCGGCGATCAAGTTCCCCGCTTGGGCCCGACCGATGATTTCGGGCTTCTTGCTCGGGGGGATCGCCTTGGTTTTCCCGCACATCATAGGCGTTGGCTACGAGACGACAGCACGGGCCCTGTCAGGCGACATGCTCCTGCACGAGGCGATCGTCTTTACGATCCTCAAGGTCATTGCTGTGGCGATCACGATGGCGGGCCGCATGGGCGGCGGGGTGTTCTCGCCCGCGCTGATGGTCGGTGGGATGTCCGGTCTGGCGTTCGGTCTGGTGGTCACTTCGATCCTGCCCGCGGTGTCAGGCGAAGCCTCACTCTATGCCTTGGCAGGGATGGGGGCTGTGGCCGCCGCCGTCCTGGGGGCCCCAATTTCGACGACCTTGATCATCTTTGAACTGACCGGCGACTGGCATACAGGTCTGGCTGTCATGGTGGCCGTGTCGATGTCCACTGCGCTGTCGAGCCGGATGGTGGCGCAATCTTTCTTTTTGACCTTGCTCTCTCGTCGGAACCTGCAGCTGGCGGCGGGGCCTCAGGCTTATCTCTTGGGGATGTACGGGGTCGGCGCGATCATGCGCCCGCTGGATCATGAGCACCCTGCGCCGTTCGATCAGCTCGAAGAACTTGTGGCCGAAGGCACCTTTGTTCAGACGGGGCAGACCCTACGGGATGCGATGCCAATTTTCGACCGAACCGGCGCGGCTTTCATTCCAGTGGTGAAGTCTGCTTTTGGGGAGGATGGGCCAGTGATCCTTGGCGCGATTTTTCAGGTGGACGCCTTGCGCACATTCAACCGCGCGCTGGCAGCCACTGCCGCAGAAGAGCACAGCTAGGAACGAAACAGGGCGCGCCATCGGCACGCCCCAAATTCGGTGTCGTTCTGAATTGGATCAGAGCTCTTCGATCGCCAGTTGCGGGCTGGCGTGGAAGGCCAGAAACCCCTTGATCTGCTCTAGCCCACTGGCCGGATCTTCATAAGACCAAGCCGCATTCTCGATCGTCGTGCTCTTGGTCACGATGTTGTAGTACTGAGCTTCGCCCTTGAACGGGCAGGTCGTGCGCTGGTTGGAGGTGTCGAGAAAGGCCATAGCGATGTCTTCCCGAGGGAAATAAACCACCGGCGCGTGATCGCCTTCTACCAACTCCAAAGTGTTCGAGCTTTCGCCCAACACAGCACCGCCTGCGCGTACAACATAAGTCCCTGCGTTTGCATGGATCTTGATGTTCGCTGTCATGCGTAGTCCCCCTGTGTTTTTTATCGCTGTGCCAGTCTTTGGTGACACTGTCGTGTCAGAGCGGCGCAGTCATGCTCTCTAACCACGTTTTCGCTTCTGGCGACAGTCTTGACGCGAGATTCTCCCAACATGTCGCATGGTAAGCATCCAGCCAGGCCCGCTCTTCCGTGGTTAAAAGCGAGGTTTCTATCAGCCTGCGATCAATTGGTGTCCAAGTGAGGGTTTCGAAGGCATACATCGCGCGCTGCGGGTCGCCGCCCTCGGGTGTTTCCACTGGGGTAACAACAATCAGGTTCTCGATCCGGATGCCGTAGGCACCCTCTTTGTAGTAGCCGGGCTCGTTCGACAGAATCATCCCCGGCTCCAGCGGCAGCGTCGAGGCGCGAGAGATGCGCTGAGGCCCCTCGTGTACGCTCAGATAAACGCCAACGCCGTGGCCGGTGCCGTGGTCATAGTCCAGTCCCACTTGCCACAGCGCGTTGCGGGCCAGAACGTCCAGATCACGGCCTGCAATCCCCGTGGGAAAACGCGCCATGCTGATTGCGATCATCCCCTTGAGCACGCGGGTAAAGCGGTCTTTGTGCTCTGCCGTCGGGGTGCCGATGGGCATCGTGCGGGTGATGTCAGTGGTGCCGTCGGTGTATTGCGCGCCGGAATCAACCAGCAGCAGGTCACCGTGTTGGGCTGTCCGGTTCGACTCCTCACTCACACGGTAATGGACGATTGCGCCATTCGGTCCGCTGCCAGAGATGGTCTCGAAGCTGATCTCGCGCAACTGGTTTGTGGCCGCACGAAAGCCCTCTAGCGCTTTGACCACATCAATCTCGGTAAAGGCCCCGGGCGTCTGCTGATCGAGCCAACACAGGAATTCCACCATCGCTGCGCCATCGCGCAGGTGCGCGGCGCGGGTTGCGGCGATCTCGGCATCAGTCTTGCAAGCTTTGGGCAGGACACAGGGGTCATCGCCCCACGCAATGTCGATCTCGAAGCTTTCCAGAACCTGCTGAACCAGCACAGGGACAGAGGTTTTGTCGAGCCGGACCGGCCCGCCGAGCTGGCCTAATGCCCCCTCAAAGGCGTCGAGCGGCGCGATGCTGATGTTCGGATCAGGGCCAAGCGCTTCGAACTTTTCAGGGTCCGCGAACAGGGCCACGCGGGCGTCGTCAAACACAATCGCAAAGCATTGGACAACTGGGTTGTGCGCGATATCCGCGCCGCGAATGTTCAGCATCCAGCAGATGCTGTCGGGCAGTGTCAGGACGCATGCAGCATGGCCTGCCTTTCGCAGGGCTTCTGCCACCATCTCGCGCTTCTCGCCAGAAGTCAGGCCCGCGATCTCGACGGGGAAGGCTTCGGCAGGGGCTGTCGGGCGGGCAGGGCGATCAGCCCAGATGCGGTCGACAAGGTTATCGACCGGCTTCAGACCGATTTCGGTGCCTGCCAGCGCGGCCTCGATCGTTTCGATCTCGCGCGGGGTGTGGAGCCACGGGTCATAACCGACCAAGCCGCTATCTAGCTTCTCTAACAGCCAGTCGCCCGCCTTGGTTTCTGGCCAAGGCACGGGGGTAAAGCAGTCGGCGACCTGCGATTTGACCTGCACGCGGTAGCGCCCGTCGATGAACACGCCCGCTTTATCCGCCAGCACCAGCGCAAACCCAGCCGAGCCCGTGAACCCTGTCAGCCAGGCCAGACGGTCATCGCAAGGGGCCACGTATTCCCCCTGATGGGCATCGGCGCGGGGCACCAGAAATCCGGCCAGCCCTTCGGCAGCCAATTGTTCGCGCAAAGCAGCTAGGCGCGGCGGCCCCTGCTCGGGCCGTGCGGTGACCGCGAAATCTTGAAAACTCATCCAGCTCTCCGGGTGCTGTTCTTGATCCCCATGACACGCGCACGCGCACGGGGGTCGGAGTCAAAGAGGCTCGCCAGCTGTTCGGTCATCGCACCGGCCAACTGTTCGACATCGGTGATTGTGACCGCACGTTCATAGTAGCGTGTTACGTCGTGACCAATGCCGATCGCTAGAAGTTCCACCAGCTTGCGCTTCTCGACCATGTCGATCACGTCGCGGAGGTGCTTCTCGAGGAAGTTGGCGGGGTTCACCGACAGCGTGCTGTCATCCACGGGTGCACCGTCGGAAATCACCATCAGGATCTTGCGCGCCTCGGGGCGGGCCAGCATCCGGCGGTGCGCCCATTCGAGCGCCTCACCATCGATGTTTTCCTTCAGCAGGCCCTCTTTCATCATCAACCCGAGGTTCGGGCGCACGCGGCGCCACGGGGCGTCAGCGTGTTTGTAGATGATGTGGCGCAGATCGTTCAGACGACCGGGCTGCTGGGGACGCCCCTGTTGCAGCCAGAGTTCGCGGTTCTGGCCGCCTTTCCACGCGCGGGTGGTGAAGCCGAGAATTTCGACTTTGACATTGCAGCGCTCCAGCGTGCGGGCCAGAACATCGGCGCAGATGGCCGCGATGCTGATAGGGCGACCGCGCATCGAGCCGGAGTTGTCCAAAAGCAACGTTACAACGGTATCGCGGAATTCGGTGTCTTTCTCGACCTTGAAGGACAGGGGCGTCGTGGGGTTCGCAACCACACGGGCCAGACGACCAGCGTCCAGAATGCCTTCTTCCATATCGAACAGCCAGCTGCGGTTCTGCTGCGCCTGTAGGCGACGCTGCAACTTGTTCGCTAGACGGCTGACAGCCCCCTTCAGCGGCTCGAGTTGCTGGTCCAGATAGGCGCGCAGACGTTCCAGTTCGGCGGGATCAGCCAGATCTTCGGCGCGGATTTCCTCGTCGAATTTGGTCTCAAAGACTTTGTAGTCGGGATCGGCCTCGGAATGGGGGGCAGGGGGCGGGGGCTCCATGGGCGCATCGCCCTCGGGCAGCTCGGTCTCCTCGTCAAGCTCCAGCTCAGAGTCTTCCTCCATCGAGACTTGGGCCTGGGCCTGATCCATCTGCTGATCCTGAGACCGCTCTGGTTCTGCTTCGCCTTCGTCGCTTTCGCTTTCCTCGTTGCCGTCGGAATCGGGGTTTTCGTCCTCTTCCTGCTCTTCTTCCTGCGCTTCGTCATCCTCGGACTCGTCGTCCAATTCGTCGGGGTCTTCACCCAACTGGTCGCCGTAGCCCAGATCGGTGATGAACTGACGGGCAAACTTGGCAAAGGCCTGCTGGTCGGACAACACATCGTCGATGTCCGTCAGGGTCTCGGCCCCTTGGCCCTCAAGGAAATCGCGCCACAGGTCGAGCGCGTTGTCCGCGCCCGCAGGCAGGTCGCGCCCCGTGGCCAGATTGCGCACCAGATAGCCGGCAGCGACGGACAACGGGATGTCCTTGGCCTCGGTCACCTGTTCATAGGCGCGGGTCTTGGCTTCGTGGGCGATTTTTGCGTCGATGTTGCCTGCCGTGCCGGGCATGTCGCGTGCACCCATTGCCTCGCATCGGGCGGTTTCCATTGCCTCGTAAATGCCACGGGCCATATCGCCTTGGGGGATGTAGCGCGCGGCGACCGACGCATCGTGGTAGCGGCTGCGCATCGCCAGCGCGTCTGCTGTGCCGCGCGCGATCAAAACCTCGTCACGGGTCATCCGGCGGGACACTTGGGGCAGGCGCATGGAGTCGCCCGACATGCCTGCCGGATCGACCGAATAGCTCACGGTCAAATCGGGGTTTTCCGACATGACGCGGGTGGCTTCGGCCAAAGCCTTCTTGAACGGATCGGCGGGGTTGTCGGACTTCTTCATGGTGCCAGCTTTCGGAGGACGTCGTTCATCCTCCGCAACCTAGACGCACGAGGGCGGCTTGACCATAGCGCCTGCCTAAATCCTTAGGACAAAAGCAGACCTTCGCATTCCTCAATGCGCTTCCCGAGCATGTCGGAGGCGCGGCGCACACGGCCCGGATCGACGGAGTATTGTACCTCGGTCAAGAGATGCGCGATTTCGGACCAGCCGGTCGCTTTCCACTTCACGGGCATGTTTTCCGGCATTTCTTCGGCCAGTGCATCGGGCAAAAGGGCATCTACAAGGGACTGGAACCCCTCGACCTGACTTCGCATAGCGCTGCGTTTGCTTCGGTCCATCTCGCGATGATCCAAAGACATTGCTTCGAAGCGACCCGCACAGGTCGCGAATAACTGGACCCGTTGATGGGCCCAAAAAGGAAGGGCGGAGGGTGCTGTCCCTAATACACACAAGAGGGCCGCAGCACCGATCCGGCATAGGGCTCTGTGTTTCATGTAACAAGAGTATGACGCTTTTATGAAACGTCAAATAAGCCAATCGTCGGGAAACCTATCCGAATGGCGAGAAATTCTGGTTTTCCTGACCCCTATGCCACGGAGAAGCCAAGAAAAAAAGCCGCGCATTGCTGCGCGACCCTCTCATTTCGGTAGTATTTGACCTTAGGCCAGAGCGACGCTTGCTGCGCTTTCGGGCAGCTCTTCGTTGAAGAGGCGCTGGTAGAACTCTGCCACGGTCTGGCGCTCCAGTTCGTCGCATTTGTTCAAGAAGGTGAGGCGGAACGCGTAGCCCACATTGCGGAAGATCTCTGCGTTCTGGGCCCATGCGATCACGGTACGGGGGCTCATCACCGTGGACAGATCGCCCGACATAAATGCTTTGCGGGTCAGATCGGCGACGGTGACCATCTGCTTGATGGTCTTGCGGCCTGCTTCGGTGTTGTAGTGCGGGTTCTTGGACAGCACGATGTTGGTCTCGGCGTCGATCGACAGATAGTTCAAGGTCGCGACAAGCGACCAGCGGTCCATCTGCGCCTGGTTGATCTGCTGGGTGCCGTGGTAGAGGCCGGTGGTATCGCCAAGACCCACAGTGTTCGCAGTCGCGAACAGGCGGAAATAGGGGTGTGGCTTGATGATCTCGTTCTGGTCCAGAAGGGTCAGCTTGCCGTCGGTTTCCAGAACACGCTGGATCACGAACATCACGTCCGCGCGGCCCGCATCGTATTCGTCGAACACGATCGCGACGTTGTTGCGCAGCGCCCAAGGCAGGATGCCTTCGTGGAATTCGGTCACCTGCTTGCCGTCTTTCAGCTTGATCGCGTCTTTGCCGATCAGGTCAATACGGCTGATGTGGCTGTCGAGGTTGACGCGCACGGTGGGCCAGTTCAGGCGGGCGGCGACCTGCTCAATGTGGGTCGATTTGCCTGTCCCGTGGTAGCCCTGCACCATCACGCGGCGGTTCTTTTCAAAGCCTGCAAGGATCGCCAAAGTGGTGTCGGGATCAAACTTGTAGGTGGGGTCAAGCTCTGGGATGCGGTCGTTTTCCTCGGCAAAGCCGTGGACGATCATGTCCGTATCAATGCCGAAAACATCACGTACGGAAATCTGTTCGGTCGGTTTCACCACAGCTTCTTTGCGGTCGCCCATCGCTGTCACCTTCTTGCTTTCAAACCTTCACTTGCGTGGTGCACCATAATGCGCGGGGCTACAAGGGAAAGAGCAATCTGCGAAGTTTGTTACGCGCAGATTGGTGGCGGGCTGCTCATGTGCTGGGAAGGTATGCGTGGCGGGCGCAGTGCCATGAGTATTTCCACAAAGCAGAAAGTAGAGGCGCACAGAGAAAAGGCCGCCCGAGAAAGGCGGCCTGTTCACGATTAGCGGAAGTTCCGGCTGTCTTTGACCTGGTCCCAAGCCCAGACGACCTCTTGCAGCTTTTCTTCGTCCGAACGGTCACCGCCGTTCATGTCGGGGTGCAGAACCTTGATAAGCGCCTTGTAGGCTTTGCGGATCTCGGCCTTGGTCCAGTGGTCCTTGGCTTCGAGGATTTCGATCGCTTTGCGTTCGGTCGGGGGGAGCTTGCGGGTGTGGCCGTTGGAGGACTTGCCCGGGTTGCGCGTCGCGTTCTGGCCCAGCACTTGATGCGGGTCCTCAATGCCCAAACGGGCCCAAGCGCGCTGCTCGGGGTCAGCAATCGGTTTGGTCTTGCGTTCCCAGACACGGTCCTTGCTACGCTGCGCGTTCAGCTCTGCCTCGGTGGTGCCATCAAAGAATGACCATTTCTGGTTATACTCGCGCACGTGGTCTTTACAGAACCACAGGTATTCATCCAGCACATCGGGCGCGCGGGGTGCACGGTACTTTCCGGCCTCTTCGCAGCCGGGGTGTTCGCAGTTGCGGGTAGATGTCTCGGATGCACCGGACATCCCGCGGCGACCGCGCGGGTTTTTCTTCTTGGCAGAAGAGACGGACATATCGAAACCAAAGGGGTCGTCGCGTTTGATCATGGGCATTCCCTTTTCGACTCGGACGAGAGAGTTTAAACCGACTGACGCCGGATTGAAGGGGGTAGACGAAAAAAATGTCTAATACGGATGGGCCTGTTGCGGCCGAGATGCGGTCAAGGTTGGAAGCGGCCTTTCAGCCGCAAGTGATTGTAATTGTGGACGATAGCGAGAGCCATCGCGGTCACGGCGGCTATCAGGAAGGTGGGGAGAGCCATTTTATTGTGACTCTGGTGAGTTCTGAGTTTGCGGGGATGGGACGCGTGGCCCGCCACCGCGCGGTGCACGCAGCGATTGGCAAGGACCTGATGGGCCGCATCCACGCGCTGGCGCTGAACCTGAGTGACAGGGCCTGATCTCTAGTCCTTCTTGGGTCCGGCGAAAATACGCTGGGCCCGAGACATCAGCACGCTGTTCGGCGTATCTTCGCGGTCCAGTTCGGGCTCGTCCGGTTCAAAGCCCCGAATCTCTTCACCCTCTTGCACAGTGATCTTGGCGTTGCTCAGCTTGGGCGAGACGCGGACGTTCGTGATCGTCGCTTTGGCCCGCTCGGCCTTCAGAGGCTTGTCTTCCTTGGGCGCGGCCGCCGGCTCTGGTTCGGCCTTCACGGTGGCACTCAGGGGCTGGGGCGTGATGGTTGTAACTTCGGGTTCTGCTGCGATTTCAACGTCTTCGGACGGAATCTCGCGGCGGAAGATCAGCAGGCTCTGGAATACGGTCTTGGTACCGCGCAGGCCCTCGCGGACCTCCATGGGCAGGGTGTCGGCGCGGTGATACATCCAGCCATCCTGCGCCAGATCATTCATCAGTTCCTCGACCGCATGGGCGTAACGCGCCTCGTTGGTCTTGAGCCCGGGGACCTTGGGACCTTTGGTCGGCGCGGGAATCACGCGGAATTCGTATTGGGCCATGGAAACTGTCCTCTTGTGAACCGAGGCCGCTGTATATCTGCTCATGCTGCACCCGCCAAGGGTTCGCGAACGCCTTCACACAACTTTGCGGCAGGTTGATGCCGACTCAGGAGCGGTCTGTTCATTCCTTGTTACAGATGCTGTGCAGAGCAGCACTCTGGGGCCCGTGTTTGGCCCTTGGGTCAGGTCTGGAAAGCGTATGGTTTACGTATGGCTGACGTATGTACGTTGGGGAGAAATTTTCCGAATAAGTAGATGAACTTTTGCTGGCAATATGCGATAGTGCAGGCGCAGGATCGCTTGGTAACCGCTGCCTTGAACACCAGTTGATAGGCGGGCCATCGGACGCTCGACACATAGGATATTGAGCTATCGCTTCTGGTCAAAACGGCCCCGATCCTGCGCTGTTTCCCGCTTGGAGAAACCATAATATTGAAAAATGCTTGCCTGCTCTTCAGTGAGCGAGAGTACGCGTGGATCGCTCGGCAGTAAAACCAATCCAGAATCCTTAATTTCTTTGGTTTCACCTCGTGCCAAGATTCGTCTTAGGTTTTGCGCTGCCTCAATGTTTTGAGATTTTCCATCGATATTTATCGAGCGATAGAACGCGCTCGCCACAATGTCTGAGCATTGAAGACCAGCTTCCAGATAATGTGGAACATAGTCAATCAACGGAAATTTTAGAAATCGAAAGTCGACTCTTCGTTTGTTCAGAACTGGATTGCTCTGGATTTTGAGCCACTCAAGATATGCTTTTGTTTGACCGTATGAGTGCCCGCCGCGTTTGCTAAAAACTATTTTAATCTTTGAATTTTCATCTGGGCTACCACCACAATCAAGGCTACAAAACTCAGTCACTCTTTCCAGCAATATGCGCACAAGCCAATTGTAGAACCACTGTTTCCCACCTGCTTGTTCGGCTCTAACATTTCGATATCCTCGCATATTCTTCTTGTTTGAGGCTACGACGAAAGCTCGTGCGGACTTTTTTGCCAAAAGTTCGGCTGCGCGTTTCCCTTTAGTGGGGCTAAGTTTTCGAAAATGAATTACCCGAGATTGAGAGTTTATCTCTTTGGAAATGTCGTCTAGCCAGAACTGTATCGAATGCTCATGCTTAGATCTAACTAAATATCCGGAAATAACCAGCCACTCAGTTGCGCCGTTCTCGTCGAGAGGTTTGACTTTCGATAACCCGTCATCGCCAGCTTCATCAATATAGAGGACGTATTTGTAATTATTCATTACATTTTCTTGATATCTATCTCTCCAATTATGCGAGCGCGTGTTTCGGGGCGCAAGCCGTATTTTTCGTTCGTTTCAAACAACAAAGGCGCCCCGAATGGAGCGCCTTTCGCATTTCCAGCTTTCGCTAATAATCAGAGGCCCAGTTTGGCCATGACCAGCTCGTTGACGGCCTTGGGGTTGGCCTTGCCGCCGGTGGCTTTCATGACCTGACCCACGAACCAGCCCGCGAGTTTGGGGTTGGCTTTGGCCTTTTCGACCTGCGCGGGGTTGGCCTCGATCACTTCGATCACCGCAGCCTCGATGGCGCCGGTGTCGGTGACCTGCTTCATGCCGCGCTCTTCGACGATGGCTTCGGGGTCGCCGCCTTCGGTGTAGACGATTTCGAACAGATCCTTGGCGATCTTGCCCGAGATGGCGTCCGAGGAAATCAGGCCTACGATCTTGCCCAGTTGTCCGGGCGAAACGGGGCTGCCCGTTATGTCCTTGTCGTCCTTTTTCAGGCGGCCAAAGAGTTCGTTGATGACCCAGTTCGCGGACAGCTTGCCGTCGCGGCCTGCGGCCACAGCTTCGAAGTAGTCGGCGGCCTCGACCTCGGCGGTCAGGACGGACGCGTCGTATTCCGACAGGCCCAGTTCGGTGACAAAGCGGGCTTTCTTCTGGTCGGGCAGTTCGGGCAGCGAGTCGCGGATGTCGTCGATGAAGCTGTCGTCGATTTCCAGCGGCAGCAGATCGGGGCAGGGGAAGTAGCGGTAATCGTGCGCCTCTTCCTTGGAGCGCATGGAGCGAGTTTCGCCCTTGTCCGGATCGTAGAGACGGGTTTCCTGATCGACTGTGCCACCGCCCTCGACGATCTGGATCTGGCGGCGTGCCTCGAATTCGATGGCCTGCTGGATAAAGCGCATGGAGTTCATGTTCTTGATCTCGCAGCGGGTGCCGAGGTGGCCGAAGTCGCCGGTTTCAATGAACTTCTCGTAGGCGCCCTGACGACAGATCGACACGTTCACGTCGCAGCGCAGGTTGCCGTTCTGCATGTTGCCGTCACAGGTGCCAAGGTAGCGCAGGATCTGGCGCAGTTTGCCCACATAGGCGGCGGCCTCTTCGGGGCCACGGATGTCGGGGCGGCTGACGATTTCCATCAGCGCGACGCCGGTGCGGTTCAGGTCCACGAAGGACATGTTGGGGTCCATGTCGTGGATCGACTTGCCCGCGTCCTGTTCGAGGTGGATGCGTTCGATGCGGACCTTGCGGGCCACACCGGGGCCCATGTCCACGATGATCTCGCCCTCGCCCACGATGGGGTGGTAGAGCTGGCTGATCTGGTAGCCCTGCGGCAGGTCGGGGTAGAAGTAGTTTTTGCGGTCAAAGGCCGACCACTTGTTGATCTCGGCGTTGATGCCCAGACCGGTGCGGACCGCTTGGGCCACGCAGAATTCGTTGATCACGGGCAGCATCCCGGGCATGGCCGCGTCCACGAAGGCCACGTTGCTGTTCGGTTCGTTGCCGAATTTGGTCGATGCGCCCGAGAAGAGTTTCGCGTTCGAGCTGACCTGCGCGTGCACCTCAAGACCGATGACCAGTTCCCAATCGTATTTGGCACCGGCGATGACTTTGGGTTTCGGGGGCTCGAAGGTCAGATCAAGCATGGGGGCCTCGTTTGGCTAACGGAATCCAATGGGAGGCGCGGATGCGCCTGCTGTTGCCAGAGGGATTAGCCCATGCGTGCGGGGGGATCAACGGGCGCTGTGGTTTGTGGCCCGTGTTAGCCCAGCTGTTTCACCCATTTCGGGCGGCGGGTGTTCTGCACCAGATCAACCGTGGGGGCATAGCGGCCGCCCAAGGCCAGCGTGGCCTCGCGCAGCATTTCGATGCCCTCTTCGGATTTGACAGGCAGCGCCTTGGCCGAGATCGGCTCGCCCACGGTGATGCGGAAGGGCTGGCGGTGCTTGTTCAGGGTCTCGTGGAACAGGGTGATGTCGCGCAGGGTCGGGTGGATGAAGTCGAACAGATAGAACAGCGCCGAGTTGCGGGCGCGGATGTTCACCGGAATGACGGGCAGATCGAACTTGCGCGCGATCATCGCGGCAGAGGCCATCCACGGGCGTTCGTGTAATTTCAGTTTGCGACGCTTTGCCAGACGGCCCGAGGGGAAGATTACCCCAAGGCGGCCTGCGTCCACGGCCTTGCGGGTATAGGCCATGGTTTCGCGGGTTTTGCCGTGGCTGCGTTTGTCCTTGCGCCATTCGACGGGGGCGATCATCGCGTCGAACTGGGGCAGGATGCGCAGGATGTCCGAGTTGGCGTAGAAATACGCATCATCGCGGACGTTCTGGATCACGTGCTGCAGGATGATCCCGTCTGCGATCCCCGTGGGGTGGTTCGCCACGATCAGGGCAGGGCCCGAGGCGGGGATATTGTGCAGGCCAGAGGCTTCGACGTCGCGGGCTAAGAGGCTGGCCATATGCTCCATGATCTGCGGGGCGGGCATGTTCTGGACATGCTCGCCGATGCGGATGGTGCGGTCATAGCTGAGCATGGAATTCAGAAGGCCCCGCGCCACACGGGTGCCGGGGCGGTCTGCGAACAGCCAAGGGGCGCGTTCCGAAATCAGAGGGTCAATGCGATCTTTCATGTCCAATTCAGACACCAGAAATTCTTGAAGGTAATGTGACAACCGCGAAGTGAGACGATTGTTTCCTAGGCTAGTCAAAATGATGTGACGGGCAAAGCGCTGTGCCGCGATTTGCCCGCCGTGGGCGAGGTTATGCCGCCATAATACGTTCAACCATCTCTGTTACGTCGCGGGACAGGTCGGGTTTTGCAGCAATGCGTTCCAGCTGGTCGCGAATCATGGCCTGACGGTCGGCGTCATAGCGTTTCCACGTGTCGAACGCGCTGCACATGCGGGCGGTGGTCTGGGGATTCACCGTGTCCAGTTTGATCAGCCAGTCGGCCATGGTCCGGTAGCCGTCGCCCGAGGGATGGTGGAATCCGGCAGGGTTTCCGGCCAGCGCGCCAAAGACCGCGCGGAAGCGGTTGGGGTTCTTCATGTCGAAGTCGGCGCGTTCGGTCAGGGTCTGGGCGACCTGTGCGGCGTCCTCTGGCTCTGCCAGCATGACCTGAAGGCCGAACCATTTGTCCATGACCAGACGGTCGCCGTGCCACTGCTGTTCAAACTTGGCGAGCGCGTCGGCGCCAGCCCCTGCGCGGATCAGGCAGGACAGGGCCGACAGCTGCTGGGTCATGTTGTCCGCTGCGTCATACTGGGCCTGTGCCGCCGCGCCATTGTCGAGCTTGGACAGCAGGGACAGAGCGGTGTTCGCCAGCGCGCGCTTGCCCGATTGCTCGGCGTTGGGCAGGTAGGGTTCGGTGACCGTGTTGGCGGCCAGCAGGGCGGGCAGATCGTCCTTCATGTGTTCGGCGATGGCGCGGGACAGGGTTTTGACCGCCCCATAGATCGCCATGGGATCGGGGGTCACACCGCTGGCATACAGGGTCTGCGCGATATCGTCTTGGGACGGCAGCGCCATGGCCAAGGCGCGGAAGGCGGGGTCTTGGGTGTCGTCGAGGGCCATCTGGCGTAGCGCGTCAAGGAAGCCTGTGTCGGGCTTGGTCCCTTTGGTGATCATGCGCACCAGCACGTCCTTGGCCAGCGCGCGGCCCGCCTCCCACTTGTTGAAGGGATCGGTGTCGTGCGCCAAGAGGAACGCGCGTTCCTGATTGTTGGTGTCGCGGTGCAGGACCACGGGCGCGCTGAATTCCCGCAGGATCGAGGGGATGGGGCGTTCGGTCAGGCCGTCAAAGCTGAATGTCTGCTCGGCCTCGGTCATTTCCAGCAGCGTCGTCGGCACGATTTCGGAGCCGTCATGGGCCAAGAGGCCGACGGCGATGGGGATGACCAGCGGCTGTTTGTCGGGCTGGCCGGGGGTGGGCTTGGTCTCTTGCTTGAAGTACAAGTTGTATGTGCCGTTCACCCATTCCTCGGTCACGGTCAGGTGGGGGGTGCCCGCCTGCGTGTACCAGCGCTTGAATTGGGTCAGGTCGCGGCCTGTGGCATCCTCGAACACTGCGATCCAGTCTTCGATGGTGCAGGCCTGCCCGTCGTGGCGCTGGAAGTACATGTCGAGCGCGCGGTAGTAGTCCGTCTCGCCTACCAGACGATAGAGCATCCCGATGACTTCGGCGCCCTTCTCATACACAGTCGCGGTGTAAAAGTTATTGATTTCCTGATAGGATTCAGGGCGCACGTTGTGGGCGAGGGGGCCTGCGTCCTCTCGGAATTGGCGAGCGCGCAGCATTAGCACGTCGCTGATCCGTTTCACCGGTTCGCTGCGCATGTCCGAGGTGAACTGCTGGTCTCGGAAGACAGTCAGGCCCTCTTTCAGACAGAGCTGGAACCAGTCGCGGCAGGTGATGCGGTTGCCGGTCCAGTTGTGGAAGTATTCGTGGGCGATGATGCCTTCGATCCGTTCGAAATTGGCGTCGGTCGAGGTTTCGGGGCTGGCCAGAACGGCAGAGGAGTTGAAGATGTTCAGCCCCTTGTTCTCCATCGCGCCCATGTTGAAATCGTGCACGGCCACGATGTTAAAGAGGTCGAGGTCGTATTCACGCCCGTAAACATCCTCGTCCCACTTCATCGAATCCTTCAGGGCTTGGAGCCCGAATTCGGTTTTGCCCTCGTCCCCCGGACGGACCCACAGGTTCAGGGCCACCTCGTTGCCGGAGCGCGTGGTAAAGGTGCCGCTGGTGGCGCGCAGATCGCCCGCAACCAGAGCAAAGAGGTAGGCGGGTTTGGGCCACGGGTCGGACCATTCGGCCCAGCCCTCGCCCTGATCTACCGGGTTCCCGTTGGACAGAAGGACGGGCAGGTCGCCCTCGATCCGCACGTGGAAGGGGGCCATCACGTCGGGGCGGTCGGGATAGTAGGTGATCTTGCGAAAGCCCTCGGCCTCGCACTGGGTGCAGTACATGCCGTTCGACATATAGAGCCCCTCGAGCGCGGTGTTGGTGGCGGGGCTGATCTCGACCTCGGCTTCCCACGTGAATTCGTGGTCCGGCACCTCGGCGGTCAGGCCATGGGGGGTCAGGGTCGGATTGGCGTCGTGGCCATCAATCTTGGCGCTGATCAATTTCAGCTGTTCGCCATGCAAAAAGAAGCTGCGATCGGTGGTGTCGGGGTTGGGCACAAAGTGGATGCGGCTGATAACGCGGGTTGCCTCTGGCGCCAGTCGGAAGGTCAGGCTGACCTCGTCGATCAGGAACGCGGGGGGCGTGTAGTCGGACAAATAGAATGTCTGGGGGGCAGCGTCTTTCATCGCGTCTCCTAAAGTCTTTTGGGTTCGAGTGTGGAACCTGACCCCGACTCTATGTGTTGTTTTGTGGAATGGAACCACCAACACCGAACAAAGGAGAATTTTCTCATGTCTGCACCGGACACCAACCTTGACCGCCAGAAGAAGCAACATAAACCCTCTTTGTGGGGCATCGGTGCCGCCGGTGTTTTCGGGGTCGCGCTTCTGTTGGTGATCGTCATGGTTTCTGTTGGCGCGAACGAGAAAGTCGCCGAAGATGGCGCGCCGTCTGACACTGCCCCCTCTGCTGTTGGCGTCGAAGAATAACGGGGGGCCTGTTGGCCGCAATTGTCTGGTTCAAAAGGGATTTACGGGTTGTTGACCACCCTGCGCTGACCTATGCGGCGGCGCGGGGCGACGTATTGGCCCTGTATATCGTTGAACCGGAACTCTGGGCGCAGAGCGATGCGTCCGGTCGCCAATGGGCATTCGTTTTAGAGAGTTTGAGAGAGCTGCATGTAGCCTTGAAGAGGCTGGGTGTGGCTCTTTGTGTACGTGTGGGGGACGCGGTGGATGTGCTGGAGGATTTGCGGGTCCGGCACAAGGTCACAGAGGTCGTCGCCCACGAAGAGATCGGCAATGGCTGGACCTATGCCCGCGATCTGCGGGTCGGCGCTTGGGCGCGGGGGGCTGGTGTTCAGTTCACGGAATTGCCCCAGACCGGCGTCGTGCGGCGGTTGACCTCGCGCAATGGCTGGGCGGGTCTGCGGGACCGCTTTATGGGGCAGGATGTCCTGCCTGCGCCTGTGGGTCTGCGCGGGATTGCGGCAGTGTCTGATCCGATGCCTGATCTGGGCCTCGTCGATCCTTGCCCCGATCGGCAAAAGGGCGGGCGGTCCGAAGGGTTGGCCCTGCTGGACAGTTTCCTCAGCGTGCGCGGAGAGCACTATCAGCGGCAGATGTCGACGCCTTTGCAAGGGGCCGTCGCCTGTTCGCGGATCTCGCCGCATTTGGCGTGGGGGACACTGTCTGCCCGAGAGGCCGAGGCAGCGGGCGCGGTGCGCAAGAAGACCGCTGTTGGCGGGTGGAAAGGGTCACTTCGGGCGTTCGAATCGCGGCTCGCGTGGCGGGACCACTTCATGCAGAAGCTCGAGGATGAGCCCGCGATCGAATACCGCGCCATGCACCCCGCCTACCAAGGTTTGCGAGAGGACGACCCGACTCTGCGCCGCGCATGGGAGCGGGGGGAGACGGGGTTGCCGTTTCTGGACGCCTGCATGCGGTCGCTGGCCGCGACAGGGTGGCTGAACTTCCGGATGCGATCGATGGTGATGGCGGTGGCCAGCTATCACCTTTGGCTGGATTGGCGGCACACGGGGGCCCATCTGGCGCGGCAGTTCACCGATTACGAGCCGGGGATCCACTGGTCTCAGGTCCAGATGCAGTCGGGGACCACGGGCATCAACACGCCCCGCATTTATAACCCGATCAAGCAGGGGCATGATCAGGACCCCACTGGCACGTTTACCCGCCGGTGGCTGCCGGAATTGGCTGCTGTACCCGATGCCCTGCTTCAAGAGCCGTGGAAGTGGGAGGGCGCGGCGAAGCTGGCCTATCCCGCGCCTGTGGTGGACGTCCCTGCCGCTGCGCGCGCTGCCCGCGATCGCATCTGGGCGATCCGGCGCGATGCAGGTCACGCCCCTGCCGCCGCCCGCGTGATCGAGCGCCACGCCAGCCGTCAGGACAGTGCCCGCCGGTTCGTCAACGACCGCAGCTCGCGCAAACGCGGCGGCGATTCCCGCCAGATGTCCTTGGACCTGTGACCATGGCCAAGATGCGCCGCAAATCCGATCTGCCCTCGAAAACCTGCGTTATCTGTGGGCGCCCGTTCTCATGGCGTAAGAAATGGGCGAAGGTCTGGGACGAGGTCCGCTATTGCTCGGATCGGTGCCGGTCCGAACGCCCCAAAGCTGGCCAGACCCCAGAGCGCCAGTAAAACCAGATGGAACGCGCAGATGCGGTTCAAACGGCGGGCAAAGGGTTGTTTCGTCGTCTTGTGGGTGAACACTTTCTGACCCGCTTTGGCCCCAACACTGCCGCCGATAAAGGCTAGAAAAAGCAGGCGAAATTCCGGTGTGCGGCGATTTTTCAGAATGGCGCGCAGTTTGTCCCAGCCGAACAGCAGAAACGTCAGGCCGTTCACCGCCAAATAGGCGATCACTGCCCAAGTTTCCGGCGTCACGTCCAAAAGTCTGGAAAATCCTTGCACAGCCCACCCTTTACTTGCGCACTTTCTTAGTGCCGCCGAAAAGCCTATCTTTCTTTTGACCCAATCGGAGGAACACTATGTCCCGGCCCGTTGTCGGCATCATTGGAAACCACGCCCTGCTGGACACCAGCTATCCGGTCCACGCCGGAGGCACCATGAATTCAGAGGCCGTCGCCGATGTGTGTCGCGCGATCCCGCTGATCGTGCCCGCCGATCCGCGCTATGTGTCCGTCTGCGATTTGATGGAGGCGTGCGACGGCTTTCTTTTGACCGGCGGGCGACCGAACGTCCACCCCGAAGAATACGGGGAAACTTGGACCGAAGCCCACGGCACGCCCGACCGCGCGCGTGATGCGATCACCTTGCCTTTGGTGCGGGCCTGCGTCGAACGCGGTCAGCCCGTTTTGGGCATTTGCCGTGGTTTCCAAGAGGTGAACGTGGCGATGGGTGGCTCTCTCTATCCTGAAATCCGCGACCTGCCGGGACGGGACAACCACCGCATGCCTCCTGATGGCACGATCGAAGAAAAGTTCGCCCTGCGCCACGAGGTCAGCTTTACCCAAGGCGGCCCGTTCCACCGCCTCATGGGCGCGCAAAAAGTGATGACGAACACCTTGCACGGCCAAGGGATCAAGGACGCTGGACAGCGCATTGTCATCGACGGTTACGCCCCCGACGGCACGCCCGAAGCCATCTATGTCAAGGATGCGCCGGGCTTCACCATGTCCGTCCAATGGCACCCCGAATGGAACGCTGCGAACGATCCGGTCTCACGTCCGCTCTTCCAAGCGTTCGGCGAGGCATTGGCGGCGTGGCACGCCCACCGCAGACCGCAAAAGCTGACGGCATAGCTGTGAAACGCTCGGTAGATCGTCGATTTCGCGATCACTAAGTGCCAAACAGGTATTTTTGGATCAGGTTTTGCCTCTCTGAGTTGCAAGAATCGAAGGTGATGCCGCATACACCTATCCGTTAGTGGTGCCTTTTCGGCGCTTCGATGGATATTTTTAAGGATCTGATATGTTCAAGCCTTTCTTTACCGCAACAGCCTTGGTGTTTGGTGCAACCGCAGTTCAAGCTGCATGCTTTAGCTACGAAGAGACCGGCGGCGGCAGCTTGCCTGTCGTTGAAATTTGCACAGGCGAGATGAATGGCGGCGAGGAATGCTTCTACGACGCTGTAACAGTGACATGCGGGAATGCGACCAGTGCGTTTAGCGAGTTTATTTCGGGATACGCCATCACGGTCACGTTCAATGATGCGGGAGAAGAGGTGACATCGGTTTCTCAGTACGGCGAGGAGATCGACATTCCGAGCAATATGTTCGTGTCCTGCACGCCTGTTGGAGAAAGCGGCGAAGAGGCCTGCAATATGTTTGCGCCTCTCAACTGATTTTGGCGCTTGGCGGGGCCGTCGAGGGCCCCGTTTTTTCAAGTCACCGCCGCGCGCGCCTTGTATTCGGGGCGGTCCCAGAGGCGGTTTTGCATGACATCTGCGATAATTTCGACCGCACGGGTGACGTCGTCCATCCCGATATAAAGCGGAGTGAAGCCAAAGCGCATGATGTCCGGCGCGCGAAAGTCGCCGACCACGCCGCGGGCGATCAAGGCCTGCATGGCGGCATACCCTTCGCCAAAGCGGAAGGACACTTGGCTGCCGCGCTGGGCGGGATCGCGCGGGGAGGCGAGGGTTAGGTCCGGACAGGCGGCTTCGACCCCTGCGATGAAGGCTTCGGAGAGGTCTATCGAGGCGGCGCGCAGGGCACTCATGTCGACCGTATCCCAGATGTCGAGCGCAGCGTCCAAGGCGGCCAGCTGGATCACCGGCGGGGTGCCGCAACGCATACGGGCAATGCCTTCGCCCGCACGGTAGGCCTGTTCAAACGCAAAAGGGGTAGCGTGGCCGAGCCAACCCGACAGGATCGGGCGGGCCATGTCCGCGTGCTGGGGCGCGACGTAGATAAAGGCAGGTGCGCCGGGGCCGGCGTTCAGGTATTTATAGGTGCAGCCCACGGCGAAATCCGCATGAGCGCCGATCAGATCTACGGGGACCGCTCCGGCAGAATGGGCCAGATCCCAGACTGTCAGGGCGCCAACTGTGTGGGCTTGGGCGGTCAGGGCGGCCATGTCGTGCATACGGCCGGTGCGATAATCGACTTCGGTCAACATCAGGACGGCGACATCCTCGGTGATGTTTTTAGCGATGTCTTCGGGGGCGACGACTCGCAATTCGTAATCGGGGCCCAGTGCGCCAAGCAGTCCTTCGGCCATATAAAGGTCCGAAGGGAAGTTTCCGCTGTCGGAAAGCACGACTTTCCGATCTGGGCGCATTTGCAGGGCGGCGGCGAGGGCTTGGAAGACTTTGATCGACAACGTGTCGCCAACCACGACGTGGCCTGCGGGGGCGCCGATCAGACGTCCGATCCGGTCGCCAAGGGCTGCCGGTTGCGCCATCCATCCGGCCTTGTTCCAGCCGCCGATCAGCATCTGGCCCCACTCATCGGTCACCGTGCGGGCGACACGGTCTGCGGTGGCGCGGGGCAGGGGGCCAAGAGAGTTTCCGTCCAGATAAACAAGCCCTTCGGGCAGATCAAAGAGCGCGCGGGTGGCGGTGAAATCGGTCATGAAAGCTCCTTTGGCGTATGGGGCTGGATCGTGACCCTAGGACAAGGGACCCGCAAGAGGGGACGCGGCGGCACGTGCCCCGCTGAGAATAGGCGCTGACCGCAACAATCTGCGAAAAAAGATGCATTACAGCCACGGAATTGCGACCTTGTGCCACGATCCGATGGTCTGACTTGCACCCATGCTGCCATGCGGCAAGACTGCGCGAGCGTTGCAAAGAGAGGGAGGTCAGTTTGCGCAGTCCGGTTCAATGGATCGATATGCCACCTGTGTGGCTGTTGGCGGCCATCGTCGCGGCCTATGCCATCGGTGTTGTCGAGCCGATGTGGTTGACCTTTGGCGGGCTATGGGCGCAGCTGATGGCCGGCGTTTTGATCGGCGGGGGGCTGATCCTGCTGGCGCTGGCGATCTATGAGATGCGCAGCAAACGGACGACAGTGATTCCCCACCAAGAGGCGGATCATCTGGTCACCTCCGGCATCTTTAGCCGCTCTCGGAATCCCATCTACATGGGGGATATGTTGATTTTGGCAGGGTTTATTCTGCGGTTTGACGCGGTGCTAGCGCTAACCCTCTTGCCAGTCTTTGTCTGGGTGATTGAACGTCGCTTTGTTATTCCCGAGGAAGACCGCTTACGGCGAAAATTCAGGGCGGAATTCGCGCGATATTGTCATAAAACCCGCAGATGGATCTGACTACAGTTCAATCATAATGATCATGAAAATTGCGTGCTTGTGAAATAATCTTGCGCAAGTTACACGAAATCTATCCGTAATAACCTCTTCCAGAGGTGGTTTACGTTAAGTGAAGGGGGACTATACCTGTGAAAATCGGAACACCAAAAGAAGTGTTCGAGGGGGAGCGTCGCGTTGCGATGACTCCGGACTCGGCACTTCAGCTGCAAAAGCTGGGGTACGAGTGTGCCATCGAAACCGGCGCTGGTGAGGCCGCTGGCTTCTCCGATGCAGCGTACGAAGCGGCGGGTGTCGAAATTCTGCCCACCGCGGCGCAGCTGTTCAAAGCCGCGGACATCATTGCCAAGGTTCGTGAACCCAACGAAACCGAAGCCAAACGCCTGAGCGCTGACAAAACGCTGATCAGCTTCTTCTGGCCTGCCCAGAACGCAGAGATGCTGGAGCTGTGCAAATCCAAAGGCGCAAGCGTCATCGCGATGGACATGGTGCCCCGCATCAGCCGCGCGCAGAAGATGGACGCCCTGTCGTCGATGGCAAACATCGCCGGTTACCGTGCGGTGATCGAAGCGGGTAACAACTTTGGTCGCTTCTTCACCGGTCAGGTGACTGCGGCGGGTAAAGTGCCCCCCGCCAAAGTGCTGATCGTTGGCGCTGGTGTGGCCGGTCTGGCCGCGATCGGGACCTCGACCTCGCTGGGTGCGATGACCTACGCGTTCGACGTGCGCCCCGAAGTGGCCGAGCAGATCGAATCCATGGGCGCCGAGTTCGTCTATCTGGACTTCGAAGAGGAAAGCCAGGACGGCGCGGCCACCGGCGGCTACGCGGCTCCTTCGAGCCCCGAGTTCCGTGAAGCCCAGCTGAAGAAGTTCCGTGAACTTGCGCCCGAGATGGACATCGTCATCACCACCGCTCTGATTCCGGGCCGTGATGCACCTGTCCTGTGGACCAAGGACATGGTCGAGATGATGAAGCCCGGCTCGGTCGTTGTTGACCTTGCAGCCGAAAAGGGCGGCAACTGCGAGCTGACCGAAAAGGATCAGCGCGTTGTTTCCGACAACGGCGTTGTCATCATCGGCTACACAGACTTCCCCAGCCGTATGGCGACACAGGCATCGACCCTGTACTCGACCAACATCCGTCACATGATGACCGACTTGACCCCTGAAAAGGACGGTCAGCCGAACCACAACATGGAAGACGACGTGATCCGCGGTGCGACCGTGACTCACGAGGGCGAGATCACCTTCCCGCCGCCGCCGCCCAAGGTGAAGGCCATCGCGGCCCAGAAGCCCAAGGAAAAAGCGCCGGAACTGACGCCCGAAGAAAAGCGTGCAGCCGAAGTCGCGGCCTTTAAGAAAGAGACCAAGACCCAAGTGACGCTGCTGGCCGTTGGTGGCCTGCTCTTGCTGGCTGTTGGTCTGGTGGCGCCTGCAAGCTTCATGCAGCACTTCATCGTGTTCGTTCTGTCGGTCTTTATCGGCTTCCAAGTCATCTGGAACGTCAGCCACTCGCTGCACACTCCGTTGATGGCTGTGACCAACGCGATCTCGTCGATCATCATTCTGGGCGCGCTGATGCAAATCGGCTCGGGCTCGTTCCTGGTGATCCTCCTTGCCGCGCTGTCGGTCTTTATGGCTGGCATCAACATCTTTGGCGGCTTCCTCGTGACACGGCGTATGCTCGCCATGTTCCAGAAATCGTAAGGAGTAGACGATTATGGAATTCGGTTTCACTACGGCGGCATACGTCGTCGCCGCTGTCCTCTTCATCCTGTCGCTGGGTGGTCTGTCCGGTCAGGAAAGCGCAAAGCGCGCCGTATGGTACGGTATCGTGGGCATGGCGCTGGCCGTGTTCGCAACTCTGATTGGTCCCGGTTCGGGTCTGTGGCTGCTGTCGCTGCTGCTGATCGCGGGCGGTGGTGCCATCGGTTTTGTGGTCGCCAAGCGCGTCCAGATGACCGAGATGCCCCAGCTGGTGGCGGCAATGCACTCGCTGGTCGGTCTGGCGGCTGTGTTCGTCGGCTTTATCGCGCACATTGAAATGTCGCGCGTTGCGGGCATGGATCAGGAAACCAAGGATGCTCTGAAGGGCTTTGCCAAGCTGATCGCCAAGAAAGACGGCGTCGAGCTGAACATCCTGCGCGTTGAGCTGTTCCTTGGTATCTTCATCGGTGCTGTGACCTTTACTGGTTCGGTTATTGCCTATGGCAAGCTGGCGGGCAAAGTCACCTCTGCTGCGAAGAAGCTACCCGGCGGTCACATCCTGAACGCAGGCGCGGCGATCATCTCGGTGCTCTGCCTGTTCTGGTACTTTGGCACCGGTGGGTTCTTCCCGCTGTTCGTCATGACCCTGCTGGCGCTGTTCATCGGCTACCACCTGATCATGGGTATCGGCGGCGCGGACATGCCCGTCGTGGTCTCGATGCTGAACTCGTACTCGGGTTGGGCCGCGGCTGCGATCGGCTTCAGCCTTGGCAACGACCTCTTGATCGTTGTTGGTGCGCTGGTGGGTTCGTCTGGTGCGATCCTGTCCTACATCATGTGTAAGGCGATGAACCGTTCGTTCGTCAGCGTTATCCTTGGTGGCTTTGGCGGCGCTGCTGGCCCCGCGATGGAAGTTGAGGGCGAGCAGATTGCAATCGACGCAGACGGTGTTGCCACCGCTCTGAACGAAGCAGACAGCGTCATCATCATCCCCGGCTACGGCATGGCGGTGGCTCAGGCGCAGCAGTCGGTTTCGGAAATGACCCGCAAGCTACGCGCAGCTGGCAAAGAGGTGCGTTTCGCGATCCACCCCGTTGCAGGTCGTCTGCCCGGTCACATGAACGTTCTGCTCGCAGAGGCCAAAGTGCCCTACGACATCGTTCTGGAGATGGAAGAGATCAACGACGACTTCCCCGAGACCGATGTTGTCATCGTGATCGGCTCGAACGACATCGTGAACCCTGCCGCACAAGAAGATCCCAACAGCCCCATCGCCGGTATGCCGGTTCTGGAATGCTGGAAGGCCAAGCAGGTGTTCGTGTCCAAGCGTGGTCAGGGTACTGGCTACTCGGGCATCGAAAACCCGCTCTTCTACAAAGAGAACACCCGTATGTTCTACGGCGATGCGAAAGCGTCGATCGACAGCCTGCTGCCGATGCTGAAGTAATCCGGACCATCCGGTTCGATTGAATGAGGCCGCCCTTGGAAACAGGGGCGGCCTTTTCTATCCCGTTCTATTCATTCCAAAGATGCCCGCGGAATGAGGATTTAAGTTTGCATGAATCGTAAAGAAGGGCTTGCGAATTTACAGAATTGTAGAGGCAACTTTTTACCGTAAGCTCAAATCTATCGAAGGATGGTCGTTAACAAAGGACGAAGGGATGAGCGCCCAAAAGTACCTGAAGCCATCTTTGATGATCGGTCCGCCGTTGGACCACAATGTTGCGAGTTCCGCCCCGTAAGGGCAAACTGAGGATCTATCTAGGAACGCGCAATGACCGTCTCTTATGAACTTCTGAACCGCTTGAAAGCACGCCGCAACGCGCCCCGTGCCAAGATTGATGTGCAGCAGGAATATGTGATTGTCCTATCAGAAAACGGCGGAGAAACCCGCGAGTTGGTGATGCCCCGCGCACCTAGCATTCAGGCTTTGGCCCGTATCGCCCCGAATGCGGTTCTGGCCGAAGTGCGCGTCCGCAACAATCGGTCGCATCCGGATGGTCGTGACCCGTTTTTCGCGCATAAATAACGACTTAGCGGTGAGCGGCTGTGATTTGAAAACTCGGTATACAGTCGCGCACACATAACCCACTGAAAATGCGAACTATTTTCTTGAAAGGCGGCCGGAAATCGGTAGCTTGCAAAGAAAGATAAAAGGTTCGCTGATGACTGCCATTTCCGATCACCCGCTGCGTTACGCCTTGGCGAACGAATTGCACGCCCGACCGTTTCCAATGCTGACGGCGCCGTGTCGCGCGCTCTTTCTGGCGATCAAGAAGCAAAAAGATGCAGCCAGTCGCGACAAGTCGCAGGATCGGGAACATCTGCTGGCGCTGCTGGACCGGTATGGCGCCCCCCATCCGCAACCGGGCGCGACCCATTGGTCGGGGCAGATCGGCAAGCACATCCTGAAATGGGAACAGCATACCGAATTTATGACGTTCACGGTCTTTCTCGAAGGGCTGGGGGAGCGTGCATTCGACCCGGCTGATTTCGACGTCTTTCCCGAGGGATGGCTGAACGATGTGCCCGGCGTGCGTGTGACCTCTGCCATGGTGCGAATCGAGCCGCAGGGCACCCCCGAAGAGATGCAGCGCAAATGCGATGACTGGTTTGTTGCGGAAAGTATGGCGATCTCGACGGTGCTGGATGACGCGGCCACCATTGCGGGCGATTTCCGAATCGATCCTGCGGGGCATATGCGGTTCGTGATCTTTCCTGCCGAGCATACGGGCGAGCGCCGGATCGGGCGGATCTTGCAGCGCCTGTGCGAGATCGAGACCTACAAGAGCATGTCGATGCTGGGGCTGGCGCGGGTGCGGGCGATGTCCGATCAGCTGGGAGAGGTGGATAGCCGTCTGACGCGCCTCATGTCGGATATGAGCAGCGCAACCCACGACAAACCCGAAGAGACCCTGCATTCGCTACTGACGATCTCTGCCGAACTAGAGAGCCTGCAAACGCAGGCCGCGTTCCGGTTTGGGGCAACAGGGGCCTATGAGGCGATTGTAAACCAGCGGATCGAGGTGCTGCGCGAGGCGCGGGTGTGGGGGCGTCAGACCTTTGCCGAGTTCATGATGCGGCGGTACGACCCTGCGATGCGGACGGTGAAATCCACCGAGCGGCGCTTGGCCACCATGTCGGATCGCGCGATCCGCGCCGCGCAACTGCTGCAGACCCGTGTGGACGTGGACCGGTCGGCCCAGAACCAAGCACTGCTCGAAAGCATGGATCGCCGCGCCGACCTGCAACTGCGTCTGCAAGAGACTGTCGAGGGCCTGTCGGTCGTGGCGATCAGTTATTATGCGGTCAGTTTGGCGACCTATCTGCTCGCCCCTGTGGGCAAGCTGGTGCATCTGGAAAAGACCGAGCTGACGGCTTTGGTCACTCTGCCGGTTGTAGTGATTGTGTATCTGATGATCCGGCGTATCCGGAACCAAGTGCACTAGTCCGATCCACAAAGCGGGCGGCAATCGCGCCGCCTGCTGCGATGGACAGGATGGCAAGGATAGCCGACACACCGAGTGTGGGAACACCCGCCAGACCTGCGCCAATGGTGCAGCCACCGGCCAGAACACCGCCAATGCCCATCAGTGCGCCACCAGCCAGATAGCGGCCCATCTGCGACGGGCTGTCAAAGCCCTGCCATGCGAAGCGGCGACCGATCAGGCTGGCAACCAGTGCACCCACCAGAACACCGCCCACGAGGCCCGCGCCAAAGGTTGGCTCGACCGCGGTGCTGGCAATTACGTAGAACAGGCTGTCCGCCATGGGCGCGGTGAAGGCGAGGCTTTCCAGCGCGATGGGGTCGAATTCATCCAGCAGGACGTAACCGGTGCCAACCCATGCGGCGGGGACCAACAGGCCAATTACGGCGCCAGCGATCAGGGTTAGGGGGTTGATCCGAGCAGTCAGGCCGTAGACCAGCGCGGGCACAGCCACGACCAATGTCCAAAGCAACGAACCGCCAGGCAATGCCGCCAGCGAACCGATGCCGAAGTCCACGGTCTGCGCTGACAGAGCGGTGCGCAGAGGGGCCAAGAGGCCTTTCATCGTGGCATGGGCCACAACGGCGAACGCCAGCATGACGACCAATGCACGCAGGTTGCCGGTCGCGCTCAGGATCGTCAGGCGGGTGATGCAGCCGCGGGTCAGGACCATGCCGATGCCAAAGGCCAGACCGCCGATAACGATCGCCAGAACAGGCAGGGCGGTGGTGGTATAGCGGTGGCCGCCGAAATCAATCAGGCCTGCCATGACGGCGCCTTGGGTGCCAAGGATCGCAAAACCCAGAGCCCAGAGCCACAGACCACCTGCCGAGCGGCGCCCTGCACTGGGGCCGGCGACGGCGCGGCGGAAACAGAAACGGGTCGGCTCTGCCAGCAGACCAAAGATCAGGCCCAGTGCCAGTGCCAGCCAGACGCTTGCTTCGCGCGGGGTGATGTCCCCCAGTCCCAGTTGTTCAAACATCGCGCACCCTCTCGGAAAATCGGAATTCTGTTCTCAAATGCTTGGGCATTAACAGTCTGGCAAGGCTTTTCATTATGGGGTCGAGGAGTCCACGTGGGAAACTGTTCCGATTGCGCGATGCTGCGCAGGACAAGCGTTGTGATGGCCTTCGGCTCGGGTGATGGTGGTCGGCAGAAGCAGGGGCGGGGCAGTAGGACTGTCCTTTTCTGCCCTGAACACTGGAAGTCGCGCTCTGCGGGCGTAGCTTTGCCCCAGACTAAATCGGAGAGCGTTATGCCGCTGAAGAATCGGTTTGCCGAAATGTTGCCAGAGATCACCGCGTGGCGGCGGGATTTCCACGCCAATCCAGAGTTGCTGTTCGACGTGCACCGGACCGCCGACACCGTGGCCGACAAGCTGCGGGAATTTGGCTGCGACGAGGTCGTGACGGGGATTGGCCGTACTGGCGTTGTGGGCATCATCAAGGGCCGCGAGGACGGGCGGACGATTGGCCTGCGCGCGGACATGGATGCTCTGCCAATCCTAGAGGCGACGGGCAAACCCTATGCCAGCCAGAACGCCGGAAAGATGCACGCTTGCGGACATGATGGTCATACCTCGATGCTGCTGGGGGCCGCGAAATATCTGGCCGAGACGCGGAATTTCGCAGGTACGGCTGTGGTCATCTTTCAGCCCGCCGAAGAGGGCGGGGGTGGCGGCCGCGAGATGTGCGAGGACGGCCTGATGTTCCGCTTTGGCATCGAAGAGGTCTACGGCATGCACAACTGGCCGGGCATTCCGGCGGGCAAGTTCGCGATCCGTCCGGGCGGGTTCTTTGCTGCGACGGACCAGTTCGAGATCATCATTCACGGACGCGGCGGCCATGCGGCGAAACCCCACGAGACGACCGACCCGATCGTGACCGCGTCCCATGTGGTGACGGCGCTGCAGACGATTGCCTCGCGCTCTGTGGACCCTGTGCATCAGGTCGTGGTCTCTGTGACCTCGATCGAGAGCAGCTCCAAGGCGTTCAATGTGATCCCCGAAAAGGTCACGATGAAGGGCACTTTCCGCACCTTGGACAAGGATGTGCGTCATCAGACGGAAGAGCGCATCAAGGCGGTCGCAACCCAGTCGGCAGCGGCCTTGGGTGCGGTGGCCGAGGTCAAAATCCATCATGGCTATCCGGTCATGGTGAATGCGGACGAAAACACCGTCTATGCCGCAGATGTGGCGCGGTCGCTGACGGGCCAGTGCGACGAGGCCCCGCTGATCATGGGGGGCGAAGATTTCGCCTATATGCTAGAGGAGCGGCCGGGGGCCTATATCCTTGTGGGGAACGGTGACAGCGCGCCGGTGCACCATCCCGAGTACGACTTCAACGACGAGATTATCCCAGCGGGTTGCAGCTGGTTCGTTGGCATGGTCGAGGCGCGCCTGCCGCTGAGGGCCTAAGATTTTCGGAACCTTTCGGGGCCTGCGTGGTTGTATCTGCAAGACACGAACGCAACCCCGAAAGGACACGAAGTCATGGATATCATTCGCATTATCGTCGCAATCTTCCTGCCCCCGCTGGGTGTTTTTCTGCAGGTGGGTATCGGTAAATCCTTCTGGATCAACATCCTGCTGACCCTGCTGGGCTACATCCCCGGTATCGTCCACGCCGTCTACGTCATCGCGACTGTCGGTCCGGATCATCGCCACGCATGATCGACGAAAATCAAATAAGACGGCTTGAGAGAGCTGAGCGCATGGCGCGGTTGATGGACCGCGCCTTTCGCGTGCCCGGCACGTCGATCCGGTTCGGGTGGGACTCTATTCTGGGTCTCGTTCCTGGGGTCGGGGATACGGTGGCGCTGATCCCGTCACTTTATATTCTGGGGTTGGCCCATGGGTCCGGCGCCTCTATCGGTTTGCTGGCCAAGATGGTCTGGAACATGATTCTGGACTGGTTCATCGGCCTGTTTCCCTTGGTCGGCGACCTGCTGGACGTCGGGTTCAAAGCAAACATCCGCAACGCCCGCCTGTTGCGCGAGCATCTCGAATCTCTGCCCGCGTGATTTGCCAAATGCGCCCCGCCACGATAAGCCGCTGATCATCACGGACCATCAGCGGGGCGATCATGCAGCCGGCCAACATTATCTGCATCAAGTGGGGCACCTTGTTCGGCCCCGAATATGTAAACCGGCTCTATTCCGGTGTGCGCCGGAACCTGAACGTGCCCGTCCGGTTTTTCTGCATGACAGAACATTCCGAAGGCTTTCACCCCGACATCGAAGTTCTGGATCTGCCGTCCGAGCCGTATCAGGCCGAGATGGACGCCGCGCTCGCTGTGGCAAACCGCCAAGGCGCGATGCGCAAAACCTCTTTGTTCCGGTCCGGTCTAATTCCTGATCTGCAGGGGCCGATCTTGGGCTTCGATCTGGATGTGGTGATCACAGGCGATCTAACCCCGATCTGGGAGATGGCCCCGGGCAAGGTCGCCATGCGCCATGACTGGACCGAAAAGCGCAAGGGTCGTCCCACCGGCCACGGTAGCGTGTTCCGCTACGATCCCGCGGTGCACGGCTACCTCTATGACGAGTTGGCCACCGACACCTACAAGGTCGTCGAAGAGGCTCGCGGATCAGAGCAGCGCTATACCTCGCACAAGGCGATGGAGAAGGGCGATTTCGCCTACATCCCCGAAGATCTGGTGGTCAGCTACAAATACGACTGCCTTGGTCTGCCGCCTGTGAACTACCTGCGCGATCCGATCCTGCCAGAGAATGCGCGGGTTGTTTGCTTCCATGGGCGCCCCAAAATGCCCGAAGCAATTGCGGGCTACACCGGTTCCCTGATCCGATACTCGCGCCCCTGTGCATGGTTGCAGGATCACTGGGTCGACCGCGCCCGCACCGATCTTGGCGACGCGTGGGCGTGACACCTGCGTGAGCGCGCAAAACTGCGGATTGCTGCGCTAGGTCTTGTCGGGCAAGGTTCTCCCTTGAGGAGATGCCCATGACCACTCTGTTTGACGACATGCCGGAACGCGCTCTGGAATGGTACCGGGATGGCCGCGGTGCCGCACTGGCTACTGTGGTGGAAACATGGGGCAGTGCGCCCCGCCGCACCGGCAGTATGTTGGCGATTTCCGGAAATGGGGAAATGGCAGGGTCAGTGTCCGGTGGCTGCGTCGAGGGCGCTGTTGTTCTTGAGGCGCTGGACGCCATCGGTGACGGCCAGCCGCGCCTGCTAGAATACGGCATTGCAGACGACGACGCCTTTGCTGTGGGGCTCGCATGTGGGGGGACAATACGCGTGCTGGTCCAGCCGGTGGGGGACGCTCTGCCGGTCGAGGTGCTGGAGGCGCTTGTCGCCAAGCGCACGGCGCGAGAACAGGTTGCACTGGTCACTGATCTTGAGATTGGGGGGCCAAAGTTAGTGGTCGACCGCTATGCAGATCGCTTCAGACTAGACCGCTCTGGCGTCGGAGAGGATGGTCGAACCTTTGTTGCGGTACAAAATCCGCCTTTGGAACTGATCATCGTAGGCGCCGTTTATATCGCCCAAGCCTTGGTTCCCATGGCGCGAATCGCGGGGTTTGATGCGGTTGTCGTTGATCCCCGCGAAAGCTTTGCCAGCGCCGCGCGGTTCCCCGAGACTCGGATCATCAACGAATGGCCAGACGAAGCGATAGGGCAGGTTGGCATCCATGCGCGGACTGCGCTGGTGGTGTTGGCACATGATCCAAAACTGGACGATCCAGCATTGCTGCGGGCTGTGGACAGTAAGGCTTTCTACATTGGAGCGTTGGGATCAAAACGAACCCATGCCAAACGAGTGGAGCGTCTGAGGGCCGCAGGCGTTTCGGCGGAGGACATCGCGCGGATCGATGCACCTGTTGGCATGGACATTGGGGCATCTGGACCGGCCGAGATTGCCGTCTCGATCTTGGCGCAGCTGGTGGCGAGGTTGCGTCACGGTTAAGTGCTTTGCGCCTCATCGCATATGAAAAGGCGACCCTTGGTAGAGGTCGCCTTGATTGTCTTTACACAGGTGCTGCTTAGAAATTCAGCGCGCCGCGGATCTGGGCAAGAACTTCGCTCAGCGCTTCAGGGGAGTTCTGCGCTTGGGTCAGAGCGGCATCCAGTGCGGTCTTCTGCAGGGCACTGAGGTCGGCGCCATCAATGATGGCCTTCACGCGCTCCATGTCGAAACCTTCGACGGTCAGCAGCGACTCAAGACCTTCTTCAGTGGTGCCAGCATTCGCTTCGGCTTCAGCTTCATTCATAGGCGTGTCGCCAAGAGCTTCCTGAGCGGCTTCGCCAGCCTCGGTGGTGGTCACCAAGTCGCCATCGGTGACTTCATTCACGCCATTCGCAACGGCCTGTGCGGCATCGTTCAGGCCGTCCGCTGTCGCATCACCTGCGTCTTCTGCGGTTTCCTCGATGGCGGCACCTGCTTCGCTGGCCTCTTCTGCGATTTCATCGCCTGCTGTATCCGCAGCCTGAGCGGCCTCTTCTGCAGCTTCTTCGGTCGCCTCCGCTGCATTATCAGCGGTGTTTTCAATTGCAGCGACGGCTTCGCCGGTTTCCTCTGCGATTTCGTCACCGGCCGCATCAGCCATCTGAGCGGCATCAGCAGCGGCTTCTTCGGTCGCCTCTGCCGCGTTCTCGGCAGTGTTTTCGATTGCAGCGGCAGCTTCGCTGGTTTCTTCGGCGATCTCGTCGCCAGCAGCGTCAGCCATCTGGGCCGCGTCAGCAGCAGCTTCTTCGGCCGCTTTTTCAGCGTTCTCGGCTGCAATAGCTGCGTCTTCGGTCAGCTCCTGAGCACTGTTCTTCGCGTCCTCATAGGCATCTTCGATCGCCTCACCTGCGGCGTTCAGCGCTTCAACTGTGGCAGCGACGGCGTCGTTCGCGACATCAGAGACGGCGTCTGCTGCATCGCTCGCCATATCGGTGACGGCTTCACCTGCTTCGGATGCCGCGTCAGCGGTGTCCTCTGCGGCTTCGTCAATGGTCTCTTCGGCGGCGGCGGCGTTTTCTTGGACGCCCTCGCGGATGTCCTCTTCGCCGGGACCCGTGTAGAGCGTGTAGACGCCCAGAGCCACAAGCACAGCGACAAGTGCGATTGCCAAATTCTTCATGAAAAGATCCTCTCTTTCGTATGCCGTCCCAACGTGCGCAAAGGCGTCTGGTTCCACTGTCCAATCAATTCTTGTCGATTGGGGTGATTTCCCCAGAAAACAGGGCGGTTTCGCGAATCCCCGCTTGAAAGCCGGACGGTCTGGCCTTACGTTCCGCTCTCAATTTCCCGTTCATGATTGAAGGAACACAGCCATAGGACGCAGACCGCATAACGCGCCGCCCACCCGTGAAACCGGCCCCCGTATCAACGGAGCCATTCGCGGACCCGAGATTCGCCTGATTGGTGCCGACGGAGAGAACGTAGGCCTGATCCACCCTGCCAAAGCTTTGGACATGGCAGTTGCAGCGGGTCTCGATCTGGTGGAGATTTCCCCCAGCGCCAAACCCCCCGTGTGCAAGATCATGGACTTTGGCAAGTTCAAGTACGAACAGCAGAAGCGGGAATCCGAGGCGCGCAAGAAGCAGAAAATCATCGAAGTCAAAGAGGTAAAGTTCCGTCCCAACACGGACACCCACGACTACGAAGTGAAGATGCGCAACGTTCTCAAGTTCCTGGAGAAGGGCGATAAGGTCAAAGTGACCCTGCGCTTCCGTGGCCGTGAGATGGCTCACCAGAACCTTGGCCGCGAACTCCTTGAGCGGGTCGCTGCTGACGTCAAGGAACTGGGCAAGGTCGAGAATATGCCGAAGATGGAAGGTCGCCAGATGATCATGGTGATCGGTCCGCTTCCCAAGTAATCGGTTCTCCGGTTCTAGGAATGCGAGCGCGTCCTTTGGGGGCGCGCTTTTTTCTTTGGTCTTGTGGCGGCGTTGATGGGTGCGCCTTGAGTATTTTTGGCAAAAAGAAACCGCGGTCGGGAAACTGTCCTGACCGCGGTTTTTCATGTTTCGTTCGGATGTGTTTTAGCCGACGAAGGCTTTCTCCACCACGAATTCTGCGGGCTCGGAGTTTGCGCCCTCGCGCAGGCCGGCGCCTTCGAGGATCTCCATGATGTCCTTGTTGAAGGGCAGGGAGCCGCAGACCATACCGCGGTCAGTCTCGGGCGAGAGGCCCTCAATCCCGAGGTCTTTGAAGACGGTGCCGTCCTTCAGCAGGTCAGTGATGCGGCCCATCTTGGGGCTCTCTTCGCGGGTTGTGGTCGGGTAGTAGACCAGCTTGTCCGCGAAACCTTCTCCCATCAGTTCGGACAGAAGTTCATCGTTGCGGACCGACTCCACCAGTTCTTTGCCGTACTGCAGCTCGCTGACTTCACGGGTGGTGTGGGTCAGGATGATCTGGTCGTAGTCCTCATAGGTCTGGGGTTCGCGGATCAGCGAGGCGAACGGCGCGATGCCGGTGCCGGTTGCGAACAGCCACAGACGCTTGCCAGGCAGCAGGGCATCGTGCACCAGCGTGCCCACGGGCTTGGGGCGCAGAATGATCTGGTCGCCCGGCTGGATGTGCTGGAGTTTCGAGGTCAGCGGGCCGTCCTGCACCTTGATCGAGTAGAACTCCAACTCTTCGTCCCAAGCGGGCGAGGCGATGGAGTATGCGCGAAGCAGCGGCTTTTGCCTGCCTGTTTCGGGGTGCGGATCGCCCATCAGGCCGATCATGACAAATTCGCCCGAACGGAAGCGCAGCGACGCGGGGCGCGTCACGCGGAATGAGAACAGGCGGTCATTCCAGTGCTTGACCGAGGTGACGGTCTGCGCATCGGGAAGAATGACTTTCGAAACGGGTTGCTCGGTCACGGCGGTTTGTTCGGTCATCGTGTATCTCTTTTCTCTGCCGCCCTAAACATAGCGACACATTCTGTAATTTGAAAGTGACTTAGCTGGCGCGGAGGCGCGACTGATAGTCATGTGCCTGCCAGTTGGCGCGGAACTTCCATTGGTCTTCGGGCTGGCGGGCGGCGAGCTCGGAACTGATTTCAACCTCATCAAAGCCGCAGCGGCGCGCCATTGCATATTGGTCAGCGATAACATGGCCTTGGGCGCGCAGGCGGCCCGTGTAGCCCATGTCTCTGAGACGGCGAGCAATACCAAATCCGCGGCCATCCGCAAAGGAGGGAAATGCCACACGAATAAGCGCAAGCTCGTTAAAGCGGGTTTGAATGCCTGTTAGATCGGCATCTGACGCCAAATCCGCCACATCTGCGCGGTCTTCGAAGCCGCCGGTCCAGTCATCTGCGGCGAAACCCGCGTCGGTCACGATTACAGTCATGCGTTCACTCCTTTGCGGACCATTTTGCCATTCACGAAATGGATGCCGCATTCGGTTTTGTCCTGTCCACGCCAGCGGCCGGCACGGGGATCTTCGCCTTCTTTGACCGGCGAGGTGCAGGGTGCACAGCCAATCGAGGGATAGCCTTTGGCCACCAAGGGGTGACGGGGCAGGCGGTTTTCTTCCATGTAGTTCTTGATATCCTCGGGCGCCCATTTGGCCAGAGGATTGACTTTGATGCGGCCGGTGCCCTCTTCGACCTCGAAGAAATCGAGGGCGGCGCGGGTGCCTGCCTGAAAACGTTTGCGGCCAGTGATCCAGCCGTCAAACCCTTTGAGTGCGTTTTCCAGCGGCACGGTCTTGCGTAGGGCGCAGCACGCGTCGGTGCTGAACTGGTGCAAGGTGCCGTCGGGGTCGTTCCGTGCGATTTCCGTCTCTGACGCGCGGATGACGCGCATGTCGGTAAAGGCCAGACGCTCTGCCAGATCGGACTGGTAGGCCAGCGTTTCGGCGAAAAGCATCTGGGTGTCGATAAAGATCACAGGCGTGCTGCGGTCGATGATCGACACGAGGTGCAAGAGCACAACCGACTCGGCGCCGAAACTGGAGACCAGCGCCAGTTCCCCCGCTTGGGGGTCCTGAAGCGCCTGTTCCAGCACGGAGGTCGCCCCGTGGTGTTTGTAGCGTTCGTTCAGTTCGGCAACGCGGGCGTGCAACTCTGCATCGTCCGTGCCCTTATCGGGCACGGCGTCAGGCACGCCGCCGAACAGAACATCGCTTTTGCGATCAGGCTGCATTCGCCTTTTCCTCTGCTTCGGGGTAGAGCGCCGCCTTGAAAGGGGCGGGCCCCACACGCCGATATGCGTCGATAAAACGTTCCTCGGCCGAGTCGCGCAGCTCCAGATAGGCCAGCATCAGACGCTCGACCGCAGGAACGATCTGGTCATAGCTGAAGCCGGGTCCCGCACGTTCGCCAACCACTGCGTTCTCGGTGTGATCGCCGCCCAGAGTGACCTGGTAGTTTTCAACGCCAGCGCGATCCAGACCCAGAATGCCGATATGGCCCACGTGGTGGTGACCACATGCGTTGATGCAGCCTGAGATCTTGATCTTCAGCTCGCCGACTTCGTGCTCGATCTTCAGCTCTTCGACGCGGGTCGCGATCTGCTGAGCGATCGGGATCGAACGCGCGGTGGCCAGTGCGCAGTAGTCCATGCCGGGGCAGGCGATAATATCCGACGCCAGACCGATGTTCGCGGTGCCAAGGCCAGCTTCTTTCAGGGCTTTGTGCAGGGCGGGCAGGTCCGACTTGTGCACGTGGGGCAGGATCACGTTCTGCTCGTGGCTGATGCGCAGCTCTCCATAGGCGTAGTTGTCCGCCAAATGAGCCATCAGACGCATCTGGTCGGCGCTTGCGTCACCGGGGGTCTTGCCGTGCTCTTTGATCGAGATGGTCACAATGGCGTGGTCCGCCTGCTTGTGCTCGGTCAGGTTGGTGTCGGCCCATGCGCGGAAGACGGGGTCATTGTCGTAGGCCACGGTGTAAGGCGTGGTTTCGGCGTTGCGGAAGGCGGGCGGCAGGAAGTGCTGCTCAATATCCGCCAGCAGCTTCTGGTCGAAACCGCCGAACTGGTCGCGGATCGCAGCATAGCGCGCCTCAACCTTCTCACGGAAGGTATCCAGTCCCTGCTCGTGCACGGTGATCTTGATGCGCGCCTTATACTTGTTGTCGCGGCGGCCTTCGATGTTCCAGACAGATACGATCGCCTCGAGGTAGGGCAGCAGGTCTTCTTTGCTGACGAACTCGTTGATGACTTTGCCGATCATCGGGGTCCGGCCAAGGCCGCCACCAACGATGACTTCGAAACCGATCTCGCCGTTCTTTTCGACTGCGCGCAGGCCGATGTCGTGCGCTTTGGTCACAGCGCGGTCGTTCGGCGATCCGGTGATTGCGATCTTGAACTTGCGGGGCATGAACTGGAATTCGGGGTGGTCGGTGGACCACTGGCGCAGCAGTTCAGCCACGGGGCGCGGGTCGATCAACTCATCCTTGGCGGCGCCGGCAAAGTGGTCGGCGGTAACGTTGCGGATGGTGTTGCCTGAGGTCTGGATGGCGTGCAGGCCAACCTCGCCCAACGCGTCCAGCATATCGGGGATATCAGGCAGTTTGGGCCAGTTGTACTGGATGTTCTGACGGGTGGTGAAGTGGCCGTAGCCCTTGTCCCACTTTTCCGCCAGCAGAGCCAGCTGGCGCATCTGGTCCGACGACAGGGTGCCGTAGGGGATCGCGACACGCAGCATGTAGGCGTGCAGCTGCAGGTATACACCGTTCATCAGACGCAGGGGACGGAACTCATCCTCGGTCAGCGATCCGTCAATGCGGCGCTCAACCTGGCTGCGGAACTGGGCATTGCGCTCTGCCAGAAAGGCGGCGTCGAATTCGTTATACTTGTACATGCGATTATACCTCGGCGTTGGCGGCTTGCTTGCCGTGGAAGTAGTTCGAGGGCCCGGTGCGGCGGAAATCCTCGCGGAAGTGGGTGGGCTCGGGGCCATTCTCGCCGGCGACTGCATCGGCCAGATAGGCGCCGACGGTGATCTCGGGCTGGGCCTGAGCGTGCAGCAGACGGACCTGTGCGTGGGCTTCATCCTCGATCAGCTCGGCCTCGCACATGAGGCGGGTCCAGCGGTCATCTGCGGTCAGGTAGATTACATCTCCTTCCAGCAGGTGGTTTGCGGTCACGACCTTGGGTGTGAATTTGCGGGCCATATCAGGCGAGCTCCTGTGTCAAAACGAAGTGGCAGTTTGCATCTGCAGAAATCTGAACTGCGCCGTAGCGTGTCGTGCTCAGTCCTGCAAGGTTGCGCAGCTATGCCGTCCGAGAGATTCCGGTTGCGGTGATCTTGGTCTTTACATAGGAAATCTTCCCCCATATTGGCTATATGGCGCAGCCAATAAGGACGTTTGTTCCATTCGTGGCGCGACATAGAACGTGGGTTTTCCAAAACAGGGGAAATGCAGAATGAGCGTACGGCTTGATCAGGTAGACCGGAAAATCCTTTCGGAGTTGCAAGAGGATGCGAGCCAGTCGCTGGACGAAATCGCCAAAAAAGTGGGGTCTTCGAAGACACCTGTGTGGAACAGAATTCGCAAATTGCGCGATGCTGGCGTGATTGGAGCGCAGACTGTGCGGCTCGATCCCGAGGCGCTGGGGTTCGATGCCTGCTTCTTTGTCCTGATCCGTACCAGCGCCCACGAGAAAGAATGGCAGGACAAATTTCTGACCGCCGTACGCGAACGCCCCGAGGTCCAAGAGGCGCACCGTCTGGCCGGTGATATCGACTACATCCTGAAGGTGCGGGTCGAAAACGCCCGGGCCTATGACAAGTTCTACCAGGCTTTGATCTCAGAGGTGCGCGTGCACAACGTCACGGCGCTTTTGTCGATGGAAGAAATCAAGAGCACGACAGCGCTGCCGCTCTAGTAGGTGACGTTCAACGCCTTGAGCCCGTGGAAGTGGTAGACGTTCGCATATTCCGGTTGACCGTTTAGCGCCAGATTGGGGCGACGCTCGAACAGCACCCGTAGGGCGATCTGCATCTCTAGGCGCGCCAGTGGTGCACCGATGCAGAAGTGGATGCCGCCGCCGAAGCTGGTGTTCGTTTTCGCCGAACGGGTCGGGTCGAAGCGGTCCGGCGCGTCCCAAGCCGCAGAATCACGGTTTGCCGAGGCCAGCATCAGCGCCACCTGTTGCCCGCGTTTGAAATCATAGCCAAACAGCGTCACATCTTCGTAGGCATAACGCGTAAAGACGTGCAGGGGCGGATCGTAGCGCAAGATTTCCTCGACCGTGGCCTGAACAGCGTCCCCTTGTAGGGCGGACACGGGAATTCTGTTCTCGATCAGGGTTTTTACGCCGTTTCCTAGTGTGTGGACGGTCGCCTCGTGTCCCGCATTGAGCAGCAGAATGCAGGTGGCGATCATTTCGTCCACGGTCAGACGCTGACCGTTTTCCTCGGCCGCGATAAGTTCAGAGATCAGATCATCCGCAGGGGTCGCGCGGCGGTCGGCGATGTAGTCCTCCATGAAGGAGGCAAATTCGCGGGCGGCGGTATTGGCGGCGACTTCGTCTTCGTGAGTGCGGCCCGCTTGGTACATCCCGACCATGGCGTTGGACCATGACAGCAGTTGGTTCGCCATGCCTTCGGGCACGCCAAGAAGGCGGGCGATGACGATCACCGGTACCATTGCGCAATAGGCGGGCAGCAAATCGCATCCGCCCATGGGCATCTCATCGATCAGGTGATGACTCAGGCGTTCAATTTCGGGACCCAGCCCCTTGATCCGGCGGCTGGTAAAGGCCCGAAGCACGAGCGATCTGAGGCGGGTGTGACGCGGGGCTTCGAGTTCCAGCATCGAGTGGTCTTCGATCCGGTAAAAGTCTGTCAGATGCGGGGCAGGGGCGCTCTGCAATTCCGTGGGGATTTCACGGCCGAACCGCTTGTCCTTGAGCAGGGCGGCCACAGCCTCGTGCGTAAAAGCGGCGGGCATGTTGTAGTCCTGCCAATCGTGCACAGGGCTCGCGGCGCGGGCAGCCTCGTAAAACGGATAGGGGTTCTGGACGAACGCGGGCTGCGTCGGCGACTGCTCTAAAACTGACATGCGGTGACATTGCGCAACTGTTCCCCCCTGCGCAAGAGCCTGTTGCACGCGACAATGGTGCTCTTTGCATTCTGCCTATGTTGCCAATCCTCTGGCGCAGGTCGCGGCAGATTGGTAGCACAAAGATATGAGCACAGGATTGTGGCGCCGCATCAGCCTCGTGGCTGCGTTTGTGATTGCCGTCGGGGGCGTTGCCTCCGCGCTGTACAGCTATGCGCACACCCAAGCATTGGAGCAAATCGCGCAACGAGGACGGTCGGATTTGGCGCTGGCCTCGGACCGGCTGCGGGCAGAGTTGCAGCGCTACCGCGAACTGGGGATTTATCTGGCGGATCATCCTTTGGTCACCTTGCCCGTCTTCGAGCAGGGGCTGAACGAGCTGTTCGTCAGGTCGATGGACAAAACGACGGCGCTGGATGTCGTCCTGCTGGATGCAGAGGGGCACGTGGTTTCAAACGCCATCGGCGAGCCCCCTTCCGATTGGTCAGAGGTGCCGTTTTTTCAGCGCGCCATGGACGGAGCTTTGGGGAGCTTCCACGCCTATAGCCCGCGGTTTGAACGCCGTGCCTTTTATTATGCGGCGCCGGTTTTTGGCATAGATCGCAGCGTGCAAGGCGTGGTCGTTGTCGTGGTTGATATCGAGAGGATCGAGAGGGATTGGCGCGGCGGTGTCCCAGTTGTCTTTTTCACTGATGACTTGGGTGTCGTCTTTGTCGCGAACCGCGAGGAGTTGCTGTATTTGCAGCGGGGCACCGGCAAGACCAGCAGCAGTGCCAGCTACGAAGCGCTGAGCTTGCGTCCCTTTCTGTCCTACACGGTCGAGCAGCGGGGTGATCTGGAGCTGTGGGCGCTAGACGCGGGGCGGTATGTGCCTGCCCGCTCTTTGCACTTGGTGCAAGAGATGCCCGTGATCGGCATGCGGGCCGAGGCGCTGGTGGACATTGCGCCTGCCGCGAAGCTAGCCAGCCTACAGGCAGCTGTCGTTGCTGCGATCCTGCTGGCGTTCGGTGCGCTGTTATTCTTGGCGACAGAGCGGCGACGGACCCTGACTTTGGTAAACCAACGGCTGGAAGAGAGGGTCGCGCAGCGCACCGCCGAATTGGAGCGCGCGCAGGCTGATCTGGTGCAGGCGGGCAAGCTTAGCGCCTTGGGCAAAATGTCCGCTGGCATCAGTCACGAATTGAACCAGCCCTTGATGGCGGTTCAAAGCTTTGCCGAGAATGCTGCGCTGTACCTAGAGAGGGACCGCGTGCCCGAGGCGCGGGCCAATCTGGACCGGATTTCGGATATGGCCCACCGGATGGGTCGGATCATCAAGAACCTGCGTGCTTTTGCGCGCCAAGAGAAAGAGCCCGTGGGGCGGGTCGATTTGACGGGCGTGATCCGCAGTGCTTTGGAATTATCCGAAGCGCGGATGGAGCGCGAAGGCGTCTCGCTGGTATGGTCTGACCGAGAGACACCGGTGCTGGTACGGGGCGGCGAGGTACGCTTGCAGCAGGTGGTGTTGAACCTGATCTCGAACGCCTTGGACGCAATGGTGGCGCAGACCTTTCAGTGCCTGTCGATCTCTGTCACGCGCGAACCAGGCAAGGTGACCCTTTGCATAGCGGATACTGGGCCGGGCATCGAGGCACCGGAAAAGATCTTTGACCCCTTTTATTCGACCAAAGAAGTTGGCGCATCCGAAGGCATGGGGCTGGGCCTCTCCATCTCTTATGGTCTGGTCCAGAGCTTCGGCGGCATGATACGGGGCGAGAACGCCCCCGAGGGCGGCGCTCTGTTCACCGTTGAATTGCAGCCATGGCAAGAGGATAGCACATCATGATCCGTTCCGTTCTGGTCGTCGAAGATGACGCTGCCGTGCGCGAGGCACTGGGGCAGACGCTGGATCTGGGGGGCTTTGAGCCGACACTCTGCGGATCTTTTGTCGCCGCCAAAGATATGATCACCCGCGATTTTCAGGGTGTGATCCTGTCAGACATTCGCATGTCGGGGCGCGATGGGTTCTACCTGCTAGACTATGCTAGGGGGCAAGATGCGGAACTGCCGGTGATCCTGCTGACTGGCGAAGGCGATATTCCAATGGCGGTCAAGGCGATGGGCGCAGGGGCTTTTGACTTCCTAGAAAAGCCATGCGCGGCCAAGGATCTGCTTGCGGTTCTGGAGCGCGCGCTTGCGAGCCGCGAATTGGTGATCGAGAACCGCAGCCTGAAAGAACAGCTGGTTCAGGGCGATCCCGCAGCCCGTATGATCTTTGGCAAATCGGCTGCGGTGGACACGCTACGGTCTCATGTGCGGGCGGTGGCAGCGACGGGGGCAGATGTCCTTGTCACCGGTGCCCCTGGCACGGGCGTTCCGAAATGCGCCGAGGTGATCCACTTGCTGTCCCCAAACGCGCGCAAACCGTTCGAGAAACGCTCTGCCGCCGCGCTCAGCGTCGAGGAGTTAGAGCGCGCGCTGGACAAGGCCGAGGGTGGTAGCTTGTTTCTGGACGAGATCAGCTTGCTCCCGCAGGAAACCCAGTTCGCTTTGGCGCAGCGATTGGAAACGCCCGCGCCGCGTATTCTGGCGGGCTGTACCCGTGATCTGAACGAAATGGTGTCCAAGGGCGAGTTTAGCAGCGATCTGTATTACCGGCTCGAAGGGGTGCGGGTGTACATTCCTGGCTTGCGCGAGCGCCCCGAGGATATTCCGATCATCTTTCGCCAATACGTCGCGCAGGCGGCCGAGCAGGCGGGTGTGACTGCCCCCGAGATCACACCCGACACAATCGCGCGTCTGATGGCGCAGGATTGGCCGGGTAATGCGCGAGCGCTGATGAATGCCGCGATGCGCTTTGCCTTGGGACTGGGGGATGTGTCCGAGGACCAGACCCTTGGGCTGGCCGAACAGATGGCGCAGGTCGAACGCTCGCTCTTGATCGAAGCCCTGCGCAAACACGCAGGCCAAGCGACGGCTGCGGCCAAGGCGCTCAAGTTGCCGCGAAAAACCTTCTACGACAAGCTGACGCGCCACGGGATTCGACCCGAAGACTTCCGATCCGAGTGATGTGCGGAAATCCGCACAAGCGGATATTTGCGTGTGCGGATTTCCGCACTCTGCTGCAATGCCGCATAGCTGGGTTGCGCCCTGTGCAATGCTTAACATTTTGTAAAGACGCGTAAAAACGGGAATTTCACGAAAATGTAATTCTCCGCTTGAGGCTCTTGGCCCCGCTACGGTTATCTCTGCCCCAAGATCCTACTAAAGGGATCGCGAACTTTAATTTCAAAGGTGGAGGAGACCCATGAAATTTTTGGCAACCGCAGCGACCGCAGTCGCACTGACCGTGACCGGCGCCGCAGGCGCAATGGCTGCTTGTGATGATGGCGAAGTCGTCATCAAACTGAGCCACGTCACCAACACCGACAAGCACCCCAAGGGTCTGGCGGCTTCGCTTCTGCAGGAACGCGTGAACGAAGAGATGAACGGCAAGGCGTGCATGGAAGTGTACCCGAACTCGACCCTCTACAACGATGACCAGGTTCTGGAAGCGATGCTGCAGGGCGACGTCCAGATGGCTGCGCCTTCGCTGTCGAAGTTCGAGCAGTTCACCAAGCAGTTCCGCATCTTTGACTTGCCTTTCATGTTCAAAAACATGGCAGCCGTTGACGAGTTCCAGAACTCGGAAACCGGTCAGGCGATGAAAGAGTCGATGGTCCGCCGTGGCCTGCTGGGCCTGGGCTTCTGGCACAACGGCCTGAAGCAGATGTCGGCCAACAAGCCGCTGGAACTGCCCACCGATGCAGCTGGCCTGAAGTTCCGCGTTCAGCCGTCGGAAGTGATCAAGGCACAGATGGAAGCGATCGGCGTGTCGCCCCAGCCCATGGCCTTCTCCGAAGTGTACGGCGCGCTGCAGACCGGCGTTGTTGATGGTCAGGAAAACACCTGGTCGAACATCTACGGCCAGAAGTTCTTTGAAGTTCAGGACGGCGTGACCGAGACCAACCACGGTCTGCTGGACTACATGCTGGTGACCTCGGTTGATTTCTGGGACAGCCTGGATGACGACGTGCGCGAGCAGCTGTCGACCATCGTCGACGAAGTGACCTCGACCCGTAACGCAGCGATCGCAGAAGTTGACGCAGAAGCGCGTCAGGCTGTTCTGGATGCTGGCGGTGTGATCCGCGAACTGAGCCCCGAAGCCCGTCAGGCTTGGGTCGACGCGATGCTGCCCGTTTGGGACCAGTTCCGTGAAGATGTTGGCCAAGAGAACATCGACGCGGCTCAGGCGATCAACGACAAGCACTAATCATTCACCACTCGCGTGAATTTGCCCCGGCCTTCTTCATGGGGGCCGGGGTTCTCTTAACCTCTCACCTGTCCTCAGGAGCGTCCCATGTCCACCAAATACGAGCCGAAATCGGCGGTGGGGCGGTTCATCAACTCTCTAGAAGAAACGATTATCGCGATTCTTCTGGGCCTGATGACCCTCGTCACCTTTATCAACGTTGTGCTGCGTTATGGCTTTAACGACAGCCTTACCTGGGGCCTAGAGGCCACGACTTTTCTATTTGCCTGGCTGGTCCTGTTCGGCATCAGCTATTCGGTCAAAGTGACCGCCCATTTGGGCGTCGACGCTCTGACCAATTTGTTTTCCGCCAATGTGCGCCGTGTTCTGGCAATCATCGCCGCCGCGATCTGTGTCGGTTACGCGTTCCTGCTGACCAAGGGCGCGTGGGACTACTGGGCAAACTTTGCCAACCTTCCTCAGACCGAGGGACGCTGGTTCCCCACTGGTTTCGAAGAGATGAAACGCACCTCTTACCGCGCATGGTACGAAGTGCTCGAGGTTCCGATGCCCGAATTCCTGCGTTGGATCGAACCTCTGATGAACGAAGGCGAGACTTATGAAAAGCTGCCGCGCTTCATCCCCTACGCCATTCTGCCCATCGGCATGGCTCTGCTGCTGTTCCGCTTTATCGAAGCCTTCATCGCTGTGATGCGCGGCGACACCGACAGCCTGATCGTGAGCCACGAAGCCGAAGACGCCGTCGATGACGTGCGCCACATGAACTACGAGGAATAATTCGATGGAAGTCGCAATTCTCTTTGCCATGGTCGTTGGCCTGATGCTGATCGGTGTGCCGATCGCTGTCAGCCTTGGCTTCTCGTCCGTCCTGTTCCTCTTGGTCCTGTCGGAAACCTCGCTGTCGTCAATCGCGCAGAGCTTTTTCCAAGCGATGGCCGGTCACTACACCCTGCTGGCGATCCCGTTCTTCATTCTTGCGTCGTCGTTTATGTCGACAGGCGGTGTGGCGCGGCGGATCATCCGCTTCTCGATTGCGCTGGTGGGGCATTTCCCCGGCGGTCTGGCGATTGCGGGCGTTTTCGCGTGTATGCTTTTCGCGGCGCTGTCCGGTTCGTCCCCTGCGACCGTTGTGGCGATCGGCTCCATCGTGATCGCGGGCATGCGCCAGGTCGGTTACACCAAAGACTTTGCCGCAGGCGTCATTGCCAACGCGGGTACTCTGGGCATCCTGATCCCGCCATCCATCGTTATGGTTGTCTACGCTTCGGCGACTGACGTGTCCGTGGGCCGTATGTTCCTGGCTGGCGTCATCCCGGGTTTGCTTGCAGGCACCATGCTGATGACCACCATCTACATCATCGCCAAAGTGCGCAACTTGCCCAAAGGCGAGTGGAAGGGCTGGGGCGAAGCGATGGAAGCGGGCCGCGAAGCAGGCTGGGGTCTGTTCCTGATCGTCATCATCCTTGGCGGTATCTATGGCGGTATCTTTACCCCGACCGAAGCTGCTGCAGTCGCTGCTGTCTACTCTTTCTTGATCGCAACTTTTGTCTACCGCGATATGGGCCCGCTGGCCACGCCGGACGGAGAGCGTAACCTGTCATTGATCGAAAAGCCCAAGGCTCTGGTCACCGCGTTCTTCCACAAGGACACCAAAGACACCCTGTTCGAAGCGGGCAAGCTGACCGTCACCCTGATGTTCATCATCGCCAACGCGCTTATCCTGAAGCACGTGCTGACCGACGAGCAGATTCCCCAGCAGATCGCTTCGGCAATGCTAGATGCAGGTTTCGGCCCCGTCATGTTCCTTGTGATCGTCAACATCATCCTGCTGATCGGTGGCCAGTTCATGGAACCCTCGGGTCTGTTGGTCATCGTCGCACCGTTGGTGTTCCCCATTGCGATCGAACTGGGCATCGACCCGATCCATCTGGGCATCATCATGGTTGTCAACATGGAGATCGGCATGATCACCCCGCCAGTTGGTCTGAACCTCTTCGTGACCTCGGGTGTGGCGGGTATGCCGATGATGTCGGTCGTCCGCGCAGCGCTGCCCTTCTTGGCCGTCCTGTTCGTGTTCCTGATCATGGTCACCTACATCCCGTGGCTGTCGACCTACCTGCCGACGACCTTCATGGGGCCGGAAATCATCACAAAATAATAAGAAATAGGGCGCCCCTCCCGGGCCCTTCCTCCCCTCAAACTTCAAAGGCGCCGCTCCTGCTGGAACGGCGCCTTTTCTTTGAAGTCTGGATTTTGAGTATTTTCGGCAAAAAGAAACCCGCTTCTTTTTGCTTTAAATACTCACTGCGATTAGGCCGCCACGAGCGCGTCGATGATGGCAGAGAAGTCCGCTGCCTTCAGGCTTGCGCCGCCAACCAATGCACCGTCGACGTTCGAGGTCGCAAAGATCTCTGCCGCGTTCGCAGGCTTGACCGATCCACCATAGAGCAGGCGAATGCCGTTGCCGGTTTCCTCGCCAAAGCGGTTTACCAGTTCTGCGCGGATAAAGTCGTGGACTTCGGCGATTTGCTCGAGGGTGGGGGTCAGGCCGGTGCCGATAGCCCACACGGGCTCGTAGGCAATCACGGTTGTGTCGGCGTTGGCCGTGTCGGGCAGGCTCTCGGCGATCTGGGTGCCGATGTGGTCGAGTGTTTTGCCGTCTTCGCGGGTATTCAGGTGCTCGCCGCAGCAGACAACGGCGATTAGGCCGGCATCATACGCGGCAGTGGCTTTGGCCGCGATCATTTCAGAGGTTTCGCCGTGGTCGTCACGGCGTTCGGAATGGCCGATGATCACGTAGCTAGCGCCCGCATCGCGCAGCATTTCGGCAGAGATGTCGCCTGTATGTGCGCCGTTGACCTTGGCGTGGCAGTCTTGGCCGCCAATCGCAACAGCGCTGCCTGCGGCGGCTTCGCTGGCGCGGTCGATCAGGGTTGCAGGAGAGCAGATCAGGATGTCGACAGCGGCTTCTGGATAGCCTTGTGTCAGTTCGTTCAGTTCTGACAGGGCGTCCGCCGTGCCATTCATCTTCCAATTGCCCGCGGCGAGTTTTTGACGCATTTGATGCCCCCCAAAGTTGCTTTTGACGCACCTTTTACGAGAGGGGGGCAATGGTCAAGCGGGCAGGGTGCCTCAGTTGCCTTGTTCGGCCTTCAGCTCGTCTAGGTCCTTGAACTTGATGGACTCGCCACAGCCGCAGGCGTCGACGACATTCGGGTTCTTGAACTTGAAGCCAGATTCAAGAAGCGAGGTTTCGTAGTCGATCTGGGTGCCGAACAGGAACATCTGAGCCATGGGCGCAATCATGACGCGTGCGCCATCTTGCTCAACGACCTCGTCGTTGGGGTCGATGGCATCGACATATTCCATGGTATATTCCATGCCCGCACATCCGCCCTTTTTGACGCCAATACGCAGGCCTTCGGACCCGTCACGCTCCATGAGCTTGCGGATTTGCACGGCGGCCGCCGAAGAGATTGAAACGGCCTGTTTGCCGGGAATGCTGAACATCTTGCTGTCCTTTCTACGCTGTCGCGCTGACAGGATTACATGAAGCCCAGTTCAAGCCGGGCTTCGTCGCTCATCATGTCCATGCCCCAGGGCGGGTCGAACACCATTTCGATGTCCACATCCTTGACGCCGGGGATGGGGCTGACCGCATCCGCGATCCAGCCGGGCATTTCGCCAGCCACCGGGCAACCCGGCGCGGTCAGGGTCATCGTGATCCGAACCTCGTTCTCGGGCGAGATCAGGATAGTGTAGATCAGACCCAAATCATAGATGTTCACCGGAATTTCCGGGTCAAAGACCGTGCGGCAACCCTCTACGACCGAGTCGTAAAGCTCGTGGTCGGTGGTCGAGGGCTTGATCAGAGGTGCCCCTTCGAGGTGTTCGTTTGCCTCAGTCATTGCTGGTCCTGTCCTATTTCCTGACTGTTCATATAGGAAATGAGTTGGCTTAGGTCCAGAGGTCACGCCTCGATTGAACTATCTGTCTTGCGGCGGCGCACGGGATTGGGGCGAACTTTCATCTCGATCGCATCAAAAAGCAGCCCTGCGATATCTTTGCCGCTGGCTTTCTCGATACCTTCGAGACCCGGAGAGCTGTTCACCTCCAGCACTTTGGGGCCATCGGACGAGCGCAACAGGTCAACGCCCGCAAGGCCAAGACCGAATGCACGTGTGGCGCGGATTGCCGTTTCGCGCTCTTCTTTGGTGATGCGTACCGCTTTGGCGGTGCCGCCACGGTGCAAGTTCGACCGGAAGTCCCCTTCGGCACCGGTGCGTTTCATCGACGCGACAACTTTGCCGTCGATCACGAGGCAGCGGATGTCTTCGCCGGCGGCCTCTTTCACGAACTGTTGTACGAGGAAGTTGGCCTTCAGGCCGCGGAAAGCGTCGATGACCGACTCAGCGGCTTTCTTGGTTTCCGCTAGAACGACACCTTTGCCTTGGGTCGATTCGAGTAGTTTGACGATCAGGGGTGCCGAGCCGACCAGACCCATCAGGTTGCCCGTATCTTTGGGCGAACTGGCAAAGGCAGTGATAGGCATGCCGATCTTGTGCTTGGCCATCAGTTGGTGGGCGTAAAGTTTGTCACGGCTGGCGGTGATCCCTTGGGAGCCGTTCACGCAGTAGGTGCCGATGGTTTCGAACTGCCGCGTGATTGCTGTGCCGTAACTGGTGATTGACGCACCGATGCGCGGGATCACCGCGTCGTAGCGGGGCAGGCGCTTGCCGTCATAGTGCACTTCGGGGGCCAGCGCGTTGATGGCCATGTAGCAGCGGGCGGTGTCGATCACCTCGACCGAGTGGCCACGGGATTCGCCCTCTTCGACCAAGCGGCGGGTGGAATAGTTGTCTTCGCGGCTCAGAACAGCAACGCGCAGAGCACGGCGGGGCGCAGCCTGCGCGATCTTGGTGCTGTGGTAGACATCATAGCTGAGCTTGGGCTGGCAGAAGCGGTCGTTCGGGCTGACGGTCACGTGTTCGATCAGCGCCTGACGGCCCAGAAGCATTCGAGTGTTCATGGTGCGGCGGTCGGTCAGTGTCAGCTCGATGGGCCAATACTGGCCTCCGATCGACAGGGCAGACTCGATCACATAGCGCATCTCGGTCTCGCCGTTGGACGAGGTGACGTCGCGGCGATCCACGATCTCGGCCGAGCATGGAATGATCAGATCTTCGCGTCCGGGGATCGGATGCACAGTGAAACGCACGCGCGGACGGGTTGCGCTGCCAAAGGATTCAATGTCAAAGGCATGCAAAGCGCTGGTTTTCGCCCCTGTATCCACTTTGGCGCGCATGGCGGGTAGCCCCAGATTAGGCAGACTGAGCCACTCCTCCCAACCGAGGGTCAAAGGCTCCGGTGCACCGGAAAGGGTGTCTGTCTGGTCAGTCATTTTGGCAAGGCTCCTGATACGCGAACCGTAAATGGGGTTTCAGCGCGTAATACTAATCGCGCGATAGAACGAGAGTGTGACCATGGCAACAGGTTTTGGCTTTGAACTCAAGGCGACAGACGGAAAAGCGCGCACAGGCGTGATTTCAACGCCGCGCGGGGACATCCGGACGCCGGCCTTTATGCCCGTGGGGACCGCCGCGACGGTGAAGGCGATGCTGCCCGAAAATGTTCGCGAAACCGGTGCCGATATTCTGCTGGGAAACACCTATCATCTGATGTTGCGTCCGACAGCTGAACGCATCGACCGGTTGGGCGGTTTGCACAAGTTCATGAACTGGGAGCGACCGATTCTAACGGACTCGGGCGGGTTTCAGGTCATGTCGCTGGCGGGACTTCGCAAGCTGACCGAAAAGGGCGTGACATTCAAAAGTCATGTGGACGGCTCCAAACACGAGATCACGCCGGAGCGCAGCATGGAAATCCAGAGGCTGCTGGGGTCGGATATTGTGATGTGTTTCGACGAATGCACGCCGTTTCCCGCGACGGAAAAGCAGGCTTTGGAGTCTATGCGCCTGTCCATGCGGTGGGCGCAGCGGTCGCGCGATGCGTTCGGGGATCGTCCGGGTCATGCATTGTTTGGAATCCAGCAGGGCAGTACCTTCCGCGATCAGCGCGAAGAAAGCGCCGAGGCGCTGCAGAAGATCGGCTTTGACGGCTACGCGGTCGGCGGTCTGGCCGTGGGTGAGGGGCAGGAGATGATGTTTGACGTGCTGGAGTATGCACCCGACATGCTGCCCGTCGACAAACCGCGCTACCTGATGGGCGTGGGCAAGCCCGACGACATTGTTGGCGCCGTGAAGCGTGGCATTGATATGATGGACTGTGTGCTGCCATCGCGGTCGGGGCGGACGGGGCAGGTCTTTACGCGCCGCGGTGTGCTGAACATCAAAAACGCCCGCCATCAGGACGATCCGCGCCCGCTGGACGAACACTGCACTTGCCCTGCGTGCCGCAACTACAGCCGCGCCTACCTTCACCACACCTTCCGCGCCAAAGAGATCATCCAGTCCATGCTGCTGACTTGGCACAACCTGCATTACTATCAGGACCTGATGCAGGGGATGCGCGACGCGATTGCCGCTGGAACCTTTGCCCAGTGGGAGGCTGATTTCCACGCAAAACGGGCCGAGGGAGATATCGAGCCGTTGTGATGTGCAGGCTTGCACAACTGCGTTTCGATCACGGGCACGGCAAGGGAACTTGCGGTGCCCGTTTGCGTTCTTAGCTGGAATGCCAAGGCCCACATGCGGGCCAAGCTAAGGAGTTTTTTATGACCGACGCACTTTTCACACCGCTGCCAGCAGGGAAAATCGAACTCGCGAACCGGGTTGTCATGGCCCCGCTCACCCGCAACCGTGCGGATGACGAGACGGGAGCAGTGAACGACCTTCATGTCGAGTATTATCGTCAGCGGGCCAGCGCAGGTCTCATCATCACCGAGGCAACCCAGATTTCTCCCGAAGGCAAAGGGTATATCCAGACACCTGGCATCCACACCGACGCACAGATTGCCGCGTGGAAAAAGGTGGCCGACGCGGTCCACGAAGAGGGTGGCAAGATTGTCATTCAGTTGTGGCACGTTGGCCGGATTTCCCATACCTCGATCCAGCCTGCAGATCAGGCACCCGTTGCGCCGTCGGCGATCTCGGCGGGGGTGAAGACGTTCACCAAAAACGGGTTTGAGGACACCTCTACCCCTCGTGCGCTGGAGACTGACGAAATCCGCCGTGTGATCGAGGATTTCGCCCACGCCACCCGCTGTGCCAAGGCAGCAGGCTTTGACGGAGTCGAGGTGCACGGTGCAAACGGGTATCTGTTGGACCAGTTCCTGAAGGATGGTGCGAACCAGCGGGATGACCGCTATGGCGGCAGCGTCGAGAACCGCACCCGCCTGCTGTTCGAAGTGCTGGACGCCGTGATTGCTGAATGGGATGCGGGACATGTTGGCCTGCGCCTGTCGCCCTTCTCAAACGCGAATGGCGTCAGCGACAGCGATCCGATGGCAACCTTTACCCCCGTGTTTGAACGTCTGAACGAGTACAAGCTGGCCTATCTGCACGTGGTCGAAGGTCAGACTGGCGGCGAACGTGACGGTCAGTTTGATGCGCTGCGGAGCCTTTTTAAAGGCACGTATATGGGCAATAATGGGTACGACTACGATCTGGCCGAGAAACGCCTGAGCGATGGTGTTGATCTGGTCGCCTTTGGCCGTCCGTTTATTTCGAACCCTGATTTGGTGGAACGTCTGCACCAAGGCGCGCCCCTGAACGAGGGTGATCAGGGCACCTTCTACGGCGGCGGCGAAAAGGGTTACACCGACTATCCCACGCTGACGGCAGCATAATTCGGCGCGCTTTGGCGCGGGCGCACATCGTGCTAAAATAAACCCAAGGCAAATCCCGCCGGTTGGTGCGGGTTTTGCACTCTTCTGGGCAGGTGCCGCTGCTGTGGCTCTGCCTGCGCCTGCAAAGCGTAAGTGGCCCTTGCGGCCCGCTGCTGACAGGGGCATTCTATGACAAACCGGTTGTAAAACGGGGCCAACGCCCCCACATCAAATGCCGGAAACGTGGAGATGGCCAGAGCTGCTGCAGATGTGGGGCCGGGCTATCTTGCCAAGAACAAGGATGCGTTATGCAAGAACCTCTCAATTCCTCTTACCCCGTCCTTCCGCTGCGCGATATCGTTGTGTTCCCACACATGATTGTGCCGCTGTTCGTCGGGCGTGAGAAATCAGTGCGTGCACTGGAAGAGGTCATGGCCGATGACAAGCAAATCCTGCTGTCCAGCCAGATCGACGCCAGCGTCGACGACCCCGATACCGACAGCATTTACCGTGTTGGTGTGCTGGCGAATGTGCTGCAGCTGCTGAAGCTGCCCGATGGCACTGTGAAAGTGCTGGTCGAGGGCGTCGCTCGCGTCAAAATCAAAGAATATCTAGACAACGAAGCGTTCTTCGAAGCCCGCGCCGAATACCTCGACGAGGAAATGGGCGACGAGGCAGCCGTGATCGCGCTGGAAAACTCTGTCGCGGACGAGTTTGAGCGCTATGCCAAGATCAAGAAGAACATCCCCGAAGAAGCCCTGTCGAACGTCGCGGAAACCGACGAACCGGGCAAGCTGGCCGACCTTGTTGCGGGTCATCTCGGGATCGAAGTGAACCAGAAGCAAGAACTGCTCGAGATGGTCGTCATCGCAGAGCGTCTTGAGCAAGTCTACGGCATGATGCAGGGCGAAATGTCCGTTCTGCAGGTCGAGAAGAAGATCAAGAGCCGCGTCAAAACCCAGATGGAGCGCACCCAGCGCGAATACTATCTGAACGAACAGATGAAGGCGATTCAGCGCGAGCTGGGGGATGGTGACGAGCAAAACGAAGTCGCCGAGCTAGAAGAAAAAGTCGCGAATACAAAGCTGTCGAAAGAGGCCAAAGAAAAGGCCGAAGCCGAGATCAAGAAGCTCAAGAACATGAGCCCGATGTCTGCCGAAGCGACCGTTGTTCGCAACTACCTAGACTGGATGCTTGCAATCCCGTGGGGCGTTCGCTCGCGCGTGAAAAAGGACTTGGGCCGCGCTCAGGAAATTCTGGATGCCGATCACCATGGTTTGGAAAAGGTCAAAGAGCGTATTGTTGAATACCTCGCTGTCCAAAGTCGTTCGAAGAAGCTGAAAGGTCCGATCATGTGCCTTGTCGGCCCTCCGGGCGTGGGTAAAACCTCGTTGGGGAAATCGGTGGCCAAGGCAACCGGTCGTGAGTTCATCCGCATCTCGCTTGGCGGTGTGCGTGACGAATCCGAAATCCGCGGTCACCGTCGGACATATATCGGCTCAATGCCCGGCAAGATCATTCAGGCGCTGAAAAAGGCGAAAACCACGAACCCGCTCATTCTGCTCGACGAGATCGATAAGATGGGGCAGGACTTCCGTGGCGACCCGGCGTCAGCGATGCTCGAAGTGCTGGATCCAGAACAGAACTCGACCTTTGTCGACCACTACCTTGAGGTCGAATATGACCTGAGCGACGTGATGTTCCTGACCACCTCGAACAGCTACAACATGCCTGGGCCTCTGCTGGACCGGATGGAGATCATTCCCCTGTCGGGCTACACCGAAGAGGAGAAGTCCGAAATCGCGCGCAAGCACCTGATCGACAAGCAGGTCAATTCGCATGGTCTGAAAAAGGGCGAGTTCGAAGTTACCGACGAAGCTCTGACCGACGTGATCCGCTACTACACCCGCGAAGCCGGTGTCCGTAATCTGGAGCGCGAGATGGCGAAACTAGCCCGTAAGGCTGTGACCCAGATCGTTCAGAAAAAGACGGACAAGGTTGTCGTGTCGCCGGATAATCTTGAGGACTTCCTCGGGGTTCAGCGTCACCGCTACGGTCTGGCCGAGAAGGAAGATCAAGTCGGTGTCGTCACAGGCTTGGCCTACACATCGGTTGGCGGCGATCTGTTGCAGATCGAAGCCCTGCGTTTGCCCGGTAAGGGCCGCATGAAAACAACCGGTAAGCTTGGCGATGTGATGAAGGAATCGATCGACGCTGCGTCTAGCTACGTGCGCTCGATCAGTCCTCAGATCGGGGTGAAGCCACCGAAGTTCGACACTTGGGATATCCACGTGCACGTGCCCGATGGCGCGACGCCCAAGGATGGTCCGTCGGCGGGTCTGGCCATGGTCACTGCCATTGTGTCGGTGCTGACCGGAATTCCGGTGCGCAAGGATATCGCGATGACTGGTGAGGTCACTCTGCGCGGCAACGCCACTGCGATTGGCGGTCTGAAAGAGAAGCTGCTCGCGGCGCTGCGCGGCGGGATCAAGACGGTCTTCATTCCCGAAGAGAACGTCAAAGATCTGGCCGACATTCCGGACAACGTGAAAGAGGGGCTGGAACTGATCCCCGTTAACCACGTGTCTCAGGTTCTGGAAAAGGCGCTGCTGCGTCAGCCCGAAGCTGTTGAATGGGACGAAGCTGCCGAAGAGGCTGCAGCGGCCAAACGTCAGCAGGAACAAGCGGCTGCTAGCCAGATCGCGCACTAATTAGCCGCGATCGGAAACAAAACAAAGCGCGCCCTCCGGGTGCGCTTTTCTTTTGGCCAAGTGGTGCTAGGCTTCAAACACACGGTTTGTAAGCTAGTGTTTGTTTATGGATAATTGCCCTATGGAAGAAATTGATATGACTGTTGTCACAACCAAAGAAGCTGCTGCGGCAGTCCCGCCGTTGAAGAAGAAAGAACTGATCGAAGCGGTGGTTGCCAAGCTGGACATGAAAAAGCCGGAAGCGAAAGCAGCGATCGAAGCTGTTCTTGAGGTTCTTGGCGATACGTTGGCGAGTGGTCAGAGCGTGAATGTACCTCCGCTCGGGAAATTGATGGTTAAGAACATGAAGGCTGGTGCAAACGCGAATGTGGTGAATGTGCGCCTGCGGCAGAGTACAGCCAGCAAAGCGGACAAACCGCTTGCGGCTACTGACGAACAAAGCTAAGTGCACGCCTTAACGGGTGATTAGCTCAGTGGTAGAGCGCTTCGTTCACATCGAAGATGTCAGGAGTTCAAATCTCTTATCACCCACCAGAACTCTTGGGCGCTCCCTTCATAGGGCGCGCCCTTTGTGTATGATGGATCCGCCAATGCCTCTGCCAGACCTCTATATCCTGCGCCATGGCGAGACGGTCGCGAACACAGAGGGGCGTATGCAAGGCGCATCAGATTCGCCGTTAACGTCCAAGGGCAAAGCGCAGGCCAGAACAATGGCTGAGCTTTTGCACCAAGAAGGTCTGTCAGCGGAGCAGATTGATCTGTTCAGTAGCCCGCAGGGAAGAGCGATGCAGACCGCAGCTCCGATCGGGCAGAGGTTGGGGTGCGAAGTTCAGCCTGACCCAAGGATCGCGGAAATAGGCATGGGCCAGTGGGCGGGGCTCTTGCTATCAGAAATCGCCGAACGTTGGCCCGCACAGACCCCGAATGAGACTGCATTGGACTTCTACGCCCGTGTGCCAGAGGGTGAGAGCTTTGAGAGCCTGTGGGCGCGTACGGGCGATTTTCTAAGGGGCCTTCGGCGTCCTGCAGTGATCGTAACCCATGGCTTCACCTCACGGTTTCTACGCACCCAGGTGATGGGGCATAGCATTGATGAACTGGCCCGCGCGCCTGATGGTCAGGGTGTGATCTTTGCGTTTCGAGCAGGGCGTCAAACTATTCTCAAATAGATGAACTTTTTTCGAAAACGGCTCTTGCCTTCCCCAAATCATAAGATTAAACACCGCGCTACCGGGTGATTAGCTCAGTTGGTAGAGCGCTTCGTTTACACCGAAGATGTCGGGAGTTCGAGTCTCTCATCACCCACCACTTTCCCTTATTTCTGATGTTTATAGCTTGCCAAGCCAAGCCGAGACATCTGGGTGTCGCCCGCGAGAGACAGGGATTTTTTGGCCGTCTTGTAGAGCAAGAAAGCGTTTGCCGCCCTCTGTCACCAGTTCTTTGGCCGCGCTGGCAGAAACCCACCACGACCGGTGGGTTTGGATGCCATCGGCTTCGCTGACTTGTTCCAGAAAATCCGTGATTCTCGCGCGTACAACACGGGGTTCGCCCGATCTGCCATGGATCTCGACGTAATGCTCCAGAGCGCGGACCAGCCAAATCTCGTTCAGTGGGATGGCTTGCTCTCCGGCAAACGTCACAGAGTTATCGTGCGTCTCGTACGTTGTTTCGGTCTGTAGGGGGACGGCAGTCCTGTCATAGGCGTCTCCGGCTTTGCGTGCCGCGATATCTTGAAAGGACTTCGGAAGTCCGTAGCGTAGATAGAGCGCTTCGAATCCGATCTGCGTCAGCAGTAGGTAGATGTGGCTGGGGAAGAGCTCTTGTTCCCACAGGCCTTGTGACAGGAGGCTGCCGGTCACCTTGTGAAACACGGTCGAGAGTAGAAATGCGACTAGACCGACCGCTGAGATTGGTAGTGTGATGCTGCGCGACACTGCACTCATAGACCAGAGAAAGATCAGCCCCACATAGGTGAAGAGCGCGATGGCCAGACCTGCCGCCCACAGTAGTAGCGCTGCCGGGGCAGAAATATAGTCGTGGTAGTCCACAGGGTCGCTGATCCACAGCACAAGCAGCAGTACGCCAAAAAACAGCAAGCTCGTCATCGAAAAGATTGCGGGAAGTGCTGTCTTGAGTTGAACGCGGTATCGCCTCCCGAAGGCATCGAGAAGCTGGAAGGGGCGGTTCAAGGCGGTGGTCAAAATACTCATGTTGGACCCGAGGACTCGTTACTTTGATGAGTGTCGAGCCATTTTTGGACCACGTCAATTCTACCTCTGGCGACTGGTATTTTGTGCCCAAAACCTGTAACGAGCCAACGTTTCCGCCCCTCTGTGATCAATGAGGGCTGTGCGCCAATGGAAACCCACCATGACCGATGGGGCTGAACGCCTGCTGTGTCGGGCAGTGTATCCAACACATCAGAAATGCGTGCTCGGATCGTTTCTGATTCAGCATTCAGAAAATCGACCCTCAGGTAGTGCTGGTTTGAAGAGATCGCAGTAACTTCGGAGAGGGGCCATTTGCTTTCACCGATCTGGAGATACATCCCCTGCGTTTCCTCCGGCGATTGCGCTCGGATGGCTGCAAGGACGTCGGGTAGAACATAGCGAACAAACAGAAACTCGAAGAGCTGTGCCACCACGACAAAGGCCACGATATCGGGCCATACTTTGGGCGTGTATTCACCAAGACTCAGCGTGCCAATCATAGATTCGACAAAGACTGTCGTGAGTGTAAATGCAAAGGTGCTCGGGATCGGAAGATAGATCTTGGGCGGCTTTCGGGTCGGGATCATCGCGATTCCGAGAAGCGTCATGAAATACACCAGGGCGAAGATGAAATCTGCGCATGCCCACACAAAAATGGCTTCAAGAACCGAGATGTGTTCAAGAAAATCGTGTGGATCCAGTGCGATGAGTGTAAGCCCTGATAAACAAAGAAAAACCACTGCTTCGCGACGCGCGAAAATCTGCGGAATTTCACGAAGCGTGAGGTGAATTTCGTGCCATAAGGCGTCAAAAGTGTGCATTTCACGACACAAGGCTTGTTCGAATGGGCTCATAAGTCTTGAGTTTTTTGAAGATCACCGATGACTGTAATACTGCAGAGTGGGTGAACGGTTTTTTAACTCGTGTGTGTTTAACGAGTGACGCGGCAGGCCGCAGGCATAGTGAGCGGCTTAACGGTTTTTTTTTACCCTTCGGTCTGTCGCACCTAAATCTCCTTCCTGAACTTTGATTGTCACCTCATCTGTAAGGTGATCGCGGTTATCCTCCCTGAAGATAGTCGAGCCGCTGTGCAGGTCAAAACAGGAATTGTTCACAAAGCCGGCTCGTAAAAGGCTATTCGCACCCCAAATCCGATCTAGACGCTAGTTGAAAGGATTGGATATGTGCGGCTCTCCGTTTTCTGACGAACTCGAAACCGTGATCGTGCCTCGCGCGAGCGACATTGGCGGGTTTGAAGTTCAGCGCGCGCTGCCCTCGAAGCAGCGCCAGATGGTCGGTCCTTTCATCTTCTTCGACGAGATGGGGCCGATGGAGTTTTTGAACGGACGCAGTTTGGACGTTCTGCCCCACCCGCATATCGGTTTGGCAACAGTGACCTATTTGATGTCTGGCCGATTACATCACCGCGACAGCCTGGGGACGCGCCAATGGATCGAGCCGGGCGACGTCAATCTCATGATCGCGGGGCAGGGGATTACGCATTCGGAGCGCACGGATGGGATTGCTTTGCGCGGTCCCCAAGCACTTCATGGTATCCAGAGCTGGGTCGCTCTGCCCGAATATTTGGAGGATGCGGCACCAAGCTTTCACCATGCAGGGGGCAACGATGCTCCGATTTTGAGTGATGCCGGCGCGCAGGTCCGCGTGATTCTTGGTGACCTCTATGGTGCCAAGGCCGGGGTGCCGACCACGTCCGAGATGTTTTATGCAGAAGCGATGCTGGAAGCCGGTTCAGTGTTGCCGCTACCGGGTAACCAAGAGGATCGCGCAATCTACATACTCTCGGGCGCTGTGACGGTAGGAGCGGATCGTTTCGAAGCAGGGCGCTTGCTGGTTTTTCATCCCAAAGATGCGTTGACGGTACGGGCCGAGGAGTCTGGCGCCCGTCTCCTGCTGCTTGGGGGGGCGACCATGAACGGACCGCGTCATATTTGGTGGAACTTCGTCTCTAGTTCTCGTGAAAAGATTCAGGAAGCCAAGGCGCAGTGGCGTGCAACCGATTGGGAAAACGGGCTTTTCCATCTACCGCCAGACGACAATAATGCGTTCGTGCCCCTGCCTGTGCGCAGGGCCTGATCGGTCCGTGAACTTTTTTTGAAAAAGGTGTTTGGTTCCGCTTGACGCCACCCGCGCCACGCCATAAACACCGCCCACACGCCAACGAGGCGTCACACACAGCAGCGAGCGGTTGTAGCTCAGTTGGTTAGAGTACCGGCCTGTCACGCCGGGGGTCGCGGGTTCGAGCCCCGTCAACCGCGCCACTGCTGAATGTGAAACCTCGGGCGAAGTAGATGCGCGGTTGTAGCTCAGTTGGTTAGAGTACCGGCCTGTCACGCCGGGGGTCGCGGGTTCGAGCCCCGTCAACCGCGCCACTTCTTCCCTTAAAATCAATGAAGTGGCGCTTGAAGCGCGCAATCTACGTATTACCTATCCTGTCATGGATTGGACGATTTTCTTTATTCTTTTGGCGGCCAGTGGCGCCGCGGCTGCGACCGGTGTGCTGTTCAAGCCCGGTGCGTGGTACGTCGCGCTGCAAAAGCCATCGTTCACGCCGCCAAACTGGGCTTTCCCCGTGGTTTGGACCACTCTTTATATTCTGATGGCTTTGGCCGGGGCGCGCGCTGCGTTTGCGGGCGGCCCGCTGCTGGGGCTGGCAATGGCGCTCTGGGCGCTTCAGATCGCGCTGAACACGCTATGGACCCCAGTGTTTTTCGGAGCACATCGGATCAGGCTTGGGATGGCGATCATTTCGATCATGTGGATCACGATCGCGATCTTGACGGGCGTGCTTTGGCAGATTGACTGGCTCGCTGGGATGCTGTTCCTGCCTTATCTTGCTTGGGTCACGGTGGCGGCAGCGTTGAATGGATCTATCTGGCGCAACAATCCTGACGCGTTGCGGTCCTAGTTGGGTTGCGGCAGGGCGGCGCTCGGGATATGCCAGCGACCCGTAAGAGCAACGGAACGGGTGCGTTATGGCTGATCTCATCCCTGCATGGCGCGACGGCGTCCTGACACCTGTCGAAAAGCTAGAGGTTCACAGGCTCGGCCTGCGGCACCCAGCAATTTCCGTGTTCTTGCGTGATGGTGATCGCATTTTGATACAGCAGCGCGCTTTGTCGAAATACCACACGCCGGGCTACTGGGCGAACACATGCTGCACGCACCCCCATTGGGACGAGGCTTCCGAAGCTTGTGCCTTGCGCCGGATGGAAGAGGAGCTTGGCGTCACCGGTATCACTGTGCACTACCGAGAAGAGGTCGAATACCGTGCCGACGTAGGGCAGGGCCTGACAGAACACGAGGTTGTTCAGATTTACGTATCTGACGCACCAGTGGGCCTGACCGTCACGCCCAACCCGGACGAGGTGATGGCGGTGGAATGGGTGACATTGCGCGACTTAGCCCGCCGGATTGCAGAGCATCCTGATCAGTTCACGCCGTGGCTCAAGGTCTACATGCAGGACCACGCTGACGTGATCTTTGTCTAAAAGAGAAAAGCCAAGGCGCGGTGCCTTGGTTTTGCTGTTTTTACTTCTGCGAAAGCGCCTCGAGCACCCGCGCCCAAGAGCGCATGCCCTTGTGGAAACTCTCAACATTGTACTTTTCGTTGGGCGAGTGAATGCGGTCGTCATCCTGCGCAAAGCCGATCAGCATCGCGTCCATGCCCAGGATATCCTTGAACAGGCCCGCGATCGGGATCGATCCGCCCATGCCGACAAAAACGGCTTCGCGGTCCCATTCGTCGGACAGCGCCTGACGGGCGGCTTCGAATTCGGGGCGTTCGATGTTCATCACTGCGGCCTTGGCGCCGTCCACATCATTGTCCCACTGTACCGAAGCATCTTGGGGCAGGCGGTCTTCGACGTGTTTGCGGATCGCGGCGCGCAGGTGGTCGGGCTCCATGTCGCCCACCAGACGGCAGGTGATCTTGCAGTGCGCTTCGGACGGAATCACCGTCTTGCTGCCCTTGCCGTTGTAGCCACCCCAGAGGCCGTTGACCTCGAGCGTCGGGCGCGCCCATTGCAGTTCGAGCGTCGAGAAACCCTCTTCGCCGTGGGCTTTGGTCATGCCGACCGAGCCAAGGTAATCCTCCTCGTCAAAGCCGCAGCCCTCCCACTGGCGCTTTAGGCCTTCGGGCAGGGGGTGCACGCCTTCGTAGAAGCCATCGACAGCGACTCGCCCGGTCGAATCATGAAAAGAGGCCACAATTTGTGCAATTGCATGGAGCGGGTTCAGAGCGGTTCCGCCGTAGTGGCCGGAATGCAGATCCATTTTCGGGCCAATCAGCGTGAACTCTTCCTTCAGCATTCCGCGCAGCTGACTGGCGATAGATGGGACACCAGGGGCAACCATTGAGGTGTCGCAGATCAGAGCCAGATCGCAGCGCAGTTCGTCGGCGAATTCTTCCATGAACGGCACCAGCGACGGCGAGCCTGTTTCCTCTTCTCCTTCGAAGAAGAAGGTGATGCGGCAGGGCAGGGAGCCGTGCACAGCCTGCCACGCGCGGCAGGCCTCGACAAAGGTCATCAGCTGGCCCTTGTCATCGCTCGATCCGCGGCCACGGATCACGCGGGTGCCGTTCGCATCCTCGATCGCGGGGTCAAAAGGGTCTCTGTGCCAAAGGTTTAGCGGATCGACGGGCTGAACGTCATAATGACCATAGAACAGTACATGTGGACCGTCGCCAGGCACATGGCCGACCACCATCGGATGGCCCGGTGTGTCGCGCTTTTCTGCTGCAATGCCAAAACTCTGCAGGTCGGCGACCAGCCAGTCGGCAGCCGCTTCGCACTGGTCGGCATAGGCCGGATCGGTCGAGATTGACTGGATTCGCAGTAGCTCCATCAAGCGGTCGAGAGAGGCGTCCAGATCGGCGTCGATCCGCTCCAAAACGGGGGTGAGGGTCATCGTGAATCTCCAGAATATTACTGGAGGCGACCCTAACAGTCGGCGTCGGACTGTCCAGTCACGGTCCGGTCAAGCACGTTGATGCAGATCAAAGTCTAATACCTGCGGCACCTTGTAGCCTGTTGCCTACGCGAACAGTAACCTATATCCGTTCTAAATCGACGGGATGCCTAGGTAGGCATGTCGCATTTCGCCAAAGGCGGGGCGCGGCAACCAAACACAGGAGACACCGGTGGACTACACCCAACAGCTCGACGTAGCTCTGAACCGCCTGCATGAAGAAGGTCGCTACCGGACCTTCATCGATATCGAACGCCGCAAAGGCAATTATCCCCACGCCGTATGGCGCAAGGAGGATGGTTCGGAGCAGAACATCACTGTGTGGTGTGGCAACGATTACCTAGGCATGGGCCAACATCCTAAGGTGCTGGAAGCAATGCACGAAGCGCTGGACGCCACCGGCGCCGGTTCGGGCGGCACCCGCAACATCTCGGGCACCACTGTCTACCACAAGCGTCTTGAGGCCGAGCTGGCTGACCTGCACCAGAAAGAGGCGGCGCTGCTGTTCACCAGCGCGTACATCGCAAACGACGCGACTCTTTCGACCCTGCCCAAGCTATTCCCCGGCCTGATCATTTACTCGGACGAGCTGAACCACGCCTCGATGATCGAGGGTATTCGCCGCAACGGTGGTGCCAAGCGCGTGTTCCGTCACAACGACGTCGCGCACCTGCGCGAGCTGCTGGAAGCCGACGATCCCAACGCGCCCAAGCTGATCGCGTTTGAATCGGTCTACTCTATGGACGGCGACTTTGGCCCCATCGTTGAGCTGTGCGATCTGGCCGAAGAGTTCGGCGCACTGACATATCTGGACGAAGTGCACGCCGTTGGCATGTACGGTCCCCGCGGTGGCGGTGTTGCAGAACGCGACGGACTTTTGGATCGTCTTGATATTATTAACGGCACTCTGGGCAAAGCATTTGGCGTCCACGGTGGCTACATCGCGGCATCGGAAAAGATGTGTGATGCGATCCGTTCCTATGCGCCTGGCTTCATCTTCACCACCTCGCTGCCCCCCGTTGTGGCGGCAGGCGCTGCAGCAAGCATCGCTGTTCTGAAAGAGGATCAGTCAATCCGTGATGCACATCAGACCCAAGCCAAGATCCTGAAGGCCCGCCTGAAGGCGATGGGCTTGCCCCTGATCGACCACGACAGCCACATTGTGCCAGTGCACGTGGGCAACCCGGTCAAGTGCAAGATGCTCTCTGACATGTTACTTGAGCAGTACGGGATCTACGTGCAGCCTATCAACTTCCCCACCGTTCCGCGTGGGACCGAAAGGCTGCGATTCACCCCGTCTCCGGTGCATGGCCCCAAGGAAATGGACGCTTTGGTCCGGGCAATGGACGATCTCTGGTCTCATTGTGCGCTGAATCGTGCCGAATTAAGCGCTTAATCAAGTCCTGCGCTGAATTCTCCTACGCAGTGTGGTAACTTTGCCCTAATAACAGATCACGGCGAATCAAAAGTGTGTTTGCCGTGTCGGAATCAGGTAAGTAGGGCAGTAAATTTGGGTATGCGTTTCAAATCCCAGTCGAGTGATGCGCAGGATGAATCTTCGGACCCCAAGGGGTTCGACGACTTTGAGCTGCGGCTTGGGGATGTGCTGCGTGGCGAACGCGCGACGATCGGGAAGTCCCTTCTCGACGTGCAACGAGAGCTGCGCATCAAAGCTTCTTACATTGCTGCCATCGAAAACTGCGATCCAAGCGTTTTCGATACCCCCGGTTTTATTGCAGGATACGTGCGCTCCTACGCCCGCTATTTGGGGTTGGAGCCTGATGTTGTATTCGCGGCCTTTTGTAAGGAAAGCGGCTTCTCGACGGCGCATGGCATGGCACCCGAAGCATCGTCGCGCAAGCGTGACGGGATCCCCGCGCCGCGCGCGCGCCGCATGAATGCCGATCCGCTACTTGAGTCCGGTACGCCCTTTGTCCCTGGCAAAGAGAGCATCTTTGCAGGGATAGAGCCCGGCGCCATTGGGTCATCGATCGCGCTACTGGCTGTGATCGGTATGCTCGGATTTGGCGGCTGGAGCGTGTTTACCGAAATTCAGCGGGTTCAACTGGCTCCGGTCGAGCATACGCCGATGCTGGTCAGTGACCTTGATCCGCTGAGCGAACAGGGTGACGAAGAGGGCGAGATTGTCGCTGACGCGGCCGGTATCTTTAACCCACCCGCCGAAGCTCTGGATCGTCTTTATCGTCCCGAAGCGTTGGATGTGCCAGTTTTGGTGCCCCGTGATGCGCCGATTGCGTCACTTGATCCACGCTCGGTTGGCGTGTTCGCACAGCCTGAACTGCCACAGATTGCAGAAGTCGTTGAACAGCCTACTGACGATATGTTTGCCGAATTGCCCATGACGCCAGTCGGTGCCCCGCAGCCACAGGTTGTCGCGGACGCGCCGCCCCGTTTGGCCGTGGTCGCGGTTCGCCCTGCTTGGGTACGTGTGCGCGCCGCCGATGGCTCGGTTATTTTTGAGGGCATTATGAACGGCGGTGACAGCTACGAAGTGCCCCAAACCGAAGAGGCGCCCACCATCCGTGTTGGCGAATCCGGCGCGGTCTACTTTGACATCAATGGCACGCATTTTGGCCCTGCCGGTGATCGGGGCGTGGTAACCAAAAATCTCGCGCTCGATAGCGAGAGCCTGTCGCAGACTTATTCCGTCGCCTCGCTCGACAATGATCAGGATCTGGCCAAAGTCGTCGCCGAACTGGCGCTGGCGGATACACCAGCGCCTCAGCAAACCACCGCTGACTGATAAACTTGTTCTGATCTGGGGCAGGGGATGATTGCACCCCAGCCCTATCAGCCCTATTTGTTGCACGACTTCTGATTAACCCGGAGTGCGTGCCCATGTCCCTGAACCACGTCCGCCCTTGGCGGAACATTTACCGCCGCAAGAGCCGCCAGATCATGGTGGGCAACGTTCCGGTGGGCGGGGACGCTCCGATCTCGGTTCAGACCATGACCAACACGGTCACGACCGATATCAAAGGCACCATCGCGCAGGTTCAGGCGGCCGCAGAGGCTGGCGCTGACATCGTTCGTATCTCTGTTCCGGACCGCGACAGCTCGATCGCGTTGAAAGAGATCGTTAAGGAAAGCCCGGTTCCGATCGTGGCTGATATCCATTTCCACTACAAACGCGGGATCGAGGCGGCCGAGGCGGGTGCAGCGTGTTTGCGGATCAACCCCGGTAATATTGGCGACGAGACCCGTGTCAAAGAGGTGATCAAAGCAGCGCGCGACCACAATTGTTCAATTCGCATCGGCGTGAACGCGGGCTCTTTGGAAAAGCACTTGCTCGAGAAATACGGCGAGCCGTGCCCCGAAGCGATGGTCGAAAGCGGGCTAGAGCATATTCGGATTCTGCAGGACAACGACTTCCACGAGTTCAAGATCAGCGTCAAAGCCAGCGATGTTTTTCTCGCTGCGGCGGCCTACCAAGGGATTGCCGAAGCCACGGACGCACCGATCCACCTTGGCATCACCGAGGCAGGGGGTCTGACCTCTGGCACAATCAAGTCCGCGATTGGACTGGGCAATCTGCTGTGGATGGGGATTGGCGACACCATTCGGGTCAGCTTGTCGGCCGACCCCGTCGAAGAGGTGAAGGTTGGCTATGAAATCCTCAAATCGCTGGGTTTGCGCCATCGCGGCGTCAACATCATCAGCTGCCCCAGCTGCGCGCGTCAGGGCTTTGACGTGATCAAAACGGTCGAGGCTTTGGAGCAGCGGCTCGAACACATCAAAACGCCCATGAGCCTGTCGATTATCGGCTGTGTGGTCAATGGCCCCGGCGAGGCGCTGATGACCGATGTCGGCTTTACCGGTGGCGGAGCAGGCAGCGGGATGGTTTATCTGGCGGGCCAGCAAAGCCACAAAATGTCGAATGACAAGATGATCGACCACATCGTGGAGCAGGTCGAAAAGCGCGCGGCAGAGATCGACGCCGAAATGGCGGATGCTGCCGAGTAAGGCTTTCGGATAGAACGGATCTAAGGGTGCAGCGATGCGCCCTTTTTCATTTAGAGAGGTATTTCTGGATGACGATCGGGGGCACGGGGCCTTTGACCATGATGCCGTCGATGAGCAGGAAAGGCGGGGCGTCCAACTCTAACGCCTCTGCAAGCGCGGTCCGGTCCGTCATTAGTTTCGCGGCGCGCGCGCCTATTGCGGCTTCGTCCCAATCTGTCTCAGACTGCCCTGTCAAAGCTGCCCAAAGGGCCTCTGTGCCATAAAGTTGGCCAATCGCGGCGGCCCTGTCGTTGGCAGGCCAGAATTTGATAACAATCTGAGGGGGTGTGGCGGTGCCCGCCAGATCGCGCAGGACCCGCGCCATCTCTGCCGACGTATCCCCGGCTCCGAGAAACGCGGTCACGACTGGTGCGCCAGCTGGTCCAATTACCACGTCCCCATCTTGGGGTGCGATTTGCTCGCGTAGGTAAGACAGACGACGCTTGTCCTCTGCGATGTGAAAGGACATGGGGTCAGGTCGCGCAGGCGATAGGGCTTGCTCAATCAATTCGGGTTCATCAAGCAGCAGCGCACGGAGTTCCTGACCAAGGGCCTCGCGCTCGGTCGGGGTCAGATCCCCGAAATCGAGCGCGCAGGCAGGGCTGGCCGCAGCCAGCAAGGCAGCGGCCCAACGGATCATTGTGCGCGGATGTCGTCTGCGATCGCCTGCATCTGTGCCAGTGGGACGTACCCCCGCAACATGGTATCATCCATGACAAATGTCGGCGTACCGCTGATTTGTAGCGCGTTCGCCAATTCGCGGTTTGCCTGCAGGATCTGGTTGATCTCGGGCGCGTCCATGCCAGCGATCACCGCATCTGGATCGACACCAAGCCCCTCGGCCAGGCGGCGCAGGGCAGGCTCGGCGTAGCTGCCCTTGTAGGTGATCAGAGCGTCATGCGCTTCTTTGTAGGCATCGTCTCCCGCGACCGCCTGTACAGCCAGCGCAAACCGAGACGAGATCACACTCTCTTCGCCAAGGATTGGAAACTCTTTGACGATGAATTTGATGTTCCCATCGGACTCCAGCAGCTGCTCGACCTCGGCAGAGGCTTTGCGGCAGTAGCCGCAGCGATAATCCAGAAATTCAACCAGGGTGATGTCACCCTCTGGGTTGCCGCCAACCCATGAATGCCCATCGGCAAAGATTGCGTCACTGTATGTCTCAACCAGCGTACGGTCGGTGTTCGCGGCGTCTGCGGCTTGGCGCTGTTCTAGGGCGGCGACGGCTTCCATAATGACTTCGGGGTTGTCCAGAAGGTAGGCGCGGACTTCGTCACGGAACGCCGCGCGCTCGGCGTCAGTCATGCTGGTCAGATCGGTTTCTGCGGTCGCGGCAGAACCTGCAACGGTCAGGGCCAAGGCGCTGGCGGTGACGAGAGTTCGGATCATGTGGCGTCCTTTCATTTCGGCGCGGCTTTTGCAGCAGTCAGCACATCCTGCGCCCTTTGCCAAGGGGCGGATCCGCGCGGCAGCAGACCTTCGGCCCGTTTGGCGTGGAGTGCAGCGTCATTTAGCCGACCGCGCAATGCATAGCGTTCGGCAGTCACCAGTGAGGCCATTCCGTTCTGTCCCGCGCGGGCATAGGCCATGCCCAGATCACGCAGAACGCCTGCGCTATATCGGTCGATCCGGCGGGCTTTCTCCAGTGCGGCGAGGGCTCGCTTGTTGCTGTCGGCGGTGTCAAGCGCCAGCAAGGACCGCCCGTAGCCGCCTAAAATCAGGGGATCATTCGGGGCCAGTTTGACTGCGCGGCCATAGGCATTTGTCGCGGGGCTGAAGTTACGGCTCTCTAGCAGAATTTGGCCACGGAGCTCGTGGACAAAGGGGTCTTGGGGGCGGGCGGAGGCCAGTTTGTCGATTGTGGCAATCGCCTTTCTTGCGTTCGGTTGGCGGTGATAGGCGACCGCCTCGCGCATCAGGCGGATATCTGCGGTCACGCTGGATTTCGCGCGGCGCAGGGTCCAACTGGGGGCTCGGGTGAACGCAGTCAGTTTGCCCTGAGCGCGCGCAAACCAGTAGTTCGCGGTCGTCGCATCGGGCCAAGCACGATCTCCGTACGCTGCGGCGAACCCTTGCAAGGCGCGGAAACGGTCTTGGGTCAAAGGGTGCGTGCGTGTGTAGGGATCTTGGCGAGAGACGCTCAGCGCCTCTTGTCCGCGAAAGATGTCGACGACCTCGACAGCGCCTACTGGATTGATGCCCGCGCTGACCATGTAACGAACCCCAGCTTGGTCTGCGCTGGCCTCTTCGGCGCGGGTGTGGGCAAAGAGAACTCTTTGCGCACTAGATTGCGTCCCAAGGGCAAGTCCGGTGGCGGCGCGTCCTTCTCCGCCAGCAGCGGCTGCGGCAGCCAAAGCCAGACCAATGCCTGCTGCAGTGCGGGCAGTGCGCATGTTGGTGAGACGTCGGGCCATGTGACCGTTCGCGATATGTGCGGCCTCGTGCGCGATGACAGATTGCAGCTGGCTGGCGTTTTCAAGCCGAGACAGAAGCCCTGCGTGGATGAAAATATGTTCCGCATCGACGACAAAGGCGTTCAAACTGGATTCGTTCACAACCAGAACTTTCACGCGATTGGCGCCAAGGCCCGCGGCATTCAGGATCGGCGCAGCAATCGTGTTTAGCGCATGTTCGATGTCGGGATCGCGCAACAGGCCAACGGCACGGGCCGGAAGGCTGGCAATCAGAGACAGGCACAGGGCAGTTGCCAGCACGCGGGCGGCTTGGCGCATTGACGATCCTTTCCTCGCCTGAAATGACATTGGCAACACCCTAGTGAGGACCCCATGCGAAATTCAACCCGCAGCGATGTCGATCCCTTTATCGTGATGGATGTGATGGAGGCCGCGCGCCGTGCCGAAGAGGCCGGACGCCACATCATTCACATGGAGGTCGGTCAACCCAGTACCGCCGCGCCGACTGGTGCGCGCCACGCCTTGGCGACGGCGATGGAGAACGGCTCGCTGGGGTATACGGTTGCCTTGGGCATTCCTGAATTGCGGGCACGGATCGCGCAGCTTTATGGCGATTGGTATGACGTTGAACTGGACCCGTCGCGGGTCGTGGTGACTTCGGGCTCTTCGGGGGCATTTTTGCTGGCGTTCACCGCGCTGTTCGACGCAGGGGACAAGGTTGGCATCGGCGCGCCGGGCTATCCCAGCTATCGACAGATCCTGAAGGCAATGAGCGTCGAGCCTGTGATGCTCGAAACGGCGGCCGAGAACCGCTATCAGCCGGTGCCATCGGATTTCGTGGGCAAAGGGTTGGACGGTCTGATGGTCGCATCGCCCGCGAACCCCTCGGGTACTATGTTGGGCAAGGATGCTTTGGGCGCACTCATTGATGCCGCGCAGGCCGAGAATACCGCCTTTATCAGCGATGAGATTTACCATGGTATCGAGTACGAGGCCAAAGCGGTCACGGCGCTGCAGCATTCCGAAGACGTCTATGTGATCAACAGCTTTTCCAAGTATTTCAGCATGACTGGTTGGCGCGTGGGTTGGATGGTTGTTCCGCCCGAGCACGTGCGCCGGATTGAACGTCTGGCCCAGAACATGTTCATCTGCGCCCCCCATGCCAGCCAGATCGCCGCCCTTGGGGCGCTGGATTGCAAAGAGGAGTTGGACGCGAACCTGCAGGTCTATACGCGCAATCGCCAGCTGATGATCGAGGGCCTGCCCAAAGCAGGTTTCGACCGCATCGCGCCGCCCGATGGGGCATTTTACGTCTACGCGGACGTCAGCCACATTACCAGCGACAGCCGCGCCTTCTGCGCCGAAATCTTGGAAAAAGCGGGCGTTGCGGTGACCCCCGGCCTCGATTTCGATCCTGATCGCGGGGCAGGGACGCTGCGGTTTTCTTACGCGCGCTCGACTGAGGATATCGAAGAGGGCCTGCGCCGCCTGACCGAATTCATGGCAAACCGATAGCGGATTTGTGCCATCTTTAGGCGGGCTTACACACTCTCCTTCATGATAACTTTGCGAAGGCCCCCAGACCGTGTATCTATTTGCGAAAAGACGGTCAGAGGCCGAGCAGATGATTTTTCGCATTGTTACAGGTTTGGTGGTGGCGCTGTGTCTTGCTGGTGCTGCGCTCGCTCAGGATTTCACGGGGCGGGCCCGTATTCTACCGGATGAAACCCGTGCTGCTGACACAGAGCGCGGGGTGACGCTGACCCTTGGGATGACCCAAGGGGTTCCGTATCGCGTGTTCACGCTGGACGACCCCGCACGCCTGATCGCAGACTTTCGCGAAGTCGATTGGACCGGGCTAGACCCCGCGCTGTTTACCCAAACAACCGCCGTATCGGACGCGCGCTTTGGTCAGTATCGACCCGGCTGGACACGCATGATCCTCGATCTTGACGGGCCTCTGGCGCTGGCGTCGTCTGATCTGCGGATCGATACCGAGACCGGGCAGGCCAAGCTGAACCTGACGCTTGAACGTACCTCTCATCAGGACTTCGCCGCGCGGTCCGTCGCGCCTGCCGATCCCGACTGGGGGATGCCCTTGGTCGCGGATGTTGATCCGGCCCGCATGCGCCAATCCGGCAGTGGTAAGCTGGTGGTTGTCATTGACCCAGGCCACGGCGGCGTAGACCCGGGCGCGCAGCGCGGCGGTTATGATGAGAAAGAGTTGATGCTGCGCTTTGCTATGGAACTGCGCGATACGCTGGTTCGGACGGGCGAGGTCGATGTCTACCTGACCCGAGAGGCCGATGAATTTGTCCCCTTGGAAACCCGCGTCACAATCGCCCACGAGGCCCGCGCGGATCTTTTCCTATCGCTGCACGCGGATGCCTTGGACGGCGGCGGTGCGCGGGGGGCCACCATTTATACTCTGGCCGAAGAAGCCTCGGACAAGGCCTCGCAGAAACTTGCAGAGCGGCATAACAGGGCGGACTTGCTGGCGGGGGTAGACCTGACGGGGCAGGACGATGTCGTCGCTCATGTGCTAATGGACTTGGCGCGGACGGACACGATGCCACGCGCGAAACGTGCGGCAAACCAATTGCTGGAGGCGCTCAAAGAGAATGGCAATCCGCTGCATTCGCGCCCACTGCGCGGGGCGGGGTTCTCGGTCCTCAAGGCTGCGGATATCCCGTCCGTTCTGCTTGAAGTCGGCTTCCTGTCTTCGGATCGGGATCGCGCCAACATCACCAATCCAGAATGGCGAGCGCGTACCGCTACGGCGATTACGGCGGCAATTCTAGAGTGGGCGATTGCAGACGCCGCAGAAGGGCAATTGATCCGGCAATAGCCCGCCTTTCCATTTATCTCGACCCATTGTGTTTTGACCCCACAAGGCCCTGCCTATAAGAGGGGGCACGTTTGACACGAGGGCCAGCCAGTGGTGCGATTCATATTATCCTTCTTCGGGGCGATCTTTAGCGCCATCACCTTGGGCATTTTCATGGTTGCTCTGGGCATTGGTGGTGTGTTCTGGATGTACGGACGCGACCTGCCGAGCCACGAGGCTCTGTCACAGTACGAACCGCCGACCATCAGCCGGATTTATTCCGCCGAAGGGCGCATCATTGATGAATTCGCCAAAGAGCGGCGTTTGTTCGTCCCTGCTGAAGAAATCCCCGATCTGGTCAAAGCGGCCTTTATCTCGGCCGAGGACAAGAACTTCTATCAGCACTCGGGCTACGACCTGATGGGCATCGCCTCGGCGGCACGGGACGCGGTGGTGTCGCGCGGCCGCAATGTGCGCGGCGCGTCGACCATCACACAGCAGGTCATGAAGAACTTCCTTCTGTCCGGCGACCGTCAGGCCGAGCGCAAGATCAAGGAATTGATCCTTGCCACGCGTATTGAGCAGACGCTGGAAAAGGACGAGATCCTAGAGCTGTACCTGAACGAAATTTACCTTGGCGCGAATTCGTATGGTGTGGCGGCTGCCGCGCAGACCTACTTCAACAAAACGCTGGGTGAACTGACCCCGGGCGAAGCGGCATATCTGGCATCATTGCCCAAGAAACCGGCCAAACTGCATCCTGTCCGTGACTACGAAGAAGCTGTGGATCGCCGCAACTACGTGCTGCGCGAGATGGAAGAGAACGGATACATCACCGCCGAGATGCGCGATGCCGAACAGGCGCTGCCGCTCAAATCCGTGCAGAATGGCGACTACGAAGACTTCCGCGTTGCTCTGCCCTACCGCGATTACTTCACTGACGAAATTCGCCGCCAGCTAAGCGACGATTTCGGAGAGGGTGAATTTTTTACCGGCGGTCTATCGGTGCGCGCCACCGTCGATCCCGATTTGCAAGCTGTTGCAGGCGAATCCCTGCGCCGCGGCCTTGAAAAATATGACCGCGGTCTCGGTATCTGGCGCGGCACAGGCAAGAAGATCGACCCAGCCGAACTAGAGACCGAAGAACAGTGGCGCGAAGCCCTGTCGAACGTTGATGTTCCCCGCGACATCTTCCTTGAAGCGCAGTGGTATCCCGCCGTTGTTCTGCGCGTTGGCGATAGCTCGGCCCGCATCGGGATCGAAGGCGTCGAAGAGGACGAAGATGGCCACTGGATCCCGTCCGAAGACGTGCAGTGGGCTCGCAAGCGCCTGGAGAATGGGAAACTCGCGAATAAGGCCCGCGTGGCTGGTGATCTGGTCGAGGTTGGCGACGTCGTGCTCGTACGGCGCATGACCAAGGACGAAGATGGCAGCTTTATCCGCTGGACCTTGCGACAGACCCCCGAAGTGCAGGGCGGTCTGATGGCCATGGACGTGGAAAACGGCCGCGTTCTGGCAATGCAGGGGGGCTTCTCCTATCAGGATTCGGTGTTCAATCGCGTGACGCAGGCGCAGCGCCAGCCGGGGTCTAGCTTCAAACCCTTTGTCTATGCTTCGGCTCTGGATAGCGGCTATTCGCCCGCGACCATCGTGATCGACGCCCCGATCGAGGTGGACACCCCCCAAGGTTTGTGGCGCCCCAAAAACTCGTCGAACAAATACTATGGCCCGACCCCGTTGCGGACCGGCATCGAACAGTCGCGGAACCTGATGACCGTGCGTCTGGCCCAAGAAGTCGGCATGGACACCATTGCGCGCTACGCCGAACGCTTTGGCGTTTATGACAACATGGGCCGCTTCCTAGCGAACTCTCTGGGCTCCGAAGAGACGACACTGTACAAGATGGTCGCGGCTTATGCGATGTTCGCGAACGGCGGCGAGCGGGTGCAGCCCACTCTGGTGGACCGCGTTCAGGACCGCTATGGCCGCACCATCTATCGCCACGAAGAGCGCGTTTGCACCGATTGTGCAGATCCCTCCATCCCCAATGGGATCGGGCCGCGCATCACCTCGAATCGTGAACAGGTGATGGACCCCATCACAGCCTATCAGCTGACCTCGATGATGCAGGGCGTTGTGCAACGCGGTACTGCGGCCAGCACTGTGAAGCTGCCTGTCCCCACCGCCGGTAAAACCGGCACCACCAACGACGCTAAGGACGTGTGGTTCGTCGGCTTTACCTCAAACATTGTGGCGGGCTGCTACATGGGCTTTGACAGCCCGCGTCCCATGGGTCGTGGCGCCTATGGTGGCACACTGTGTGGTCCGGTCTTTACCGAGCTGATGCGGGCTGCGACCAAGAAGTACGGTGGTGGTCCGTTTGATGTGCCGCCAGGCGGTCACTTTATCAAGATCGACCGTTTCACCGGTGCACGATTGGCAGATGATGCGAGCGGCGAATACGTGGTCGCTGAATACTTCCGCGATGGCGAAGAGCCGATGTTTGGCGTCACCTTTGACGGTGGTTTTGCCGTCGGCTCCAACTTGCCGCTTTTTGAACGTGGTGAATCTGACGATGCGCCCAAGCAGGTCACGACCTCGGGCGGGGGAACGGCTGTCGTCGGGCCCAAGGCCGATTTTGGGACGCTCAGCGCGGGCGGCCTCTACTGACCTTGCTCATATAGCGATGCTGCGGTATCACCGCTGCCTGACAGGGCTGCCGCCCCGCGCGGCCCCTTTGACCCTTTCAAACCCATAGGACGAAGATGCGCGCAGAAGCACAGAACACCGTGGCCGAGATCGAAAAATCGCTGGAGCTGTTGCGCCAGCGGCTGAACTGGGACACCGCGCAGCACCGGCTCGAGGAATTCAACGCCCGTGTCGAGGACCCGACCCTGTGGGACGATCCCGAGGCCGCGCAAAAGCTGATGCGCGACCGCCAGACCTTGATCGATTCCATGGATGTCTACACCGGCATCAAGCAGGATCTTCAGGACAACATCGACATGATCGAGCTTGGCGAGATGGAAGAGGATGAGGAGGTCGTCAAAGACGCCGAAGCTGCTCTGAAGGATCTCGCCCAAACCGCTGCGCAAAAAGAGTTGGAAGCTCTGCTGAATGGCGAGGCGGACGGCAACGACACCTTCCTCGAGATCAACTCGGGTGCGGGTGGTACAGAAAGCTGTGACTGGGCCTCGATCCTGTCGCGCATGTACGTCCGCTGGGCCGAAAAGAAAGGCTACAAGGTCGAATTGCAGTCCATGAGCCCCGGCGAAGAAGCGGGGATCAAATCGGCAGTCTACAAGATCAGCGGCCACAACGCCTATGGCTGGCTTAAGACCGAGAGTGGTGTGCACCGTTTGGTGCGGATTTCGCCCTATGACTCGGCGGCGCGCCGTCACACTTCGTTCAGCTCGGTCTGGGTCTACCCCGTGGTCGACGACAACATCGAGATCGAGGTGAACCCGAGCGAAATCCGCATCGACACCTACCGTTCGTCCGGCGCGGGCGGTCAGCACGTCAACACCACAGACTCGGCTGTACGGATTACGCACATCCCCACCGGCATCGTTGTGACCTCTTCGGAGAAGTCGCAGCACCAGAACCGCGATATCGCCATGAAGGCCCTAAAATCGCGTCTGTATCAGATGGAGTTGGATCGCCGGAACGCGGACATCAACGCCGCCCACGAAGCCAAGGGCGATGCGGGCTGGGGTAACCAGATCCGGTCCTACGTTCTGCAGCCCTACCAGATGGTCAAGGACCTGCGGACGGGGTTCGAAACCTCGGACACCTCGGGCGTATTGGACGGGGATCTGGACGGGTTGATGGCGGCGACGCTGGCCATGGATGTCAGCGGCAAATCCCGCGCCGAAGCGACCTTCGAAGAATAAATGATACCGCGGCCAAAGCGCCGCGGTTTTTCTTTGGCCGCTGATAAGCTGTATCGAAATTACATCTTCGCCGCATCGCCAATGGCCGATAGGCTCCCTTCCGGAGGAAGAGGGGAGACCATGAATGGATGCCATTGAGCAGGGCAGCAAGCTCGGCGCGCCCGAGTTGGCGCAAGCAACGATCGCTGACGTCTTTCTGGCGCTACGGCGCGGGGTCGGGGACTTTCGCCGCTCGCCGGTGTTCGGGCTGATCTTTGCAGGCGTCTATGTGGCCGTGGGATGGCTGATGTGGGCGATCACCGCGATCACGGGGCAGACCTACTGGCTGGTGCTGGCGGTGATCAGCTTCCCTTTGGTCGGGAGCTTTGCCGCCGTGGGCCTGTACGAGACATCACGCTGGCTGGAGTTCGGGCTGGCCATGGACTGGCACCGCATCTTTGGCGCGGTCAAAGGGCAGGGGAGCCGCCAGTTGCCGTGGCTCAGCGCGGTGGTCGTGATCATCTTTTTGTTCTGGTTCTTCATCGCGCACATGATCTTTGCCCTTTTTATGGGGCTCTCGACGATGACCAATGTCTCGACATCTTATGATGTCTACCTGACGACCAACGGCCTGACAATGCTGGCGGTCGGAACGGCGATAGGTGCGGTCTTTGCACTGCTGATTTTCGCGATCACAGTTGTGGGTCTGCCGATGGTCGTGGACCGCGATATCGATTTCGTGACGGCAATGATCAGCAGTTTCGAGGTCGTCACCGAGGCGCCGGTCCCGATGTTGGTCTGGGCCGGAATCGTGGCAGTGCTGACCTTTGTCGCAATGCTGCCAGGCTTCTTGGGGCTGTTTATCGTGCTGCCCATTTTGGGACACGCGACTTGGCACCTCTATCGCATTTTGATCGAGAACGCCTGATACGCTGACCCCTGATGCGTTGGACTATAGAAAAAGGCACCGCAAGTCGCGGTGCCTTTCTGTCTCGTCCTAGAGATCGTCCCGAAGGGGCAATCCGGAAAATGCCGGATTAGCTTTTGCTTTCAGGGCCAGTGATGCGCTTGGCGCCAGCGGTCGAAAGGGGATCGTCCTGGCGCTGGACCGAACCTTCGAAGTGCGCGCCGCTCTCGATCGCGATGGTCTTGTGAATGATGTCACCCTCGACGCGCGCCGAAGAGGTCAGGCGGACCTTCAGGCCGCGCACGCGACCCACGATGCGGCCGTTCACCACGACGTCGTCTGCCACGACCTCGCCTTTGATGGTGGCGGTTTCGCCAATGGTCAGCAGGTGCGCGCGGATATCGCCATCGACAGTGCCTTCGACCTGAACATCGCCTGTGGTGCGGATGTTACCTTCGACGTGCAGATCAGACGACAGAACCGATGCGGGGGGCTTTGCCTTGGTCGCCGCGGGTGCTTTGAAGTCAGTCTTTTCCACGGGTGCCGTTGCCGGAGCCGGTGCCGGAGCTTCGGAGGCCTTGGGGCCAGGTTCGTTGATCTTGCTTTTAGAAAACATCATTAGCAGCCTTGATATATACCATCGGGTTGACGGGTTTGCCCCCGACACGCACCTCGTAATGCAGGTGCACGCCGGTCACGCGTCCTGATGCTCCCATATCACCGATACGGTCACCACGCGAGACCCTTTGGCCCTTGGTCACGTTAAGTTTGGACAAGTGGGCATACCTTGTCTCGATACCAAATTCATGCTGGATTTTAACCAAACGACCATAACCCGAAGACCAGCCAGCATGGATTACTACGCCATCGGCCGTCGCGTAAAGCGGCGTTCCGGTGGATGCTGCAAAATCTACACCTGCGTGCATCCGGCGTCCGCCTGTTTTCGGGTCGCGGCGATAGCCATAGGGGCTGGTAAAGCGGAATGCTGATTTAACAGGCGATGCAAAGGGCGCTTTCTCAGCGGCCATACGGTACATGTTCAGCATGTCCATCTGCTCTAGCAGGCGGTTCGCGCGGTCAATCTCGTGGCTGTGCTCTTCTTCGGGGCCAAAGGTCAGGGGCATCAGCGGTCCGCCCTGGCCAGAGTAGCGGCTGCGAATCTGTCCAATGATCTGGTCGGGGTCCATCCCAGCGTTGCGGAACATCTTGTTCAGGGGCTCGACAGAGACGGTCATAGCCTCTTCGAGTTGGCGGAACACGCGGTCGTTCTGATCGCGCAACAACTTGAGCTGCATGGCGATCTCGTCTGCCTCGCGCAGCGCTTTGCGGGCTTCTGCTGCTTTGGAGTCGCGTTCTGCTGCGGTCTCGGACAGAGCAACGCTTAGCGCATCGACAGCTCCGTTTATCTCTGCGCCCATCGGCAACACGTTGATCGCGCCTTCTTCACCCTTCAGCGCAGCCTCAAGCGTGCCAGCGCGTTCGGTCGCCGCGTCGCGCGCCGTCATGGCGCGGCGCAGGGTATCCTGCACAACGGTCAGACCGGTCTCTAATTCGCGGCGGCGGTCTTCGGATGCCAGAAGCTGTGTCTGCATCACCGAAATCTGCTGAAGCGCCAGATTGAAGCGATCCTGCGCGTCCGAGGCTTCTTCGGCACGCATGTCGCGCTCCAGCGCGAGACGGTTCAAGCGCTCTTCGTAGTTCTCTTGTTCTCGCTGGACTTGGGCGCGGACGTTGCCAGATCCGATGCTGTCCATCAGCAGGATCGACGTCGATATCGCGGCCCATGCCATGATCACCGCCAACCCGCCAAGCGCGGTGATCTGGGTGAGCGGTGTCAGGCGGATAAAACGGGTTTCGGTGTCTGAACGCAAAAATACGCGGCGTTCCGGAAACACATTGCCGAAGCGTGTTTCGATAAAGCGGTTAACGCGGCTTCTCACTGGTTAGGTCCCCTAGGTCGTGTTTTTGACGCCGGCACACGAAAGGGCGCAACAACGGCGTATGTAGGGGATAAACCGCACCGTGTTTTCGGCGCAACCCTTTTGAAAATTCGCGCTCCGGGCGTGCGCCACATCCCGCCATTTCGGCGAGAACCTGCCGATCCGCGCGTGGCTGTTTCCCCTGTGGGAACTATTCGTCCGTGACAGAGCCAGTTTCTGTCAGGGGCCAGTAAAAGTCGGGGGGAATCCCTGCTTCGGCCCGCTTTTCTTCGTTGAAGGGAGGCTTGAGGGCTCCGTGAAAATAGCGGCGCACCAGATCATGGAACACATCCTTGGGGTCCAGATTTTCACGTCCGCACATAAAGTGGAACCACTTGGAGCCAAAGGCCACGTGCCCGACTTCTTCGGAATAGATAACTTCTAGCGCGGCGACGGCGTCATCGGCTTTGGCCTTGCGAAAGATCTCGATCATGCCGGGGGTCACGTCCAGCCCGCGGGCCTCCAGCACCATGGGGACCACGGCAAGACGGCCCATGAAATCCTCGGCGGTATCTTCGGCGGCCTTCCACATGCCCGCGTGGGCAGGCAGGTCGCCATAAAAGCTACCCAATGCCTCGAGGCAATCGCAGATCAGGTTGAAGTGCTTTGATTCTTCGGCGGCAGATTTCACCCAGTCATCGTAAAAGCCGATGGGCATGGGGATATGCCCGAACCGTGCGATAATGTCCCAGTGCAGGTCGACCGCGTTCAGTTCGATATGGGCGACGGCGTGCAGCAATGCGATGCGCCCCTGAGGGCTGCCGGGGCGGCGGCGGGGCACATCACGGGGGTCCAGAAGCTCTGGCTTGGCCGGACGGGATGGGCGCAGCGGAGGATTGGCGGTGCCCACAGGAATGGGCGTGCCTGCCTTGCGCGCGGCGAACCACGCTTCCGCGTGCCGCTTCGAGATTTCGGTTTTCTCGCGTCCTTCACCGCAGGTCAGAACCTCGGTGGCCATTTCTGCCAGAGTTTGGGTCACAGCGCCTTCACGGCCTCCAGTACGTCTTCGGCATGTCCGGCGACTTTGACTTTGGGCCAGATGCGGGCGATGTTGCCCGACGCGTCGATCAGCACAGTGGTGCGCTCGATGCCCATGTATTTGCGGCCGTACATGTTCTTTTCTTTCCAGACGCCATAGCGTTCGCAAACATCGCTGTTTTCGTCCGACAAAAGCGCCACTTTCAGGCCGTGCTTGTCGCGGAACTTGTCGTGCTTGGCAACGGTGTCTTTGGAAATGCCCAGAACTACCGCGTTTTCCGCGCCAAAGGCATCGGCATGTTCGGTAAAGGCGATCGCCTCTTTAGTGCAGCCAGGAGTGTCGTCCTTGGGATAGAAATACAGAACCACGGCCTGACCCGACAGGCTGTCCAGCGACACTTCTCCGCCGCCATCACGGGGCAGTGTGAATTCGGGGGCTTTCGCGCCAACTTCAATCATGGGCATATACCTTGCAATGAGTGTTTACGGGCAGTCTAGGGCCGCATGACCGAAAAGAAAGAGAACGAGGCACCTGAAAAGGCAGAAAACCCCATCGATCCGCCGCGCAAGCGTCGGAAGTTGTGGGCTTTTGTCGTTGCGGTGTTGTTGCTGACGGTTTTGTTGCCGGTGGGCGGCGCATTCTACCTGCTTGATCGTCCTGTGCGTGTACCGGACTGGGCCGAGGTGCGGATTGAACAAGCTTTGGCGGGTCAGGGCACAGGCGCGCGCGTTCAATTGGGCGAAATTTACCTGACCATGGGCACGGGGCTACGTCCGTGGGTCGAGTTACGGAACACTCGGATCACCCAGCCAGATGGCGCTGCGCTCGCGCGTGTCAGCAACATGCGCGTGAACCTGTCTGCGCGTAGTCTGGCAAAAGGGACGCTGGCTGCAGAACATATCGCGATCAGTGGCTTGCTGATTGACTTAAAGCGCGCGGCGGACGGCACGTTCGAGTTGTCCTTTGGCAGATCAGAGGTGCCAGTCGAGCAGTCCATGGATTTCCCAAGGCTGATCTCAGTGATGGACACTGCATTCGAGACGCCGGAACTGAGTGCGCTCAGGACTGTAGAGCTTGATAACATCAGCCTGCGCTACGTGGATCTGCGGGCTGAGCGGTCTTGGACCGTGGATGGTGGGCGCTTTTCGGTCGAGCGCAGCGGCGAGGATTTGCACGCAGCGTCAACGATGACTTTGCTGACCGGCGGGGCAACCGCGGCAACCGTCGAAGCCAGCTACTGGCGCACGATCGGAGAATTGTCCGCAGATTTCGGGCTGACCGTGACCGATCTGCTGGCGCAGGACATTGCGACCCAAGCCCCTGCGCTTAGTTTCTTTGGCGCGCTGGATGCGCCGCTTTCAGGATCTCTGCGCGGGCAGATGGATGAGGCTGGCGCGCTCAGTAACTTGAGCGCTTCGCTTTCGGTTGGCGCAGGAGCGCTGCGACCGAATGCGGATGCGCGACCAGTGGCTTTTAATGGCGCGCGCACCTATTTCAATTACGAGCCAGCGGCGGGTCTGCTGCTTTTTGACGAAGTTTCGGTCGACAGCGACGGGATCAGCGGCCGCGCCGAAGGCAGTGCCCGTCTGATCACTGAAGACGGCAACCCCTGGCCCAAGGCGATGATTGCGCAGATTCGTCTGTCAGATTTGAACGCGGCGCCGATTGGCGTTTTGACCAAGCCGCTCGACATTCAAGAGGCAACGGCCAGCTTCCGTCTTGCGCTCGATGATTTTGCGTTGGACTTGGGGCAACTGACGGTCGAAGTGCCCGAAGGGCGTGCCAACGTGTCTGGGCGTGTCGAAGCTGCTGTGGGCGGTTGGGCCATGAGTCTCTTGGCCGAAGTCGATGAGATCGCACCCAAAGACGTGGTATCCTATTGGCCCGAAAGCAAAGCCGCCAAGGTCCGTCAGTGGTTGGCGAACAACATCACCGCGGGCACCTTGCGCGACATCCAGTTCCATCTCGCGGCTGAACCCGGTCAGAAGCCCAAGCACCAGTTGGACTTTGCGTTCGAGGGGGCGTCCGTTCAGTATTTGCGGACCATGCCGATGATTCAGTCCGCCTCTGGGATTGCGGCGCTGGACAACACGCGCTTTGCGATCGTCTTGAACCAAGGCGAGGTCCGCCCGAAGCAGGGTGGCGTGATCGACATCTCTGGATCGCGCTACGAAATCCCGCGCTTCGGCAAACCGCCCGAAGACGCGCGGGTCGACCTAAAGGGCGAGGGCACCGTCACTGCTTTTATGAGTTTGTTGGACAGCGAGCCCTTGCTTGTGCCGACCAAAGCGAACCTGCCGATCACGCTTGCTGACGGACGCGCCAAAATCATCGGTAGCCTGCAGATTCCGTTCAAGCCGAAGCTTGGCCCTAGTGATGTTGCCTATGATTTTGATGCCGATCTTTCGCAGGTCCGGACCGACACCCTCGTCCCAGGCCGCACAATCGCGGCAGAAAAGCTGAAGCTGCACGCCGACCCATCTGGTGTCAAAATCTCTGGCAAGGGGCGCTTTGACGCTCTGCCACTTGACGGCACGTTCCTCGCACCGAAGAATGGAACGCCCACGGTGAATGCGGAGATTGGGCTTAGCAAACAAGCGCTGGACGCGTTGAAGATTGATCTTGGCGCTGTCGCGGTGTCGGGGCGCGGGGCGGGTACGCTGAAACTGTCTTTGCCCAAGAATGCGCCGATAGACTTTAGCCTGACCAGTGCCTTGGCCGGTGTCGGCGTTGGACTAGATTCGTTGGGTTGGGCCAAAGCGCAAAGCGCGACGGGCGATCTGACAATCGCAGGTCAATTGAACCCGCTGAAAATCGGCACGTTAGAATTCGCTGCACCGGGACTTTCATTGGAGGGGGCCTTGCAAACCACTGCCGAAGGAAAGGTCACTGACGTCCGCCTCGCACGGCTTCGGGCATCAGACTGGCTTGATGCAGCGGTGTCACTCGGGCTGCGCGAAAATGCAGCGCCGCTGATCTCGGTGTCCGGCGGGACAGTCGACGTTTCCAAAATCCCCGGTAGCGGATCAGGAAGCGGCGAGGGCGGGCCAATCCGGCTGTCAGACATGACGGTCCGGATCACGAACGGAATAGCGTTGCAGCAGTTCAATGGGGACTTTGACACCGCTGGCGGCTTCCGTGGAAATTTCACTGCCAAGGTCAACGGCGGCGCGCCTGTAGAGGGTTTGATCGCACCAAGTCGAGGGCGAAGCGCGATTCGCGTCACCAGTGAAGATGGTGGCGACGTGATGCGCGATGCGGGCATTCTGAAGCAGGCCAATGGCGGCGAGATGGTGCTGACGCTCACGCCCGCGCGGACCGAGGGGCAGTACGATGGTGTGCTCGCAATCACAAATACGCGTCTTTATGACGCCCCGGCGGTCACGGATTTGCTGAATGCCGTCAGCGTCGTTGGTCTCTTGGATCAAATGGCCAATGGCGGCATTTATTTCTCTAATGTCGATGCGAAGTTTCGGCTAACGCCAGAGCAGTTCATTCTGTTAGAGGGCAGCGCTGTTGGGCCTTCGATGGGCCTATCCCTAGACGGGACGATTGGTTTGAAATCGAACCGTCTTGATTTGCAGGGAGTCTTGTCCCCTGTTTATATGCTGAATGGCATTGGTGGCATTTTTACGCGCCAAGGCGAAGGACTCTTTGGCTTTAACTTTACGCTCGCGGGGACTACCTCTGCGCCGGATGTTGGGGTCAATCCGCTGTCGGTTCTGACCCCCGGCATGTTCAGAGAAATCTTCCGCCGTCCTCCGCCAAAGGTAAGCCAGTGAAACTAAGCGACTTCGATTTTGATCTTCCTGAAAGCCTGATCGCGACCCGCCCTGCCAAGCCACGCAGTGCCTCTCGGTTGTTGGTGTCGCGTCCTGATGGGCTGTCGGACCTGCACGTCTACGACCTGCCGGATCTGCTAGAGGCAGGGGATCGTCTGGTACTGAACGACACGCGCGTAATTCCGGCGCGTCTGTTTGGCCAGCGCTGGCGGGATAGCGCCCAAGGCCGCGTGAGCGCCAAGATCGAAGTGACTCTGCTAGAGCCGCGCCCCAACGGGCAGTGGGCTGCGCTGGTCAAACCTCTGCGCAAACTCGGCGAAGGCGAATGGGTCGAGTTTTCGGCGGGCCTCAAGGCGCAGTTGGTTGCCCGCGAAGAAGGGCAGGCGGTATTGGAGTTCAATCTGACGGGCGATGATTTTGATGCCGCGCTGGCAGAGGCGGGCGCAATGCCGTTGCCCCCCTACATCGCTGCCAAACGCGCCGCCGACAGCCAGGACAAAGAGGATTACCAGACCGTTTGGGCCCGCAACACCGGAGCGGTGGCGGCCCCGACAGCGAGCCTTCACTTTGATCAGCCGCTCTTGAAAAAGCTGGCGGAAATGGGTGTCGGCTTCACCTACGTCACGCTCCATGTCGGGGCAGGGACGTTCTTGCCGGTCAAGGTGGACGATGTCACCACCCACAAGATGCACTCGGAATGGGGGGAGGTCAGCGAAGCTGCCGCTGCCGAAATTGCCCAGACCAAAGCGAACGGTGGTCGCGTGATCCCTGTCGGCACAACTGCCCTGCGCCTGATCGAGACAGCCGCACGTGACACGGGTGCGATCCGGCCTTGGGCGGGTGACACGGATATCTTTATCTATCCCGGGTTCGATTTCCGCGTGGCCGACGCCCTGATGACCAACTTCCACCTGCCGAAATCCACGCTGATGATGCTGGTTTCTGCGCTTGTCGGTCGCGACCGGATCATGGCCGCATATGGCCATGCAATTTCGCAAGAATACCGTTTCTTTTCCTATGGGGATGCATCTCTGTTGATTCCCTAAGCTTTGTGCGAGTACCCAATTTCTGTGAGGTTCGGGTGCCATAAGTCTTCGAAACTGAAACGCAAACGCCGGGAAAGAAATATGCTACAGGTGTTGTCGAGCGCGTGGCCGCTGCTGCTGGGACTGTTGTTGCTGATGGTGGGCAACGGGATGCAAGGTACGCTTCTGGGCTTGCGCGGCGCGTACGAAGGTTTTGGGACCTTCGAGATGTCCATCGTGATGTCCGCTTATTTCCTTGGTTTCCTTGGCGGATCGCGCATGGCGCCAGAGATGATCCGTCGCGTTGGTCACGTGCGTGTCTTCGCGGCGCTGGCTTCGATGGTGTCGGCGGTCCTGATCCTCTATCCGGCGATCACCGACCCTTGGGCGTGGACCGTGGGTCGCGTGGCGATCGGCTTTTGTTTTTCGGCTGTGTATGTGACCGCCGAAAGCTGGCTTAACAACACCACCACCAACGAAACACGAGGGCAGGCGCTGTCCCTCTACATGATTGTGCAGATTTTCGGCCTCGTTGTGGCGCAAGGTCTGGTGAACGTCGGCGATGTGGCGGGCTATTTTCTGTTCGTCATCCCGTCGGTTCTGGTTTCCTTGTCCTTTGCCCCGATTTTGCTATCGATCAACCCGACGCCCGCGTTCGAGCGGACCAAGCCGATGACGCTGCGCCAGCTCTACGACATCTCTCCGCTGGGCTGCGTTGGCATGTTCCTGCTAGGTGGTGTTTTTGCTGCCCAGTTCGGTATGGCTTCGGTCTTCGGGACAGAGGCGGGGCTCAGCACTGCCCAAATTTCGATCTTTATCTCGGTGTTTTTCGCAGCAGCGCTTTTGGTGCAATATCCGATTGGCTGGCTGTCCGATCGCATGGACCGCCGCCTGCTCATCGTGATCCTTGCGACCATCGGGGCGGCAGGCGCTATTCTGGGAATGATCGTTGGTACCGACTTTTTCTTGCTCTTGGTGTCGGCCTCGCTGATCGGTGGGGTGACCAATCCGCTCTATGCATTGCTCTTGGCGTATACCAACGACTACCTGGAACTCGAAGATATGGCTGCCGCCTCTGGTGGTCTGGTTTTCATCAACGGTTTCGGTGCGATAGCCGGACCTGTTATCTCTGGTTGGTTGATGGCGCAGTTAGGGCCAAACGGGTTCTTTGTGATCCTTGCTGTGCTCATGGTGATGCTTGTGGGCTATACTGCCTACCGCATGACTGTACGCTCGGCACCCGCACGAGAGGAGTACAACTCCTACGCGCCGGTCTATGCGACAGCGACGCAACTGGCGGTCGAAACCGCGATGGAAGAATCCAGCGCGCACCCCGTCGAAGAGAAGTGATCCTGATGCAACGCTCTCTGCTTGCATCAGGATGTTATAAATTGTGACTGTCCTCTCCACCCAACCTTACGTAACGATTTTATGTAGCGTTGAGTGGAGGGCATACGGATGACACCGCAAAGAGTATTAGAGTTCTGGTTAGACGAGGTGGGCCCCAAAGGCTGGTACAACAGTACCGAGTCTCTGGACGCCGAGATCCGAGACAAATTTTTTGACATCTGGACCGAAGCGGCTGAGGGCGCATATGGTCTATGGCTGACCTACCCGACGGGGGCTCTGGGCTACATCGTGCTGCTGGATCAGCTGCCGCGTAACATGTTTCGTGATGACGCAAGGGCCTTTGCGACCGACTTCCCCGCCCGCGCTGCGGCCAAAGTCGCCATCGATCATGGCTGGGATATGAAAATCCACGAGCCTGCACGCCAATTCTTTTACCTGCCGTTGATGCATTCCGAGAGCCTATGTGATCAGGACCGCTGCGTACGACTGATGCATGAACGCCTGCCTGAGACCGGTGCAAGTAACCTGCTTCATGCGAAGGTTCACCGTGAAATCATTCGCAAATTCGGCCGCTTCCCCTATCGCAACGCAGCACTCGGGCGGAGCTCGACTGCGGCGGAGACCGAATTCCTAGAAGCGGGCGGCTACGGCGAAATCTTGCGTGAGTTGCAGGAAAAACAACAACTCGAGACTGTCGGCTGACGCCTTTGTTGATGCTCCGTTCAAGATAGTTTAACGTCAAACTAATTCTTGAATCGGAGGAGAGCCAATGGCCGCCAAGGAATTCGATGTTGTCGTGATCGGGGCGGGCCCCGGCGGATATGTTGCTGCAATTCGGGCAGCGCAACTGGGGCTCAAGACCGCTGTGGTCGAACGCGAGCACATGGGCGGGATTTGCCTGAACTGGGGCTGTATCCCCACCAAGGCGCTCCTGCGTTCGGCAGAAGTTTACCACATGATGCATCGGGCCAAGGATTATGGCCTGTCGGCGGAAAAGATCGGCTTTGATCTGGATGCGGTTGTCGCGCGTTCGCGCGGGGTGGCCAAGCAGCTGAACGGTGGCGTTGGTCACCTGCTGAAAAAGAACAAAGTGACCACCATCATGGGCACCGCGACCATCCCCGCCAAGGGCAAGGTCAGCGTCAAGACTGACAAGGGCACCGAAGAGTTGGTGGCCAAGAACATCATCGTCGCCACCGGTGCGCGCGCTCGCGAACTGCCCGGCCTTGAGGCGGATGGTGATCTGGTCTGGACCTACAAGCACGCCCTGACCCCCAAGAAGATGCCCAAAAAACTGTTGGTCATCGGTTCTGGCGCGATCGGCATCGAATTTGCCAGCTTCTACAACACGCTGGGGGCTGACACGACCGTGGTCGAGGTTCAGGACCGCATCCTGCCGGTCGAGGACGCAGAAATCGCAGCATTCGCGAAAAAGGCGTTCACCAAGCAGGGTCTGAAGATCAAAGAAAAAGCCATGGTCAAAAAATTGGACCGCGGCAACGGCAAGGTCACCGCGCACATCGAAATGGGCGGCAAGACCACGACCGAAGAGTTCGACACCGTGATCTCGGCTGTGGGCATCGTCGCCAACACCGGCGGCATCGGTCTGGAAGAAGTGGGCGTCAAGATCGACCGCAGCTTTGCTGTGACCGACGAGTTCTGCCGCACCGGTGTCGAGGGCATTTATGTCATTGGCGACGCGACCAATGGCCCTTGGCTGGCGCACAAAGCGTCCCACGAAGGCGTCATGGTTGCAGAGCACATCGCGGGCGGTCATCCGCACCCCGTCAAGCCAGAGACCATCGCCGGCTGTACCTACTGCCACCCACAGATCGCCAGCGTCGGCCTGACCGAAGAGAAGGCCAAAGCGGCAGGATATAAGATCAAGGTTGGTCGCTTCCCCTTCATCGGGAACGGCAAGGCGATTGCTTTGGGCGAGCCCGAGGGCATGGTGAAAACCGTGTTTGACGAGAAGACTGGCGAGCTGCTCGGCGCGCATATGGTTGGCGCCGAGGTCACCGAGATGATCCAGGGCTACGTGATCGGCCAAAAACTTGAGACCACCGAAGCGGATCTGATGGAGACCGTGTTCCCGCACCCGACCCTGTCGGAAATGATGCACGAGAGCGTCTTGGACGCTTGGGATCGCGCGATCCACATCTGATTTGATCAGATAAGTTTTGGGAAGGGCGAGAGTGGCGCGGGCTGCTCTCGCCCATTTTTCTTTGCGCTGATGACGGTGTTGGCACCGTGAGTATTTTTGCAAAGCAGAAAGCAAAGGGCGTGAAAGAGCGGATGTTCTCAAAAAGTTCTTAACGAATGGTTGGAGACTCGGGCAGGCTGGACTATTTGATAGAGGTCACTTTCTGGGGGTCCGAATGGCCGAGCTGAAGAACATCGAGGTCCGCGGCGCGCGCGAGCATAATCTAAAGAACATCGACGTGGATATTCCGCGCGACCAGCTGGTGGTGATCACCGGTTTGTCGGGGTCCGGCAAGTCCAGTCTGGCGTTCGATACGATCTATGCTGAAGGGCAGCGACGCTATGTCGAGAGCCTGAGCGCCTATGCGCGGCAGTTCCTTGATATGATGGAAAAGCCGGACGTGGATCACATCAGTGGTCTAAGCCCTGCGATTTCCATCGAGCAGAAGACCACCAGCAAGAACCCTCGATCGACCGTGGGGACTGTGACCGAAATTTACGACTACATGCGTCTGTTGTTTGCGCGGGCAGGGACTCCGTACAGCCCTGCGACCGGCCTGCCGATCGAGGCGCAGCAGGTTCAGGACATGGTTGACCGTGTCATGGGCATGGAAGACGGCACGCGGGCCTATTTGCTGGCGCCCATCGTGCGCGACCGCAAGGGCGAGTACCGCAAGGAATTTCTGGAACTGCGCAAGCAGGGTTTCCAGCGCGTTAAGGTTGATGGCGAATTCTATGATCTGGACGAGCCGCCGACCTTGGACAAGAAATTTCGTCACGACATTGATGTGGTCGTGGATCGGATCGTGGTGCGCGAGGGGATGGAGACGCGTCTGGCGGATTCCTTCCAGACTGCGTTGGATCTGGCCGATGGGATTGCCATTTTAGAGACAGCGCCGCGCGAAGGAGAGCCGGAGCGCTTTACCTTCTCCGAGAATTTCGCCTGTCCGGTCAGCGGCTTCACGATCCCCGAGATCGAGCCGCGCCTGTTTTCGTTCAACGCGCCGTTCGGGGCCTGTCCAGAGTGTGACGGTCTGGGTGTAGAGCTGTTCTTTGACGAAAAGCTCGTAGTCCCGGACGAGGATCTGAAGGTCTATGACGGGGCCTTGGCGCCTTGGCGCAAGGGGAAGTCGCCGTATTTCCTGCAGACCATCGAGGCGATCGCCAAGCACTACGAATTCGACAAGAACACCAAGTGGAAGGACCTGCCTGCCCACGTGAAGCAGGTGTTCCTGTACGGCTCTGGCGACGAGGAAATCCAGTTCCGCTATGACGAAGGCGGGCGCGTTTATCAGGTCAGCCGCGTGTTCGAGGGCGTGATCCCGAACATGGAACGCCGCTATCGCGAGACAGACTCAAATTGGATCCGCGAAGAATTCGAGCGCTATCAGAACAACCGGTCCTGCGGGACGTGCCACGGGTATCGTCTGCGTGAAGAGGCTTTGGCGGTAAAAATTGGCGGGCTGCATATTGGTCAGGTGGTCGAGATGTCGATCAAGCAGGCCTATGACTGGTGCAAGACTGTCCCTGAGAGCCTGTCCAAGCAAAAGAACGAGATTGCCCATGCGATCCTCAAGGAAATCCGCGAACGCCTTGGGTTCCTGAATAACGTTGGGCTGGAGTATCTGACGCTGTCGCGGAATGCTGGAACATTGTCGGGTGGTGAGAGCCAGCGCATCCGTTTGGCCAGTCAGATTGGCAGCGGTCTGACGGGTGTTTTGTACGTGTTGGATGAGCCTTCGATTGGTCTGCACCAGCGCGACAATGATCGTCTGTTGACCACGCTGAAAAACCTGCGCGATCAGGGGAACACCGTGATCGTTGTAGAACATGACGAAGATGCCATTCGCGAGGCGGACTATGTCTTTGACATCGGGCCGGGTGCGGGCGTCCACGGTGGTCAGGTCGTCTCGCACGGGACGCCAGAGGCTTTGGCGGCGGACCCGAATTCGGTCACGGGCCAATACCTTAGCGGCGTGCGAGAAATTTCTGTTCCGACAGAGCGGCGCAAGGGAAATGGCAAGAAGATCAAAGTCGTAAAGGCCAGAGGAAACAATCTGAAGGATGTGACGGTGGACTTCCCGTTGGGCAAGTTCGTCTGCGTGAGCGGCGTGTCGGGTGGGGGCAAATCGACCCTGACCATCGAGACCCTGTTCAAGACCGCGTCCATGCGTCTGAATGGCGCGAAACAGGTGCCTGCGCCCTGCCAGACGATCAAGGGGCTAGAGCATCTGGACAAGGTGATCGACATTGACCAGCGCCCCATCGGCCGGACGCCGCGATCCAACCCTGCGACTTATACTGGGGCGTTTACGCCGATCCGCGAATGGTTTTCTGGCCTGCCAGAGGCAAAGGCGCGCGGGTACAAACCGGGCCGCTTCAGCTTCAACGTCAAAGGTGGGCGGTGCGAGGCGTGTCAGGGCGACGGTGTCATCAAGATCGAGATGCACTTCCTGCCCGACGTCTACGTGACCTGCGAAACCTGTAAGGGAAAGCGGTACAACCGCGAAACGCTCGAGGTGCAGTTCAAGGGCAAATCCATTGCCGATGTGCTGGATATGACTGTCGAAGATGCGCAGGGATTTTTCCAGGCGGTGCCGAGCATTCGCGAGAAGATGGACGCGCTGATGCGGGTGGGCCTTGGCTACATCAAGGTCGGGCAGCAGGCGACGACCCTGTCTGGCGGCGAAGCGCAGCGCGTGAAGCTGTCCAAGGAACTGTCGAAACGGTCAACGGGCCGGACGCTGTATATTCTGGACGAACCAACTACAGGTCTACACTTCGAGGATGTGCGCAAGCTCTTGGAAGTGCTGCATGAACTGGTTGAACAGGGCAACAGCGTTGTCGTGATCGAGCACAACCTCGACGTCATCAAAACCGCCGACTGGATCATAGATATCGGTCCTGAGGGCGGCGATGGCGGCGGCGAAGTGGTGGCCACGGGCACACCTGAAAAGGTTGCCAAAGAGCCGCGCAGCCACACTGGGCACTATCTGGTCGACATGCTCAAACCAAAAAAGCCGGTCGCGGCGGAATAAGCCAAACAAAGAAGAATGCAGGCGGGGCAAGGCTCCGCCTTTTTCGTGTCATCATGCTGCCGAAATGGGGTGACAGCTTTGCTCGCGTTGCGAGCGAAGGAGAGTTGATTTGAAAACCTTGTGTGCCGCCGCTGCCTTGCTGTGTGCGGCGACCGGACCTGCCAATGCGGGCCAACCTTTCGAAGAGAGCCTTGTGGAATGTGCGGTTCTGATCGAGCTAATGACTGGGGAACAAACGCCTGTTTCGGGCCAAAGCGCCGAATTGGAATACTTTGTCGGAACCGCAGCAAATATGCGCGCTGAGGCGGTGGGGCGTAGTGACGCCAACTATGTGGAGCGAACTGCCGCCGAAAAGCGACAGGTCTGGCATGATCGCTGGGACGCAGGGCAATGGGACTATCCCGAAAACCGAGAAGATTTGGTGGAGTGGTGGACCTATTGCTTCAAGTTTGCAGAGCATCTTGAGGTCGAAGGTCCGACCCCATTTGATTAGGTGCCCTTGGCGTCATTTACGTGGACAGGTGTTCATCCCAAAGATTGAATACAGTGGGCACGTCGACATCAGGCCTGTCGCCAATGGGATGATCCCGATCAGATAAAGCCAGCCGTAGGCGCCATCGCCATTAAACAAAAAGCCGATCAGAAGGGCCGCACCCACCACGATCCGAAGGATGCGGTCAAGGCCGCCAACATTTTTGGAAAACATAACAAGCTCCTAAATTATATTCTGCATATGGAATATAACATTCAGGAACTTGATGCGCTAGGGGCAGCAGATGCGGCGCTTTGCCCGCTGCTTAGTTCAGCAGGTTTTGCATCGCACCGATCAGCGCCAGCACTTCGCCGGTCTGTTCGTTGATGCGGTAAACGTAACCGTCCGAGACGACGTAATTACCGTCGTTCAACCCGTAGCGATCAGGACGGTCCAGACGGTCGTAGTTGTCGACATGGTCGCCGCGTTGAAAGTGGCCTGTATCATGGCCTTTTTTCGCTTGGCCCGGCGGGACACAGGGCGGGTTCTTTTTGGCGAGGCCTGGAGGGCAATTGCCGTTGCCTGCAGCGAATGCGGTAGGGGCGGCGAACGTCGCGGCCAAAGCAGAGGCGATGATGAGGGCTGTGCGTTTCATGGTGTCATCCTTTGTTGTTCACCTGACTAACGCAAAAGCCGCGAGGCAGTTCTCTCTGCTCGCGGCTTAGTGATGGTTGGTGGCTGTTGGTTCAGGTGCGCGACCGGGTCGAGAACCGCGGCAGCATCGCGCTAAAATCCTTGCCGCTGCCTTCTTCGGTTTCGACAAAGGTTTGGTAAAGCGTTTCGGCCAATTGACCCATGGGCGTATCGGCGTCTGCGCTGGCAGCGGCCTGTTGCGACAGGCGCAGGTCCTTGAGCATTAGGTCCGCCGCAAAGCCCGGCTTGTAGTCATTGTCTGATGGGGATTGCGGGCCGATGCCGGGGGCAGGGCAGTATGCGTTGATGGACCAGCTGGCTCCCGAGGAGGTTGAGACCACGTCGAACATCGCCTGACGGTCTAGGCCCAGTTTATCGGCAAGCGCAAAAGCCTCGCACGTGGCGATCATAGTCACGCCAAGGATCATGTTGTTGCAGATCTTGGCGGCTTGGCCGTTGCCCGAAGGGCCGCAATGGACGGCTTTCTGACCCATGATCTCGAACAGAGGTTTGGCGGTCGCAAAGGCCGCTTCGCTGCCGCCAACCATAAAGGTGAGAGTGCCCGCCGCCGCGCCGCCAATCCCGCCAGAGACAGGGGCATCCAGCGCATCAAGGCCGTTCTCGCGGGCTTGGTCTGACACAGCGCGGGCGCTGTCTACGTCGACGGTCGAACAGTCAAGGAGCACGCTGCCCTTGGGCATGGTTGGAATGACCTCGGCGGCAACAGATTGCAGGATTGCGCCGTTGGGCAGCATGGTAATAACGACGTCTGCACCGGTCGCGGCCTCTGCCCCAGAGGTGGCGTTGGCCACGCCTTCGACCGTGACGCCAGCGGCGTCGTATCCCGTGACCTCGTGACCCGCTTTGACGAGGTTCAGTGCCATGGGCGCGCCCATGTTTCCAAGTCCGATAAAGCCGATTTTCATTCTATCCTCCCATGGGCGCAGGTCTTGGATACTGCCGCGACGCTGCGCCCGATGGATCGCGGAGGGCAATGAGTATTTTCAGCAGAAAGAAGCTAGAAGCGCAGTTCGCTGTCCCCAAGCGGTTCGAGCATTCGGTCAATTTCGGCTTGGGTGAGGTCAGCGGGACTGGCGTGAGTCCACTTTGGTGTGCGGTCCTTGTCGATGACTTGCGCGCGAATGCCTTCGAGGAAATCGCCCTGTTCCTGCGCGCGGTAGGTACAGCGGTATTCCCAGGTCAGCGCATCCTTCAGGTTTGGGGTAGGGCGTTGGCGCCGGATGAGTTGGAGCGATGTCGCCATAGCGAGCGGCGCGTGATGACGTAGGGACTGAAGGGTTTCCTCTGCCAGATCAGAAGAGTTGTCTTCGAGCCGCTGGAACAGGTCCTGTAATGTGCCCGCTGAGAACAGCTCGTCGATCAGGTCCTGCTTTTGCGCCAGTGCGGAGTCTGGCGCGGGGTGCAAGGTGGCCGTCAGGGCGGTGATATCGCCGGTTTCAATCAGTTGCTGCTTGAGCGTGTCCCAATCGCTCTCTGCGATGTAGTGGTCGGCAAATCCTGCGCGAATAGCGTCGCCAGCCTTCATCCGCGCGCCGGTCAGGCCAAGGTATTCCCCGAGGTGTCCGGGCGCTGCAGCCAACAGGGCGGTGCCGCCCACGTCAGGGACCAGCCCGATGCCGCATTCAGGCATCGCAAGGCGTGTTGTGTCGCCGACAATCCGGTGCTGGACGTGGCAGCCAACCCCGACGCCGCCGCCCATGACGTAGCCTTGCATAAAGCTGACGATCGGCTTGGGGTAGGTCGCGAGCCGGTTGTTCATCCGGTACTCATCTGCCCAGAATGCGCGGGCCTCGGCGTAGTCGCCTGCTTTGCTCTGGTGGTAAATGGCGGCAATGTCCCCGCCCGCGCAAAAGGCACGATCGCCCTCTGCATCAATCAGGATGATCTGTACGGTGTCGTCGTTTTCCCAGTTGTCCAAGGCTGCGGCGATGGCTTTGCACATGTCATAGGATAGGGCGTTCAAAGCCTTGGGGCGGGTCAGGGTAATGCGACCGGCACGTCCCTCGATACGGGTGGAAATGTCTGATGTCATCTTTCGGCCAGCAATTGACGCGCCACAATGAGACGCATGATTTCGTTGGTCCCCTCAAGGATCTGATGCACACGTAAATCGCGCACGATCTTTTCAATGCCGTAATCGGCAAGATAGCCATAGCCACCATGCAGTTGCAGACATTGATCCGCAACACGGCTGCCCGCTTCGGTCACGAACTTCTTGGCCATGGCACAGAATTTCGTGGCGTCTGGCGTGCCATGGTCCAGCTTCCACGCAGCTTGGCGCAAAAAGGTACGGGCGGCTTGCAGTTCGATTTCTGCGTCCGCGAGGCGGAATTGCAGAGCTTGGAACTGGTCGATGGATTTGCCAAAGGCTTTGCGCTCGGCCATGTAATTCAGGGTCTGGTTCAGAGCGGCCTGAGCGGCCCCGAGTGAGCAGGCCGAGATATTCAGGCGCCCGCCGTCCAGCCCCTTCATCGCGTATTTGAACCCTTCGCCTTCGGTCCCCAAAAGGTTGGTGGCGGGGATGTGGCAGTCATCCATATGGACCTGACGTGTTGGCTGTGATCTCCAGCCCATTTTGTCTTCGAGCCCGCCATAGCTGAGGCCCGCAGTCCCGTCTTCGATCACGAACGCGGAGATGCCACGCGGGCTGTCATCGCCCGAGCGAGCCATCACGATATAAGCGTCGGAATAGCCCCCGCCCGAGATGAAGGCTTTGGTCCCTGTCAGGCTGTAGCCCTGATCAGTTGCCGTGGCGCGCGTGCGCAAAGCGGCGGCATCGCTGCCCGATCCGGGTTCGGTCAGGCAGTACGAGAACACCTTTTCCATCGAGAGGGCGGCAGGCAAGTAGCGATCGCGCATTTCGTCGCTGGCAAAGCTGTCCAGCATTTTGGCGCACATGTTGTGGATCGATAGGAACGCAGCCACGGATGGGCAGGCCATCGACAGTGCCTCGAACACGAGCGTTGCGTCCAGCCGAGACAGGCCAGAACCGCCGTTTTCTTCGGACACGTATAAGCCGCCAAACCCCAACTCTGCCAGCTGTGGCCACAGCTCTTTGGGAATCGTGCCGTCCCGTTCCCACGCCTGCGCGTGGGGGGCGATGTGCTCCTCCCCGAATGCGCGGGCCATATCGAAAATGGCTTCTTGTTCTTCGGTCAGTGCGAAATCCATGGCGCGGCCTCCCCTCCGGTGCATGAATTGAACATTTGTTCAAAAGTTGCCCTGAACCCCGCGTGATTGCAAGAGCGGGATGCTGCGCGTATATGCCAATTCTAGCGCGAATTGGCCCAAGAGCGAGGAGCCCTCATGCCCGCTAAGCCCGTCGAGGCGACCCCGATGCAGACCGTCAAGCGCCTGCTCCAAGATGAACTGCTGCCGCGTTGGAAGCTATATGCCCTGAACGTGCTGTTCATGATCGGTGTCTCTGTGTTTACCGGTTTGCTCGCTTGGTCCACCAAGCGGATTGTGAACGATGTTTTTGTGTCGGAAAACGTGTCAGAAGCGTGGATCGTTGCAGGTCTGGTGATCGGGATCAGCGTGGCCAAGAGCTTCTTCCAATACGGTAACTCGGTGATCCAAACAGTGATGAACCGGCAGATTGCGGCGAACAATCAAAAGCATCTGTTCGAGAATGTGCTCTATCGGGATGTGGATTTCTTCGCGGGTTTGCATCCGGCCAAGCATATGCAGCGGATCATGATGTTCGGAAAGTCCTGCGGCACAGTTGTCGTAAATATCGCGAACAAGCTGATCACCGATATCCTGACGTTGCTCGCTCTGATCGCAGTAATGATCTATCAGGACGCGACGATGTCTTTGATCTGTTTGGTCATTTTCCCGCTGATTTTCTTTTTGGTTGGGCGTTTGATCAAGAGCGTCCGCAAACATTCGAAGCATGAAACCGAACTCTTGCAGGTCATGGCATCGACAGGCGTTGAGTCGATCGAAGGCATTCGCACCGTCAAAAGCTACGCTCTAGAGAGCAAGTCGGCCCGCCGGTTTGCGAAGGTGGTCGAAGATCTGGAAAAGCGCGTGGTTGGCATTGCCAAAGCGACGAACGCGACCGTTCCCTTGATGGAGTTGTTGGGCGGCGTCGTGATCGGCCTTTTCGTGATGTACGCCAGCTGGCAGACGATCACAAACGGCAAGACACCGGGTGAATTTACGGCTTTCATCACCGCTTTCCTTCTGGCCTATCAACCTGCGGAGCGTGTGTCGAAAACGTTGGTCGATATCCAGAAAGGACTCGTTCACGTCACCATGATGCACGAGATGCTGGACACCCCCCAAGCAGCCACGCGTACCGGCACTTTGGGGCTAACAGGCGTCGCGCCGTCGATCGCATTCGAAGATGTCAGCTTCTTTTACGCAGATGATGCGCCGGCCCTTCACAACGTCGATCTGACGATTTCCGCGGGCGAACGCATTGCGATTGTAGGTCGTTCCGGCGCGGGAAAGACAACGTTTATCGACCTGTGCCAGCGCTTTTATGATCCGACGGATGGGGTGGTGCGCCTTGGCGATCTGAATTTGAAAGACGTGTCGCCGAATGCGCTGCGGGATGGGATCGCTCTGATCTCTCAGGATGTGTTCCTGTTCGACGGGTCGATCCGCGACAACATTCTGGACGGCCATGCCACCGCAACAGAGCAGCAGGTGCAGGATGCGGTGCGCCGCGCTGCGCTGGATAACGTGTTGGGCAAGCTGCAAGGCGGGCTAGACGCTCAGGTCGGCCCGAATGGCTCTAACCTCTCGGGCGGACAGAAACAGCGTGTTGGTATCGCACGCGCACTGGTAAAGCAGGCGAAGGTTTACATCTTTGACGAAGCGACCAGCGCGCTGGACGGTGAAAACGATCGCGCCGTGATGGAGGCTGTTGTGCAGGGTGCCAAGGACAGCACAATGCTCTTCGTCACTCACCGGCCTTCGACGCTGGAGTGGGTGGATCGCGTTCTGGTTCTGGATCACGGACGCGTTGTGGGCTTTGATACACACGAGGCCCTGATGGCGGAGAACGCACTCTATCGCAGCCTGTTCAGCCTCGAGATGGATCAGCCCTGACGTTCGATTGTCTCTAGGATGATCCTCTCGACGCGGGAGAGGCCCTTGTCATTGTCGAATTTGTCCTCTGCGGTTTGGCGGGCTGCTGTTGCCATGGCGCTGCGGTCGGCCTGATCCAAAACGGCCGCAATTTTCTGGCCAAAGCCGTCTTCGTCCCATTCATCGACGAGGTAGCCGTTCACCCCGTGCTCGACCGCCTCGGGGATGCCCGCGTGGTTCGTCGAGATGGTGATGCACCCGCACGCCAAAGCTTCTTGGATCGCGGTGGGCAGACCTTCGGTATTGCCATCGGCTGCGGTGATCGAATGCTGTAGGAACACCTCGGTTGTCAGCAGGTGCTGGCGCACATACTCGTGCGGTTGTTGGCCATGGAACGTCACTTGATCCGCAACGCCCATATCGGCTGCCAGCTTCTGGCAGTCTTCGAGGAGGGGGCCAGAGCCAATGAAGTCCAGACGGGCGTCGGGGTGGTTCTGCGCGGCCTTTGCAAATGCGCGTAGGGTGATCTGCGGGGCTTTCTTCTCCACAAACCGGCCCACGGCAAGGAAACTGCCGGGCCGCTTCTCACCCGGCACAAAGCGACGGATATCCACGCCAGAAGGCACCACATGGGCGTTCGGGTTCACCGTGACACCGTGGCGCGCTAGATTGTCCAACAGAAATTGGCTGACAGAAAAGACACCCGCCAGACGCGGCATCATCTTGTTATAAGCTTTCACTATCCGCGGGCGCTGAATTTGCTTGGATGCGTCGGTGCCGCGGAAGTAGGTGAAGATCGGGATGTTCAACTCATTGGCCAAGGGCGCCAGCGCCAGCGCTTGCGTGCCAAACTCGGCCAGAATGACGTCCACCTGATGTTCGCGCAAAAAGGCGATCAGGTCCGATTTTGCCTGACCATAGGGCAGGCGAGAGGTGCCGTGTTTCAGAGTATTCAGGGGAATATGCCAGAGCAGTCCCTGCAGCAGGGCCGCCGTGCCGCCCGCCCGCTGACGCCTTTCGAACACAGGTTTGTTCAACGGGTTTTCCCCGTGATAGCGACCAGTGATCACTCCGACCGAACCGCCGAAAATCTCTGCGATGTGGCGGTTCACAAAGGTCTCGCCAAGGCGGTAGTAGTCGCCGGTTGCGATGCAGACGCGGGGTTGGGTCATCAGATTACTTTCTGTAGGGCGTCACGCAGTTCGACGGCATGGGCTGGAACGTCATAAAGGCGCTCGAAACAAGCGCGGCCATTCTTGGCGATCGCCTCGCGCTCGGCATCATGTGCCACGTAATAGCGGATCATGTCGATCATCTCGTCTTCGGTGTCAAAGGCGGCGTAGTCCTGTCCTTTGACCACAGGCGCACGAAGCCAGAGCGGCTCGATGTCGTTGTTCGATAGCGCAAAAGCCCCAGCGTAAAACAGTTCAAGGTGCCGGTGCGTGAAGGGGCCGATGCCCGAGAGAGCGAGGTTCACCTTGGTTGTGAGTAACGTTTTCAGGTACTCTGGTTTTTCCATCAATTCGCCCTTCAGGTGGGCGGGAACCTCGACCTGACCGTTGGATGCCAGACCGCCCTTAAGCCGCAGATCACCGAGATCCGCAGTCACGCGCTCCCACGCCGCCACGCGATTGTCAAACCGGTTCGGACCCAGTTTGCCAGAGAAATAAACGTCGTGGGTTTTGTCGTGCGCGAAGCCGTATTTCGGCAGAGTGAAAGAAGAATTTCGGCTTTTGAACCGCCAACTCATGTTCAAAAGCTGGTTCGAGAGTAGGGTTGTGACCAGCTTGGCTCGGTTGGTGTTAGACAGCTCATAGCGATCCAGATCGGCGAAAGGCTCTCGTTTGAAGAGGACGTCAAACCCGTCCGCGACGCCGTTCGGTGCCATCTCTGTCGGGCGGGCTTGGCCAATAAACAGCGCCGAAGGACGGCCCCAGGCGCGCAGCAGGGCATTGGCTTCGTCTGGTTTTTGCCAAGGGAAACCGGACTTGGCGTTTACCACGATAGCGTCGAATTGGCGTAGCTCGCCCTGGGCCATTTCGGAAACTTCACGAAAGGTACGGCGCGTCACGTCGCATCCGTAATGCAGGCTGGCTTCAAAAAAGCCGTCCTGTCCGTCGGTAAAGCCAGTGAACCAGCGCTGCAGGCGTTTTGACCAATGGCGCGTTTCGCGCTTGCGGATGACATACAGAATTTTCATGGCTTACCCGTTCGACACTCTGGGTCGTTTACCTTTCCTGCGCTCAGAGGGAAAGGCTAGAGCACATCCTCGTAAATATCGACCATCGCTGAAATGTGGCGTTCGGCAGAGAATGTTTGTTCGGCCCTTGTTTTGCCGCGCTCCGTCAGGCGCAGAGCAAGGGCTGGATCGTCAAGCAGCCGGAGCGCCTTGGCCGCAAAATCGTCAGCATTGTCGGGCTCTGCCAAAAAGCCCGTTGTGTCATCCAAAATGATCTCTGGGTTGCCGCCCGCGTTCGAGGCCACGACAGGTGTTCCGAAGAGTTGGGCTTCGATCATGGTGCGGCCCAAAGCTTCGTGAATGGCGGGGGCAATCAGCAGGTCCATTCCCGCCATCCACGGGGCAATGGGATACTGCGGGCCGATGTGTTGCACGGTTTCGCGCAGGCTGGCATCAGCAATTTTCTGCTTGAGTACCTCGATATGGGGGCTGCGCGCCTCGCCAAGCATGATGAAATGCAGATCATTGCAGCCCATTGCGCGCAGTTTTTGAGCAATTTCCACAAACAGAAGCGGGCGTTTGCGGTCGTCTAGATTTGCGATAAAGCCGATGACCTTGGTATCGGACCCAAGGCCCAACCGACCGGCAAGGGCCGTTCTTGCTGCAGCGCGGTTCGCGGGTTCCGGAATGTCGAACGGATTGAACAGGATCTGCGCACGTTCCCGCATCTTAGGCGGAAATTGGCTGCGGCAATAGTCGGACACCGCAAGGATACGTGCGGCGTGGGAAGTGTATTGGTCCAGACGTTTTGCCGTGGTCGGTGTGCGCTGGTGCCAGATATGCGGGATGCCTGCACGCTTGGCCGCCAATCCCCAAATGACGTGCATGCGAATATCATGCGTGTGGACCAGATCGATACGCTGTTCGCGCAGGAAATGAACCAGCTTCGGAACGCCCCGCCACGCCTTCAGAAACTGCTTGCGATAGGGGCCGGTGTTTAGGAAGCCCACAGTTGGTGCATCTATTGCGGGCATTCCAAGCTGCACAAGATACTGGGTCAGCGGGCCCGCTTCGTGCTGTGCAATGACCGGAGCGTAGCGTTCAGGCAGGCCGCGCGCTAAGGTCAACGAAGAGATGTGACTGCCCCCGACACTGTCACCGACATAGGGAAATAGGATGCGTTTGGTCATGCGGATGCGGTGTCCTCTGAGGCCCAAAGAACGTGGATCGGGCGTCGCGATATGTCAGGTGCTGCGACATGGGCAATCAGCCGATCACTCCATCCCTCGCGGGCGTAGAAGGCGACGGCGTCGGCGACGCTGCGTGAGGACAGCGTTTCGGTGCCGTATGTCACGCCGTCAGCAACATATTTGTACAGATCGAACGCGTGCTGATCGAGACCAGGGATATGGATCACCAGCACGCCGAGAAGCAGCATCTCGATCTGAACGGAGGAGTTGCCGCACAGTACAATATCGCAGTCTTGGCAAAATGCCTCGAGTGGCTCGCCCCTTGGGCGGACCGTCGCTTGGCTCGGCAAATCCCCGAGATTTGGGTCTGCCACGCGCGGGTGGGTCCGAAGGTGCAGGCGCGCGTCTGGAAAGATGCTCAAAACAGCACGGCAGAGGTCCGCGACCTCGGGTCCTGCAAACGCGTTCATAGTCAGACCGATATTCTGCGATCCGGTGGGCGGTGTAACGGGGCGCATCGGGGCAGGCGTCTGGCGCAGGGGCTCTGTGCCATTGGCCGCCACGCAGGCTTCGGCGGGTTGGTTCAAAACGGCGGCATGGGTGTAGCCAAGGTTGGGGATCGCCACATCGTGATAGCCAAGTTGCCAATACACCGAAGGCACCCCAGCGAACGCTGCTCCGACCGCCATCGCGTTGCGCCGGGATGACCGGTCGCCAATATGTATCACGGTCGCGCTGGCTTTCTTGAGCATGCGCTCATGCAGGTAAACCGCCAGGCAAAAAGCAAGTTCGTCTTTGCTTAGCCAGCGCCTCGAGGGACGCAGGGAAATGATCCCTATCAATGCGCGCAGGCGCAGTGCGTGACGGTCCTTTTTCAGCATTGGTGCGGGCGAGTTAATCAGGTCCGGCGGGCAGCCTTCGTTGATCATCGTGTCGCGGATCAACCGAGCTTTGGTATGCGGGTTCGGGCAGTCCAAAAGAGCAAGGCGTTTACCGCCCACAGGCGCGATTTTGTCCGATGTCACATGCCGCAGTTTTTGCGCCACCTGCCATATGTCCTTGACCGAATATCGTTTGGGCTTCTCCAACAGCCCACCTTTGGCGGGTAATTTGTTCCGCTGCCGCAGATCTCGAAGGGCCGCGAGCAAGAGCATCGCGCGGCGATGCGTCCCAGGCCGTGTCCGGCGCGTGATGTCATGGCGAGGGAGGGGAGACGATGCGGACATCCGGACACTGCTTCGGTAATTTTCCGCTGAGCCTATGGGAAAAAGCCACTGGATTGAAGAGGTGCAGACTGATAATCGCTGAGCTTAAGCGTAAGAAAAGTAAGGAACGGGTTGAGCCATGTTCGAGAACAAGACAATTCTGGTGACAGGCGGTACGGGCTCTTTCGGGCATGCCTTTGTTCCGATGACACTGGAACGCTACAACCCCAAAAAGGTCATCATCTACTCGCGAGACGAGATGAAGCAGTGGGAAATGGCCAAGCTGTTCCAGAACGATCCACGCGTCCGCTTCTTTATTGGCGATGTCCGTGATCGTGAACGGATGTACCGCGCATTTGACGGTGTGGATTACGTTGTCCACGCGGCCGCGACCAAGATCGTGCCGACGGCCGAATACAACCCGTTCGAATGCATCAAGACCAACGTAAACGGCGCGATGAACGTGATCGATGCCGCGATCGACAAAAAGGTCAAAGGCGTGGTCGCCCTGTCCACCGACAAGGCGTCGAGCCCGATCAACCTTTATGGCGCCTCAAAACTGGCGTCGGACAAGCTGTTCGTGTCGGGCAATGCCTATGCCGGCGGCCACGACACCGCGTTCTCGGTTGTGCGTTATGGCAACGTCATGGGCTCGCGCGGCTCGGTGATTCCGTTCTTCATGTCGATCAAGGACAAGGGCGTTCTGCCGATCACTGATCCCCGCATGACCCGTTTTATGATCTCCCTTGAGCAGGGCGTTGAACTGGTCTGGCACGCGTTCGAAGACATGATCGGCGGCGAAATTTATGTGAAGAAGATCCCCTCTATGAAGGTGACCGACGTGGCTCGTGTGATTGCGCCCGAGGCCAGCCAAGAGATCATTGGCATCCGTCCCGGCGAGAAAATTCATGAACAGATGGTCGGTGCCGAAGATGCGATGTTCACCTACGAATATGATGAGCACTTCAAGATTCTGCCGAACCTGAACAACTGGGGCACCGACAGTGCGCGCATCAAGGATGGCGTCCGCGTGGCAGAGGACTTTGTCTACTCCAGTGACAACAACAACGACTGGATGACGGACGATGCGCTGCAAGCTTGGATCGACGCCAACCGCGAAAAGATCGGAGCGATCTAATGATCCCCTATGGCCGTCAGGATATTTCGCAGGCCGATATCGACGCAGTGGTCGATGTCCTGAAGTCCGATTTCCTGACCCAAGGGCCGGCGGTTCCGGCCTTTGAACAGGCCATTGCGGACTATGTTGGCGCGAAATTCGGGGTGGCTGTGAACTCGGCAACCTCGGCGCTGCATATCGCAGTCAAGGCGCTGGGATTGGGCGAGGGCGATCTGATGTGGACGAGCCCCATCACCTTTGTCGCGTCGGCCAATTGCGGGCGCTACTGCGGTGCGGATGTGGATTTCGTTGATATCGACGCGGATACCTTCAACATGTGTCCCGATGCTTTAGCGGCGAAATTGGAGGCGGCAGAAGCTGCTGGTCGGTTGCCCAAGGTCATCGTGCCCGTCCACATGTGCGGCCAGTCCACTCGTGCCGAAGAAATTGCGGCTCTGGCCCGTAAATACGGGATCAAGATCATTGAGGACGCGAGCCACGCCATCGGTGCGAGCTATGGCGAAGACAAGGTTGGCGCCTGCGCGCATTCCGACATCACGGTTTTCAGCTTCCATCCAGTCAAGATCATCACCACCGCTGAGGGCGGCTTGGCCACCACGAACGATCCCGTTCTGGCCGAACGCATGGGCCTGCTGCGCAGCCATGGTGTGACCCGCGATCCTGCGCTGATGACCCATGAGTCGGACGGCCCTTGGTACTATCAGCAGGTCGATCTGGGATGGAACTACCGGATGACCGAAATGCAGGCCGCGCTGGGTCTGTCTCAGATGGCCCGATTGGACCAGTTCATTGATCGCCGCAATGCGCTGGCCGATCGCTATGATGCCTTGCTGGCGGATCTGCCGCTGAAAACTCCCGGCCGGATCGAAGGGGCGCGTTCTGCGTGGCACCTCTATGTGATCCGTCTGGACGATGTCGCGCAGCACAGGGCGGTGTTCGAACATCTGCGCGCGCACGGGATCGGTGTGAACCTGCACTACATTCCCGTGCACACGCAGCCCTATTACCGCGATCTAGGCAACAATATCGGGGATTTCCCTGTGTCCGAGGACTATTATGCGCGGGCCATTTCGATCCCCCTCTACGCCGGCCTGACCGACGAGGACCAAAACGAAGTGGTGCGCGTCCTAAACGAGGCGTTGGCCTGATGGCGGTTTGCGTCATTCCCGCCCGTGGCGGGTCCAAGCGTATTCCCCACAAGAACATCAAGCCCTTCTGCGGCCAGCCCATGATTGCGTGGTCGATCAAAGCGGCGCAAGCGTCAGGCGTCTTTGACCAGATCGTGGTCAGCACCGATGACGACCAGATCGCACAGATCGCACAAAGCTATGGGGCCGACGTTCCGTTTCGGCGGGACGCGGTGCTTTCGGACGATCACGCGCCGACGGTCCCTGTGATCGCGGATGCGACTGAGCGGCTTGCGCTCGCGGCGGAAACGCCTGTGTGCTGTCTTTATGCTACCGCGCCGTTTGTAGAGGCGGACGATATCGCCCAAGGATTAGCTACGCTGCGAGATCAAGCTGCAAGCTACGTGATGGCTGTCACAACCTTTCCATTCCCGATCCAACGCGCGTTGCGCAGGTCAGAGGGAGGCGCAGTTCAAATGTTCGATGCCTCGACGATGCAGACCCGCAGTCAAGACCTCGAAGAGGCTTGGCATGACGCCGGGCAGTTCTATTGGGCCACCGTGGAAACATGGCAAAGCGGGCGTGGTGTATTCGAGCAGGGCGCGCACGGGGTCGCACTGCCGCGTCACAGGGTTCAGGATATCGATACGACCGAAGACTGGATCCGGGCAGAGTATCTGAAGCGTGCTCTGGATGCACAGGCTGCTGATCATTAAATCACAAAAAGACGGCGTCCTTGCTAAGGCGCATTCGTGTTTGGAGGCTCCATGGCGACAGCTTTGATCGCATTCCGCGCAGACGCATCCTTGGAAATTGGATCTGGTCACGTGGTGCGGTGTCTGACTTTGGCCAAGGCATTGCGTGAAGCGGGGGCAGAGTGTCTCTTCCTGAGCCGCGATCTCGAGGGGAGCCTCTGTGATCGCATCCGTTCCGAAGGGTTTTCTTGCCACCTTTTGCCCGCGCCAGTGGATGCAGATCTACCGGCGGGCGGGCCGGCTCATGCACGCTGGGCTAAAGTGTCTTGGGAACAGGATGCACAGGATTGTGCGGCGGCGCTGAAAGACCATGCTGTCGATTGGCTGATCATGGATCACTATGCCTTTGATCGGAACTGGCAGTCGGCGATGCGTCCCTATGTTGAGCGGATCATGGTCTGGGATGATCTGGCAGATCGTGCGCATGATTGCGATGTGCTGTTGGATCAGAATTTGGGCACCATGGGTTCTGACTATGACGCCTTGTTGGCTGATCACGTGACACGTCTGATCGGGCCCAAATACGCGCAACTGCGCCCGGAATTTGCGGCACAACGCGCTGAAGCGCTGGTGTCTCGGTGTGATCGTACTTTGACAAAGGTGCTGATTGCGATGGGCGGCGTGGACCAGCACAATGCAACGGGCCGCATTCTGGAGGCACTCGGTGCATGGAAAAATGCGGCAAGTCTAGAGGTTTCCGTAGTTCTAGGGAGGCAAGCGCCACACCTTGATGCACTGGCCGCGAACGCTGGCAGATTCCCGTTTCCCCTTGAGATCGCCTGCGATGTCACGGACATGGGCCACCGCATGGTCGAGGCAGACCTTGCTATCGGTGCAGTTGGTGGCACGACATGGGAGAGATGTGCCCTTGGACTCCCGACTTTGATGCTGACAATTGCGGCCAATCAAATCCCCGCGGCCCAAGCCTTGGGGCAAACTGGTGCTGCCATTCTTTTGGGAGATGAAACTTCAGAGCATTGGCAAGACGCGCTGGCACACGCTCTGGACCGCCTTTCGGAGCCGGACGCGCTTGCTAGGATGTCAGAAGTAGCAGCAGGCATCTGCGATGGAGACGGCACAGCCCGTTTGGTGCGAGAGTTGGTGCAGGCTGACGTGAGCCTTCGTACTGCCACCCAAGAAGATGCCCGCCGTGTCTGGGAGTGGCGGCGCGAGGGCGGCGCAAACCGATACTACCGCAGCCAGCAAGAGCCGCCCTACCCGGACCACTGGAACTGGTTTCAGCGAGCCCTGCGCGCGCAAACGACTCGGTTTTGGGTGCTTGAACAAGGGGCCTTGCCGCTCGGCTATGTTCGGCTGGATTTGACCAATGCGGATCGTGCTTTCGTCAGCCTTTGTCTGGCCGAGGATGCGCGTGGACGAGGGATCGGTCTCTCTGGTCTTGTGCTGGCAGAGGCGATAGCGTCTGGCCTAAAGCTGACCTATCTGGATGCAGAAATTCATCCGGACAACCACGCCTCTGCGAAAGTATTCGAAAAGGCAGGATATGCGCGGACCGGTATGAACGAAGGTTTCAATGTCTATCAGCGCAAAGTACAGGCAAGGACATGACTGAGATTAAGATTGATGGCCGTGCGATCGGTCCTGACCACCCGCCTTATATCATCGCCGAGTTGTCGGCGAACCATAATGGCGATCTGAACAAGGCGCTCGAAATCATAACCAAGGCCAAGGCCTCGGGCGCGGATGCGATCAAGATCCAGACGTATCGGGCGGACACGATCACCCTGAAGTCGGATCGGCCTGATTTCCAGATCACTGATGGTTTGTGGGCGGGCCATTCCCTGTACGACCTGTACGAATGGGCGCATACGCCGTGGGACTGGCACAAGGCGCTGTTCGATCATGCCCGGGCCGAGGGGATCACGATGTTCAGCTCGCCTTTTGACAGCACAGCGGTTGATCTGCTCGAGGATCTAAACGCGCCCGCCTATAAAATTGCGAGCTTCGAATTGGTCGATTTGCCGCTGATCCGCTACGTCGCTCAAACCGGCAAGCCGATGATCATGTCCACGGGCATGGCCGACGCCGAAGAGATTGCCGAAGCCGTGGATGCCGCACGCGGGGCAGGCTGCAACGAGCTTGTCGTTTTACATTGCGTCTCGGGTTATCCGGCGCCTGCGTCGGACTACAATCTGCGTACCTTGCCGGACATGGCCGCCCGCTATGGGACGCTCACGGGATTGTCCGATCATACGCTTGACAACACGACGGCGCTGACTGCAGTGGCTCTGGGGGCCTGTGTGGTCGAAAAGCATGTGACGCTGGATCGCAACGGCGGCGGTCCAGACGATAGCTTCTCTCTTGAACCACATGAGTTAGAGGCGCTCTGCACCGGTGCAAAAACCGCGTGGGAAGCGCTTGGCCGTGTGGACTACGGACGTAAGTCGAGCGAGCTCGGAAATGTGAAGTTCCGCCGGTCTCTCTACTTTGTCAAAGATATCCCAGCGGGCGGTACGGTTGCAGCCGATGCTGTCCGCAGTGTACGTCCCGGCTATGGCGCAGCCCCCAAGCATCTGGATCAGGTCATCGGAGCGACAGTGGTCGAGGCCGTCGAAGCCAACACGCCAGTGAAGTTGGAAAACCTAAAGCTCTGAGTTTGACGCTGGAACTGCCAATGAAAAACCCCGCCAGATTGCTCTGGCGGGGTTTTCTATTTTGCTAGGCCGAGCCTTAGTCCATCGCTTTGAAGTTCAGCGCGGCACCGTCTTTGATGCCCGAGAACCAGCGTGCGGTGACGGTTTTGGTCTTGGTGTAGAACTTGAACGCGTCGGGGCCGTACTGGTTCAGGTCGCCGAAGGCCGACTTCTTCCAACCGCCGAACGAGAAGTAGGACAGCGGAACGGGGATCGGGAAGTTGATGCCGACCATGCCGACGTTGACGCGGTGTGCGAAGTCACGGGCGGTGTCGCCGTCCGCGGTGTAGATCGCAGTGCCGTTGCCGTAGTTGTTGGTCATGATCAGGTCGAGCGCTTCTTCGTAGTTCTCGGTGCGGACGGTCGAGAGCACGGGGCCGAAGATCTCTTCTTTGTAGATCTCCATGTCCGGGGTCACGTTGTCGAACAGCGAGGGGCCACAGAAGAAGCCGTTCTCGTAGCCTTGCAGGCTGAAGTCACGGCCGTCGATGACCAGATCTGCGCCTTGCTCCACGCCCGAGGTGATCAGCTTGTTGATACGCTCTTTCGAAGCAGCGGTGATAACGGGGCCGTAGTCCACGTCGTCGCCTGCGGTGTAGGGCCCGACTTTCAGCTTTTCGATGCGGGGGACCAGCTTCTCGATCAGCTTGTCAGCGGTTTCCTGACCGACAGGAACAGCCACCGAGATCGCCATGCAGCGTTCGCCAGCCGCGCCGTAGCCTGCACCGATCAGAGCGTCAGCCGCTTTGTCCATGTCCGCGTCGGGCATGATGATCATGTGGTTCTTCGCACCGCCAAAGCACTGAGCGCGCTTGCCGTTGGTCGCTGCGCGGCCATAGATGTACTGCGCGATCGGGGTCGAGCCCACGAAGCCAACCGCCTGGATGGTCTCGTTGTCGAGGATGCCGTCAACGACTTCTTTGTCACCGTTGATGACCTGCAGAACGCCTTTGGGCAGGCCTGCTTCGGTCAGCAGTTCGGCCAGACGCAGCGAGGTCGAGGGGCAGCGCTCGGAGGGCTTGAGGATCATGGCGTTGCCGCATGCAATTGCGGGGGCCATTTTCCACAGGGGGATCATCGCGGGGAAGTTGAAGGGCGTGATGCCAGCAACGACACCCAGAGCCTGACGCATTGCGTAGAGGTCAATGCCGGGCCCGCCGTTGTCCATGTATTCGCCCTTCAGCATGCTGGGGGCGCCCATGCAGACTTCGACAACTTCCAGACCACGCTGAACGTCGCCTTTGGCGTCGGGGATGGTTTTGCCGTGCTCTTTGGAAACCAGCTCGGCCAGTTCTTCCATGTGCTCGTTGATCAGGGCACCGAACTTCATCATCACGCGAGCGCGACGCTGGGGGTTGGTGTTGGCCCATGCAACCTGCGCTTCGGCGGCATCGTCGATGGCTTTGGTCAGCTCTTCGATGGTGGCCAGCGGTACTTTGGCCTGAACTTCGCCAGTGGCGGGGTTGTAGACGTCGGTGAAACGACCCGAGGTGCCTTTGACCATCTCGCCGTTGATGTAGTGGGTAAGCTCTTGCATCGTATCCTCCCGGAATTGTGGTTGAGCGCAGCATAGTCTTGCAAATCTGACGGAAACAGAGGAAGTTTTCCAAATTCAATTTGCGCAAATGCAGGTACAAAGATGTCAGTGCTCTGGGACGATCTCCGCATGTTTCTGGCTGTGTCGCGGGCGGGGGGGCTGACCGGCGCCTCCAAGATGTTGCGGGTGGACCCTGCGACCGTGGGCCGGCGGATCACACGTCTGGAAGAGGCACTAGAGGCACCGCTCTTTGCGCGGTCCCCGCAAGGGTATGCGTTGACCGAACGGGGACAGCGTTTGATGACAGAGGCGGTACGGGTCGAGCAGGCGATGGATGCGGCGCTCGAAACAGTAGGATCGCAGACCGGCGGCCTGTCGGGGCAAATCCGCATTGGCGCGCCGGATGGCTGTGCGAACTACGTGTTGCCCCAGGTCTGTGCGCGGATCGTCGAAGAGAACCCTGATCTCGAAGTGCAGATCGTTGCCTTGCCCCGCGTTTTTAACCTGTCCAAGCGCGAGGCTGACATGGCAATTGGGGTGAGTCGCCCGACCACGGGTCGCCTGACGGTGCAGAAGATCAGCGATTATCACCTACATCTCGCCGCGTCCGAGGACTATCTCGCGCAGAATCCGCCAATCAAAAGCCTTTCGGACCTGAAGGGGCATCGGCTGGTGGGCTACATCCCCGACATGATCTTTGACAAGGAACTGGACTACCTGACCGAAATGGGCGCGGAACGGGTGAGTCTGGGCTCTAACTCTGTCTCGGTGCAGTTCAATTGGGTGCGGATGGGGGGCGGCGTCGGGGTGGTGCATGATTTTGCGATTCCCTCGACCAACACCGTCCGGCGCATTTTAACCGAAGATGTCAGCCTAAAGCGAAGCTTTTATCTGATCCGACATGCAGACGATCGTAGACTTGAACGAATGAACAGCTTTGCCAAACTGGTGGCAGAGGGCGTGCGAAACGAGATTGCCAGACTTGAAGCAACTGCTTGACAGGGTCAACAATCGGGCAGACGCTTGACCTCAAGAAATTTTATTTCGGGAGGAAGAACATGCTGGTGCAACAAATCCTGGGTAGTAAGAGTCAGCAGGGCGTTTTTACCGTCAAGCCCACCATCACTGTCATGGAAGCCGCGAAGATTCAGGCCGACAAGAAAATCGGAACGGTCATGGTTTCCACGGACGGAGAGCACCCCGAAGGCATCCTGTCAGAGCGTGACATCGTCCGCCATCTGGCCAAATCCGGGCCGTCGGTGCTGGACCTGCCAGTATCTGAATTGATGACCGCGAACCTTGTCACCTGTGCCAAGGGCGACCGAACCGATGAGGTGATGCAGAAAATGACCGATGGCCGGTTTCGCCACATGCCCGTGCTCGAGGATGGCAAACTGATCGGTGTCATCAGTCTTGGCGATGCAGTGAAGGCGCAATTGAGCCATGTGGCCATGGAGAAAGAAGCCCTAGAAGGCATGATCATGGGCCAATAGTCGCGTTCCCCTTGCATTCTGCGCCGCAATATTGTTGCGTCGCAGAAAAACGGGGGAAGGAGCCACTTTTATGCGTATCGGACTGTATCCGGGAACATTCGATCCGATCACCTTGGGGCATATCGACATCATCCGTCGTGCGACAGCCCTGGTTGATCGGCTGGTGATTGGCGTTGCCATCAACCGCGACAAGGGCCCCCTATTTTCGCTGGATGAACGGGTCGAGATGATCCAGTCCGAATGTGCGATCCTCGCCCAAGAAACTGGGGTTGAGATCATTGCGCACCCTTTCGAAAACTTGCTGATCGATTGTGCCCACGATGTTGGAGCTCAGTTGATCGTGCGCGGTCTTCGCGCGGTGTCTGACTTCGAGTACGAATACCAGATGGTCGGAATGAATCGGCAGTTGGACGACACGGTCGAGACGGTTTTCCTTATGGCCGAAGCGCAACACCAGGCCATCGCATCGAAACTTGTCAAAGAGATCGCGCGCCTTGGCGGAGATGTATCCAAGTTTGTGACGCCCACGGTGGCCGACGCGCTGAAGGGCAAGCTGCGCTAATCGCCAATCCTACGGTTTCGAAATGCAAAACGGCCCGAAGCGATGCCTCGGGCCGTTTTCTATTCATGATCCAGTGTGGATCAGATGAACTTCGCCATCGCAACAGCGGTGTCCGCCATACGGTTCGAGAAGCCCCATTCGTTGTCGTACCAGCTCAGGATACGGACCATGGTGCCTTCCATGACCTTGGTCTGGTCGGTGGCAAAGATCGAGCTGTGAGAGTCGTGGTTGAAGTCGACCGAGACCAGCTTTTCGTCAGTGACACCCAGAATACCCTTCAGCTCGCCTGCGGCGGCCTCGTGGATGGCTGCGTTGATTTCTTCGACGGTGGTTTCGCGCGCTGCTTCGAAGGTCAGGTCAACGACCGACACGTTCGGGGTGGGGACGCGGATCGCAACGCCGTCCAGCTTGCCGTTCAGGTCGGGCAGAACCAGACCAACCGCTTTGGCCGCACCGGTCGAGGTGGGGATCATGGACAGAGCTGCCGCGCGGGCGCGGTACAGGTCTTTGTGCATGGTATCCAGCGTCGGCTGGTCGCCGGTGTAGCTGTGGATAGTGGTCATGAAGCCTTTGACGATGCCGATCTTGTCGTTCAGCACTTTTGCCACGGGCGATAGGCAGTTGGTGGTGCACGATGCGTTCGACACGATCAGGTCTTCTGCTGTCAGGCTGTCGTGGTTCACACCGTACACAATGGTCTTGTCCGCGCCGGACGCAGGCGCCGACACCAAGACGCGCTTGGAGCCGTTCTCGAGGTGCAGCGACGCCTGTTCTTTCGAGGTGAAGATGCCGGTGCACTCCAGCGCCACGTCAACGTCACCCCAAGGCAGGTCTTTGGGGTCACGGATGGCTGTCACACGGATCGGGCCACGACCTGCGTCGATGACACCGTCGCCAACAGTCACTTCGCTGGGGAAGCGGCCGTGGACGCTGTCATACTTCAGCAGGTGTGCGTTGGTCTCAACAGGGCCCAGATCGTTGATGGCGACGACTTCGATATCGGTGCGCCCCGACTCGATGATGCCGCGCAGTACATTACGGCCGATGCGGCCAAAGCCGTTGATAGCAACTTTTACGGTCATGGTTTCCTCCCGCGAAATGGTTCGCTGATAACGCTAACAAAGTTATCGCTAACATGGCGATATCGCACAGGATGTCAACCGATCAGACGATATCGCCGGATCAGCGCCAGAATTCGATGTATTCGATCAGGAGAATTCCCTTTTTGGCCAGAAAGATGGTGCTCTCGCCATCTTGGGCCATCCAATCATAGCAAAAGGCGCCCACGATGAGGGCGCCTAGAATCAATGACAGCTTGTTCGTCACGCGGAGGCCGCTCCTTAGTTAAGGAGCTGCCCCATTGCTGCGGCCACGTCGGCCATGCGGCAGGAGAAGCCCCATTCGTTATCGTACCATGCCAGAACGCGCACGGTGCGACCACCCACAACCTTGGTTTGATCGGGAGCAAAGATCGAGGATTGCGAGGTATGGTTAAAGTCGATCGACACCTTGGGCTCGGGATCGTAGCCCAGAACGTGGCCCATGTGACCTGCTGCGGCCTCACGAACAATCTCGTTCACATCTGCAACGGTGACGTCCTTGCCAGCTTCAAAGGTCAGGTCCACGCAAGACACGTTCGGGGTCGGTACGCGCATCGAGGTGCCGTCCAGTTTGCCTTCCAGCTCGGGGAGAACTTCTTTCAGGGCCTTGGCCGCACCGGTCGAGGTCGGGATCATCGCCATGGCCGCTGCGCGAGCGCGGTACAGATCCTTGTGACGACGGTCCAACGTGGGCTGGTCACCGGTGTAGCTGTGGATGGTGGTCATGATGCCGCGCTCAATGCCGATCGCGTCATTCAGGACCTTCGCCAGAGGCGCAAGGCAGTTGGTGGTGCACGACCCGTTCGAGATCATGCGGTCGCCTTCGACCAGGCTGCGGTGGTTCACGCCATACACAATGGTCTTGTCCACGTTGGTCGCGGGGGCAGAGATCAGAACCGATTTCGCGCCGCGGTCCAGATGGATCGCCGACTTGCCGCCATCATTGAATTTGCCGGTGCATTCCAGAACAACGTCAACGCCGTCCCAGTCCAGTTCGTTGGGCTCATAGGTCGACATCACATCGATGGGGCCACGGCCCAGATCCAGCGTGCTGCCGTCTACTTTGACCACACCGCCAAAACGGCCATGCACGCTGTCATACTTCAGCAGGTGCGCGTTGGTCTCGATGGGGCCGGTTGCGTTGATCTTAACAACCTGTACGTCATTGCGTGCGCTTTCCGCGATGTGCGCCAAAGTGCAGCGACCGATGCGGCCAAATCCATTGATGCCAACGGTGATGGTCATGGGGGTGTCTCCTGAAACCGAGCTGAGGGAGTTAACGGCTGTATGGCCCAACCCCGCAAAAGGGGCAAAGGAAATCTTCTAAATCTATCAGTATGTTAGCGATAAACTGCACCACGTGTGCAGGTTTGCGCTAACAGTCAATCGCTAACAGTTCTGCGTTGCAGCATCGCGCAAACCCCCTTCGCGAATCCCCCGACTTCTTTTTGCTGCAAATACTCACGGAGCACCTGCACGGCCCAACCCGAGAGCCCAAAGAAAAGGGCGCCCCGCAGGACGCCCTCTCAGAATTTCTGATCGCTCAAGAGATCAGAGCATGTCTTTGACCTTTTGCGCGACATTCGCTGCGGTGATGCCGAACTGCTCGTACAGGGTCGTTGCAGGAGCCGAGGCACCAAAGCCTTCCATGCCCACGAACGCCGCCTTGGCCTCGCGGCCGCGCTCACCCAGCAGGTACTTGTCCCAGGGCTGACGGACAGCGGCTTCGACGGCGACGCGGACGGGACCTGCGGGCAGCACCTTCTTGCGGTAGCCTTCGTCCTGCGCGTCGAACAGTTCCATACAAGGCATAGAGACAACGCGGGTGCCGATGCCTTCGGCTTCGAGCAGCTTCTTGGCTTCCATCGCGATTTCGACTTCCGAGCCGGTCGCCATGATGATCGCCTGACGCTTGCCCTCGGCGTCTGCCAGAACGTAACCACCCTGAGCGGTCAGGTTCTTGAGCTTGTGCTCGGTGCGGACGGTAGGCAGGTTCTGACGGGACAGCGCCATCACGGTCGGGGTCGACTTGGAGGTCAGCGCGATTTCCCACGCTTCGGCAGTCTCGACCGCATCCGCAGGACGGATCAGGTAGGTGTTCGGGGTCGCGCGGCAGTAGGCCAGATGCTCGACCGGCTGGTGGGTCGGGCCGTCTTCACCCAGACCGATGGAGTCGTGGGTCATGACGTAAGTCACCGGAACGCCCATCAGCGCCGACAAACGCATGGAGCCACGGGCATAGTCCGCAAAGCACAGGAAGGTGCCGCCATAGGGACGCACGCCGCCGTGCAGGGCCATGCCGTTCATCGCAGCAGCCATGCCGTGCTCGCGGATACCATAGTAAACGTAGCGGCCTTTGCGGTCCTCGGGGGACAGAATGCCCAGATCACCGGTTTTGGTGTTGTTCGAGCCGGTCAGGTCAGCAGAACCACCAATGGTTTCGGGTGCGATCGGGTTGATCACTTCCAGAGCCATCTCCGACGCCTTGCGGGTCGCGACCTTGGGCGCCTCTTCCGACAGCTGCTTCTTCAGCGCTTTGACGGTGGCCGATAGCTTCTTGGGGGCTTCGCCAGTCATGATGCGGGTGAATTCCGCCTGACGGCTGGCCGACACCTCGGCAAAGCGACCTTCCCATGCTGCGCGCTCGGCCTGACCGCGGGTACCGATGGCTTCCCACTGGGCTTTTACGTCCGCAGGGATCTCGAAGGGACCATGGTTCCAGCCATATGCTGCTTTGGCCGCTGCCAGCTGGTCACCATTTGTCAGAGCGCCGTGGCCCTTGCTGGTGTCCTGCGCCGCGTGGCCCAAAGCGATGTGCGTTTTGCACGCGATCATCGAAGGCTTCTTGGTGGTCTTGGCCTTGGCGATGGCTTCATCGATTTCGGCGGGGTTGTGGCCGTCGATTTCGATCACGTGCCAGCCCGACGCCTTGAAACGCTGCACCTGATTGGTGCGGTCGGCGATATCAACGGTGCCGTCGATGGTGATGTTGTTGTTGTCCCAGAAGACGATCAGCTTGGACAGTTCCTGACGGCCTGCCAGCGCGATGGCTTCTTGGCTGACGCCTTCCATCAGGCAGCCGTCGCCCGCGATCACGTAAGTGTAGTGATCAACGATCTTCTTGCCATAGCGGCCGCGCAGCGACGCTTCGGCCATTGCGAAACCAACCGCGTTCGAGATGCCCTGACCCAGCGGGCCGGTGGTGGTCTCGATGCCTTTGGCGTGGCCGTACTCGGGGTGACCTGCGGTGATCGCGCCCCACTGGCGGAAGTTCTTGACCTGCTCGAGGGTCATGTCCTCGTAACCGGTGAGGTACAGCAGGCTGTACATCAGCATCGAGCCGTGGCCCGCCGACAGGATGAAGCGGTCGCGGTCGAACCAGTCAGGGTTTTTCGCGTCGAATTTCATGTGCTTTTCGAACAGCACGGTCGCAACGTCTGCCATACCCATTGGCATACCCGAGTGACCCGAGTTTGCGGCGGCAACGGCATCCAGCGTCAGGGTGCGGATGGCGGCGGCCTTCATCCAGTGTTCAGGGTTGGTTGTGCGCAGGGCTTCGATATCCACGGGCAATTCCTCTGTCAGAAGCGTATCTGAGGGCTGAATATCAGGGTCCCAAGATAGTGCAACCGCCGTAAACGCGTACGATCGGCCTAAAAACGCCCAAAGGGGCGCATTTTGATGGGGATAGGGATAAAGTACCCTATAGCGACGGTTTCGCGATTCGGCGGGACCCAAGAGCAGTGTTGTCTCGAAGAAAGGCAAGCAGGAATGACTGAGATTGACGAACTCCAACGTCGCATCACGGCGGCGTTCGACCGGATCGGACAGGGCGTCCAGATGTTGGATACGGCGCCCGCGGGTGATGCGCTGCCCGAAGGTGCGCTCGCCAAGGCAGATGCCGATGTTCTACGGATGGAGTTGCAGGCGGCGCTGGCCCATAGCGAAGCGCTGCAGGATAAACTGGACGGCGTTCAAGACAAGCTGGCCAAGGCCGAGCCCGAGATCAGCTCGACCCTTGTGGCCGAGCTGGAGGAACAGATCGCCAAGCTGAAAGAAGCGAACGCCGAACTGATGGCCGCGAACGAGGCGATGCGTGGTGCAGAAAGCGGCGTCACCATCGAACAGATGGATCAGGGCGTCGTTGCCGAACTGGCCGCATTGCGCGCTGAACGCGCTGCCGAAGCCACCGAAATGAAAGCGCTGCTGGCACTTGTCGAAGGGGCCAACCGCGTCGCCACCGAAGAGGAGAGCACCTAATGCCCCATGTTCAGGTATCGATCGGCGGACGTTTTTTCGATGTGGCCTGCCAGCCCGGCGAAGAAAGCTATTTGCAAGCCGCAGCGGCTGTTTTGGACGAAGAGGCCTCGTTGCTCGTTGAGCAGATCGGGCGGATGCCGGAATCGCGTATGCTCTTGATGGCTGGCCTGATGCTCGCTGACAAAACGGCGGGTTCAGGGGACAACACTGCCGCCCTGAACGCCCGCATCGCAGAGCTTGAGGCCGAAAACGCTGCGCTCAAAGCGCGCGAGCCGCAGACAGTAACTGTCGAAGTGCCCGTCCCGACCCTGCCCGAAGGACTGGAGAGCACTTTGGCCGCGCTAGCGGACCGCGCAGAAAAGCTGGCCGAAGAGGTCGAAGAAAAGGCGACGGCCTAAACGGTCGCCCCATCTTGGGAACAGAAGAGACCCGCCAAACGAGGCGGGTCTTTTTGCATTGCGATCCCGGATGCGATTACGCGTTGGCTTCGCGGATTTTTTCGGCCGAGGTTTTGTCGTAGGTGATGCCGTTCTCTTCGAACAGAGTGTCCAGCTCGCCCGACAGGGTCATCTCGGTGATGATGTCGCAGCCGCCGACGAACTCGCCTTTGACATACAGCTGGGGGATGGTCGGCCAATCCGAGTAGTCCTTGATGCCTTGACGAATGCCTTCGTCGGCCAGAACGTTCACGTCGGTATAGTCGACACCAATGAAGTTCAGAACACCTGCGACACGGCTCGAAAAGCCGCACTGGGGCATGTCTTTGGTGCCCTTCATGAAAAGAACCACGTCATTGTTGGTGACGGTGTCTTTGATCTGCGTTTGTGCTTCGCTCATTTGACCCTCCTTGAGGTTCTGCGATTGTGAGCCCGGTGATACCGCCGGGCGTAGTCTGCATCATCCGCCTCTGGCGGGATATGAATGTCGGCCTGACTGTAATTGCCGCCCAACCAGCTGACCCCGCGTTCAAGCGAGGCGTTCTGCCGATGGGACCGCGCCAAGGCCTCGTGATCGACCGCCTCGAGGCCCAACTCAGGCGTCTCCGGCAATCTGGGTTTCGGCTGCCTTCTGGATAGCGGAACATATGCGCGTCGACCCATGACCTTCCCAGCAATGAAAAGGCCAAGCGCCAGAGCGATCAGTCCCCAGAGGGCGGCATCAATCATTCAGGGGCCCGTGTGGTCAGCGCCAGAGCGTGTAATTCGCCCTGTGAGCCGTCCATTTTCCCTTTGAGCGCTGCGTAGACCGCGCGCTGCTGCTGAACGCGGTTCTTGCCGCGAAAGCTTTCGTCCACGACCTCGGCGGCAAAGTGGTTTCCGTCACCAGCGGTGTCGGTGATCTGAATCCGTGCCTCTGGGAACGTTTCACGCAGCAGGTTTTCGATTTCGTCTGCACGCATTGGCATGTGCAAGTGGCCTCCGTCTTGTAGCGCTACAAGGGTAGGCGTCGTGTGCCCCCTCTGCAAGGGGGCACACTGTGCGATACATCGATTTAGGATGTGTCTATGAGATTAGCCGAGACGTTCGGCAAGTGCACCGCGATACTGGGCCGACAGTTCGGCCAGCGGTGCAGAAGCGCCACCGATGGACACGGTGTCGCCAGAGAATTTACCGACCGACTGGATGGTCACACCCGCCTGAGCGGCCGCGGACATCAGGGCTTCGGCATAGTCGAAGTTGCAGGCAATCAGGTAGCGGGCCTGATCTTCGCCAAACAGGGTCGCGGTGTCTGCTGCATCCAGCTGAACGCCAACGCCGTGTGCTTCGGCCATTTCAAACGCTGCAACGGCCAGACCGCCGTCCGACAGGTCGGTACAGGCGCGGATGAACTGACGGTTGTCACGAATGAACTCACCGTTTTTGCGTTCGGCGTCCAGATCCACGTGCGGCGCATCGCCATCTTCGCGGTTGAAGACTTCGGCCAGCAGGGCAGACTGGCCCAGATGACCAACAGTGTCGCCGACCAGCAGAGCCACATGGCCTTCGCGTACGTCGCCGCCGATGATGTCGTCCACGTGATCAATCAGGCCAACCGCACAGATGGTCGGGGTGGGCAGGATCGGCTCACCATCAGTTTCGTTATAGAGCGAGACGTTGCCCGACACGATCGGGGTGTCCAGCGCCAGACATGCTTCGCCGATACCCTCAATAGCGCCCACGAACTGGCCCATGATCTCGGGCTTTTCGGGGTTGCCGAAGTTCAGGTTGTCCGTGGTCGCCAGAGGCTTGGCGCCTACTGCGGTCAGGTTGCGGTAGGTCTCTGCGACAGCCTGACGGCCACCCTGAACGGGGTTCGCTTTGACGTAGCGCGGGGTCACGTCGCTGCTGAACGCCAGCACTTTGTTGGTACCGTGGACACGGACCAGACCTGCGCCAGCACCTGGGGTGCGGAGGGTGTCGCCCATGACCTGCGTGTCATACTGCTGATACACCCATTGGCGCGAGCAGTAGTTCAACGAACCAATGATCGCTTTCAGCGCGTCGATTGCGTCAACCTCGGGCACCGGCGCCAGCTCTTCTGCGATGGGGGTGGGCACGTGGGGACGGTCGTATTCGGGCGCGTTGCCCGACAGTGCCCGCAGGGGCAGGTCGGCCATGACCTTGCCGTTATGCTCAATGATGAACTTGTCTTCGGGGATGGTCTCGCCCACGATCGCGAAGTCGAGGTCCCACTTGTCGAAGACAGCCTTGGCTTCGGCTTCCTTTTCGGGACGCAGAACCATCAGCATGCGTTCCTGCGATTCCGACAGCATCATTTCGTAGGCGGTCATGTTCTCTTCGCGGCAGGGTACCGCGTTAAGGTTCAGACGTACGCCCAACTCGCCCTTGTCGCCCATTTCCACAGCCGAGCAGGTCAGACCCGCAGCGCCCATGTCCTGAATCGAAATCACAGCGCCGGTCTGCATCAGTTCCAGCGTGGCTTCCATCAAGCGCTTTTCGGTGAAGGGGTCGCCAACCTGAACGGTGGGACGCTTCTCTTCGATGGTCTCGTCGAATTCTGCCGACGCCATGGTCGCGCCGCCAACGCCATCACGGCCGGTCTTTGCACCAAGGTAAACCACAGGCATGCCCACACCGGACGCCGCCGAGTAGAAAATCTTGTCCGCATCTGCGAGGCCCGCCGCAAAGGCGTTGACCAGACAGTTGCCATTATATGCGCTGTGGAACCGCATCTCGCCGCCCACGGTGGGAACGCCAAAGCAGTTGCCATAGCCGCCGATGCCTTCGACAACGCCGTGCACCAGACGCTTGGTCTTGGAGTGATCGGGTTCGCCAAAGGACAGAGAGTTCATCGCCGCAATGGGGCGCGCGCCCATCGTAAAGACGTCACGCAGAATGCCGCCCACGCCGGTCGCCGCGCCCTGATAGGGTTCGATGTACGAGGGGTGGTTGTGGCTTTCCATCTTGAAGATGACCGCCTGACCATCGCCGATGTCGACAACGCCTGCGTTCTCGCCGGGGCCGCAAATGACCTGAGGGCCCTCGGTGGGCAGGGTGCGCAGCCATTTCTTGGAGCTTTTGTACGAGCAGTGCTCGTTCCACATCGCCGAGAAAATCCCCAGCTCGGTAAAGGTGGGCTCGCGGTTCAGGATGCGAAGGATTTCGGCATATTCATCGGGCTTGATACCGTGGGCCTCGATGAGGTCGGGCGTGATCGCCGGCTCTTGCATGGAATAAGTCCCCTTAAGACGGATTGCCGCGCTTTTATGACAGAGTCCGAGAATGGGAAAGGGGGTAGGGGTCGAAATCGCGCCTGACGGTTTGCGGGCCACTGGCGGCGCCGCAAAAAAAAGGCCGAGCACTAAGCTCGGCCGAAGTCCAACAGGGAGGTATGAAGCGGAAGCGCCAAAGTGCGCGACCAGCTTCGACGGCCGAAATAAGGATCACTGGTGACTCGATCAAGACTCGAATTGCCGCAGGAGCAACAACCCTGCTATGCAAATAAGGCATAGCTAGGTGCGCGTCGCATCTTACAGCGGCGGTTCGTCCGGATATGCCCGCCTAGATTCGGCGATCTCGGACTGTACAAACTCTCGGAACGCGGCGATCCGCTGGGACTGCCGCAGCTCCTCTGGGTAGGCAAGGTAGACCGGAACTTCGGCGCTTTCAATTTCTGGCAGCACTCTGACAAGGTCTGGGAAGTCAACTGCCAAATATTGAGGCAGAACCCCGATCCCGAGATCGTGAATGGCCCCCTGAAGGACGCCAAAATAGCTGTTTACGGTCAAAGTCGATGAAATGTCGTTGGCAAGGATGGACGCTACCAACTGCGCACCGGCCCCGACCTGGGGGGTGCTTGGGCTCTGGCAGATCAGGCGGTGGTTGGCCAATTCCTCTAGCTTTTCGGGCGCGCCGTGCATTTTGATGTAGTTCTGCGAAGCGTACATCCGCATGCGGACGTTAAACAAACGCTTGCGAACCAGATCGGCTTGGCTGGGCTCTTTCATGCGGATGGCAACGTCGGCCTCGCGCATGGGCAGGTCGAGCACGCGCTCTTCGAGCATCAGGTCAATCTTGAGATTCGGATACTGTTCATAGAGCTTGGTCAGACGCGGCGCGAGCCACATGGAGCCAAAGCCCGTGGTCGTGGTGACGCGCAATTCGCCGAACACTTCTTCTTCGCTGTCCTTGATCCGCGCAGACGCCGCATCAAGGCGCCGCGACATCGCCGAGGTCGCGTCAAACAGCAATTCGCCCTGTTCGGTGAGAATCAGTCCCCGTGCGTGACGGTGGAACAGCGTGGTGTTCAGGCTCTCTTCGAGGGCCCGAATTTGCCTGCTGACCGCAGATTGAGACAGATGCAGCACGTCACCGGCGTGTGTGAGGCTGCCTGCATCCGCGACCGCGTGAAATATCCGTAATTTGTCCCAGTCCATCTTTGTAACTTTCTGCCCGCTCTTCTTATCTTAGACGAAATGTCATTCATTTGAACGGATTATACACGAGGAATTGTGCAAAAATCCTAACTTTCGCCTTTGTAGGTCAGCATCTGCGACCTAACCTTGTGCTATACTATAGCACGCACATTGAGCGAGGGGAGGCGCGAGATGAGCAAGCACACTGTTTCTTTGGAAGATCGTTTTGATCTGACGAAATCCCCGATTCTATTGAACGGAACGCAGGCACTGGTGCGACTTATGTTGGCACAACGTGAACGCGACCGTGCGGCTGGGCTGAACACAGCAGGTTTGGTGACCGGATATCGCGGCTCACCCTTGGGTGCGGTGGACCAGCAGATGATCCGTGCAGGCCGGGTTCTAAGTGAATATGACGTTACATTTCAGCCGGGTCTGAATGAGGATTTGGCCGCCACCGCACTCTGGGGCAGCCAACAGGCCGAACTCCGCGGCGAGGGGAAATACGACGGCGTCTTCGGGCTTTGGTACGGCAAGGGGCCGGGCGTGGACCGCTCTGGCGACGTGATGCGCCACGCGAATATGGCAGGAACCTCACGCTATGGCGGTGTTCTGATGGCCATGGGGGATGACCACACGGGCGAATCCAGCACCGTGTTGCACCAGTCCGACTGGGCCATGGTGGATGCCTATATGCCTGTGGTGAACCCAGCAGGCGTGCAGGAAATTCTGGACTACGGCCTCTATGGCTTTGCGCTGTCCCGTTATGCCGGTGTCTGGGTTGGCCTGAAAACGATGAAGGATACGGTCGAGGCAACGGGCGTTGTGGATGGTGATCCGCACCGTGTTCAGCTGGTCCAGCCGACTGACTTCGCGATGCCTGACGGCGGGCTGAACATCCGTCTGGGCGACACGCCCCACGCCCAAGAGGCGCGGATGATCGACCACAAACGCTTCGCAGCCGAGGCATTTTCCCGCGCTAACAACATGGACAAGCGGGTCTGGGGCAAGGCAGGGGCCAAGATCGGCTTTGTCGCCGCGGGTAAAAACTGGCTCGATCTGGTGCACGCGTTCAACCTGCTGAACATCGACGCGTCCGAAGCCGAACGTCTTGGCCTTACGACGTACAAGGTCGGTCAAACTTGGCCCTTGGACATGCATGGGTTCCACGACTGGGCCGAGGGGCTCGACCTGATCATCGTGGTCGAGGAAAAGCGCAAGCTGATCGAAGTGCAGGTCAAGGAAAGCATCTTTGACGACCGCCGTGGCCGCCGCGTTTATGGCTGGCATAAGGGCGGCGGGGCAGGGGCCGACCACGGAGAGGAGTTGTTCCCGACCCGAATGGCGCTCGACCCCGTGATGATCGCGGAAAAGATTGGGGGCATCCTGATCGAAGAGGGGCGCGGCACGGATGGGGTCCGCGCAGGTCTGGACACGCTGGCGAATGCTCGCCGCGCCGACAACGCCGAGGATATTGCCGCGCGGCTGCCCTATTACTGCGCAGGCTGTCCGCACAACACATCTACCAAAGTGCCCGAGGGCCACCGCGCCTATGCGGGGATCGGCTGTCACTACATGGTGCAGTGGATGGACCGGAACACCACCGGCTTTACCCATATGGGGGCCGAAGGGGCGAACTGGATCGGCGAGGCACCGTTCAGCAACCGTAAGCACGTGTTCCAGAACCTCGGGGACGGGACCTACAACCACTCGGGCGTTCAGGCGATCCGCGCCGCTTTGGCGGCGGGGACGAACATCACCTACAAGATCCTTTATAATGACGCGGTGGCGATGACCGGTGGCCAGCCAAACGAAGGAAGCTTGTCCCCTCAGCGCATTGCCCGCGAATTGCAGGCCATGGGGGTCGGCCACATCGCGGTGGTCTATGACCCCAAAGAAGAGGTCGATCTGGACGCCTTTCCTAAGGGGATGAAGCTGCATGAACGCTGCGACATGCCCGCAGTTCAGGAAGAGTGCGCGCAGATAGAGGGCGTCTCGGCCATCATCTACATCCAAACCTGCGCTGCGGAAAAACGTCGCCGCCGCAAGCGGGGCACTTTCCCCGATCCCGATCAGCGGGTGTTCATCAATACCGATATCTGCGAGGGCTGCGGGGATTGCGGGGTGCAGTCAAACTGTGTGGCGATCACTCCGGTCGAAACCGAACTGGGCCGCAAGCGTGCCATCGACCAGTCCGCCTGTAATAAGGATTTCAGCTGCCTTGATGGGTTTTGCCCGTCCTTTGTCACGCTCAAGGGGGCCAAGCGGCGCAAACAGGCAACCACGGCGCTGGACCTGCCGGATATGCCTTTGCCAGAGTTACCTGCGATCAATGGCACGTGGAACGTGGTCGTCACGGGCGTTGGCGGCACGGGCGTTGTGACCATCGGCGCTGTGCTGGCGCAGGCCGCGCAGATCGCGGGCCTTGGCGCGGGGATGATGGAAATGGCTGGCCTCGCTCAAAAGGGCGGCGCGGTGCATATCCATTGCCGACTGGCCAATCAACCCGACGACATCAGCGCGATCCGCGTGGCAACGGGCGAGTGTGATGCCTTGATTGGCGGGGATCTGGTGGTCAGCGCGGGGGCGAAAACGCTCGGCCTGACCAGCGCGGACCGAACTGGGGCGGTGGTGAACAGTCACGACACGGTCACTGGCGACTTCACCCGCGATCCGTCTTTCAAGCTACCATCAGATCGTCTATCTTTGGCGCTAGAGGCGCGTTTGAAAGAGCGTGTGCAGATGTTCGATGCCAGCACCTTGGCCAAGAATACGCTCGGGGACAGCATCTATTCGAACATGATCCTGTTGGGTGCGGCTTGGCAGCGGGGCCTGATCCCGATTGCGCAAGACGCGATTGTCGAAGCGGTCCGCCTGAACGGCGCCGCGGTGGACAACAACCTGCGGGCCTTTGAAATCGGGCGCTGGGCGGCGCTCTATCCTGATGAAGCGTATGCCCTGAGCGCTCCGGTCGAGGTGAATCTGCCCCAGTCGCCAGAGGACAAGATCGCATACCGGACCGACCATCTACACACCTACGGCGGTGCGCGTCTGGCGCGCCGCTTTACCAAACGGCTCGACGGGATTGACGATCCCGAACTGAAGCTTGCCGTGGCCGAAGGCTACCACAAGCTCTTGGCCTACAAGGACGAGTACGAGGTCGCCCGCCTGCTGCTGCAAACCCGCAAGCTGGCCGAAGAGGAGTTCGATGGCGACTTCGAGTTGAGCTATCACATCGCACCACCGATCATGGCCAAACAGGGCGCGAATGGCCGCCCCAAGAAGCGGGAATTCGGCACAGGCATGGACCGCTGGTTGCGACTTTTGGTGAAGCTACGTCCGCTGCGTGGCACGCCGTTTGATCCTTTTGGCCGCACGGCAGAACGCAAGATGGAGCGGGCCTTGATCCGCGAGTACGAGCGCGACATGGACGAGGTGTTGGCGCAGGTCACGCCTGCCACCCGCGACATTGCGATTGCACTGGCGAAACTGCCGCTCGACATCCGCGGTTTCGGGCCGGTCAAGGAAGAGAACGCCGCCAAAGTACGCGCGAAACGCGAAGATTTCTTGGCCGCGTTCCGCAGTGGTGGATCAGAGCTGGCCCAAGCCGCAGAATGAAAGAAATGCGCGCGGAAAGTGGATGACAGACCGCGCGCCTTTGTGTTCAGAAACGACATCTGTCGGGAGGAACACCATGACGAGGGGCAAAGAGGTCGCTCGCGAAATCAGCTATGCCCATTCCGCAACATCGCGGAGCGGGGCAGTTTTGATTCGCGTGATGGAGAATGTGACCGGCCGCCTCGGCCTGATCCGCAAGGCTTTGGGATACGAACATGAAGTCGCCCAAGGCCGCGACTTCTGGGAGGTGATGGTCGAGCGCTACCGCCTGTCGCTGGACGTGATGGGCGGATCGCTGGACAATATCCCCAAAGACGGCCCGCTGATCCTGATCGCCAACCACCCTTACGGCATCCTTGATGGTCTGATGATGGGACATATCCTGTCGAAAACCCGTGGGGACTTTCGCATTCTGGCGCATCAGGTGTTTCGCAAGGCCGAAGACTTGAACCGCGTGATCCTGCCTATCGCCTTTGACGAGACGAAAGAGGCAGTGAAATTGAACCTCGAGACCCGCAAAACCGCCCTAAATTACCTGAACGAAGGCGGCGCGATCGGCGTGTTTCCGGGGGGGACGGTGTCAACCTCGGCCAAGCCGTTCTCGCGGCCCATGGATCCCGGTTGGCGCAGTTTTACCGCAAAAATGGTGGCGAAATCGAATGCCACCGTGGTCCCGATCTACTTTGACGGCCACAACAGTCGCATGTTCCAACTGGCCAGTCATCTGCACTACACCCTGCGCATGGGACTATTGATCAAGGAGTTCCGCGCCCGCGTCGGAACCCCTGTGCGCGTCGTCATTGGCCAGCCCATCGACCCTGCCGAGATTGCCAAGAGGTCGAAGGACACGCGAGAGATGATGGATTTCCTGCGAAAAAGCACCTATGCCCTCTCGCCAAAGCCATACGCATCGTATGATTATGGCTTCGAGTTTGAAGAAAAACACAAAGGCTAGGGCAGATGGCAGTAGGGATTTTCGACTCGGGTCTCGGAGGACTGACCGTGCTGGATGCCGTCAGCCGCCGTTTGCCCGACGTACCGCTGGTCTATTTCGGGGATAACGCACACGCACCGTATGGGGTGCGGGATGCGGACGACATCTATGATCTGACCACCAAAGCGGTCACCCGCATGTGGGAAGAGGGCGTCGATCTGGTCATCATCGCCTGCAACACCGCCAGCGCCGCCGCCCTGCGCCGGATGCAGGAAAGCTTTCTGCCCACGGACAAGCGCTGCCTTGGCGTCTTCGTGCCCTTGATCGAGGCACTGACCGAACGCCAGTGGGGCGACAACAGCCCGCCCCGTCAGGTCAAGGTTCAGCACGTGGCCCTGTTCGCGACCCCCGCGACCGTCTCCAGCCGTGCGTTCCAGCGCGAACTGGCTTTCCGCGCGATCGGTGTGGATGTCGAAGCCCAAGCCTGCGGCGGTGTGGTCGATGCCATCGAAGAGGGCGACATGATCCTTGCTGAGGCTTTGGTGCGCAGCCACGTAGACGCGCTGAAACGCAAGATGCCCAAACCCGAAGCCGCCATTCTGGGTTGCACCCATTACCCGCTGATGGAGACGACCTTTCAGGACGCTCTGGGCGCGGATGTCGAAGTGTACAGCCAAGCCAACCTCGTGGCCGAAAGCCTTGCCGATTATCTGGAGCGCCGACCCGAAATGCTGGGCAAGGGGACAGAGAGCATGTTCCTGACCTCAGGCGACCCGGCCAAAGTCTCGGCCCGCGCCACCCAATTCCTGCGACGCGAGATCAAGTTCCGCGCCGCCTGATAACCGTTTGATAAAAGGGATAAAAGTATGTCCTGTAAAGTCGCCATCATTGGCGCCTCGGGTTACACCGGGGCAGAGCTGATCCGCTTGATCGCCACCCACCCCGAGATCGAAATCGCGGCCCTTGGCGCGAACTCCAAGGCCGGGCAAACCATCGCGCAGGTCTTTCCGCATCTGCGCCATCTGAACCTGCCGCCGCTGGTTACCATGGACCAGATCGACTTTGACCAGATCGACCTGTGCTTCTGCGCCTTGCCGCACAAAACCAGCCAAGAGGTCATCAGCCAGCTGCCCAAAACGCTGAAGATCGTGGACTTGTCTGCGGACTTCCGTCTGCGCGACCCCGAAGCTTACGAGCAGTGGTACGGCAACCCCCACGCGGCGGTCGAGATGCAGAAAGAGGCTGTGTACGGCCTGACCGAATTTTACCGCGACGAGATCAAGAATGCCCGTCTGGTCGCTGGTACCGGTTGTAACGCGGCCACCGGCCAGTTCGTCCTGCGCCCGCTGATCGCTGCTGGCGTTATTGATCTGGACAACATCATTCTGGACCTCAAATGCGCAGTGTCCGGCGCGGGACGCGCGCTGAAGGAAAACCTGCTGCACGCCGAACTGTCCGAGGGCTATCACGCCTATTCCGCTGGCGGCACCCACCGTCACCTGGGCGAGTTTGATCAGGAATTCTCGGCCATCGCGGGCCGTCCGGTCAAAATCCAGTTCACGCCCCACTTGGTCCCCGCCAACCGCGGTATTCTGGCGACCAGCTATGTCCATGGCGACGCGGCCAAGATCCACGAAACGCTGATCGAAGCCTACAAAGGCGAGCCGTTTATTGAGGTTCTGCCTTTCAAGGAACTGCCCTCGACCCGCCACATCCGCGGCTCGAACTTCTGCCATATCGGCGTGGTTGCCGACCGCATCGAAGGCCGCGCCATCGTGGTCGCCGCGCTGGACAACCTGACCAAAGGCTCCAGCGGGCAGGCACTGCAGAACGCGAACCTGATGCTCGGGATCGAGGAAACGACCGGCCTGATGCTGGCACCTTGCTTCCCGTAATGACATCGCGCCGCAGGGGCTTGGACCTTACGGCGCATCCGCATATATTGCGGAACACGAATGTTCTAAGGAGGTTCGAATGAAGTCGCTCAAAAAGACACGCCGCATTCAGGTGATTGCCGTGGCCGTTGTGGCCTTGGCCGTATCCACCGGCTTGATCGGCTATGCCATGCGCGACGGCATCAACTTCTTTCGTGCGCCAAGCCAGATTGTGGCCGAACCCCCTGCGCCCAATGAAACCTTCCGCATTGGCGGCTTGGTCGAAGAGGGTAGCCTGAAGCGCGGCGAGGGGGAGACGATCAGCTTCTCCGTGACCGACGGCGGCGCGACGGTCCCCGTGGTCTATACCGGCGTTCTCCCTGATTTGTTTGGCGAGAACCAAGGCATGGTCGGCACGGGCCGTTACATCAACGGCGTGTTCGAGGCTTCTGAAATCCTTGCCAAGCACGACGAAAGCTACATGCCCAAAGAGGTCACTGACGCTCTGAAAGAGCAGGGCGTTTACCGTGATCCGGACGGTGAAGACACCAGCAGTTAACGGCTGTTCATAATCCTCGGCCCTCGAAACAGCATTCGGGGGTTCGAATGGACAAGATTACGAAAATGGCTTGGGACATCGTCGCGCGCGAAGGCGGCTATGTGGATGATCCCGACGATCCCGGCGGCGCGACCAACTACGGCGTGACCATCGGAACCATGCGGCGGCTAGGGCTGGACCTGACAGGGGATGGCCGCGTGGATGCCCGCGACGTGAAAGCGCTGAGCCGCGATCAGGCGGTGCAGATCTTTCTTGATCACTACTATCTGAAACCGCGCATCGACCAGTTGCCTGACGTGCTGCATGACACCGTGTTCGACATGAACGTCAACGCAGGGTCCAACGCGATCAAGGTGTTGCAACGTTTGCTGACCCAAATGGGGCACGGTTTGCAGGATGACGGCGTGATTGGCCCGATCACCGTTGCGGCCTGCCATGCGGCAGCGGCGGTGTCTTCCAGCCACCTGCGCGATGCCTACGGGATTGCGCGCCGCAACTACTATTACCGCCTCGCGGACCAGCGGCCCGCCAGCCGCAAATACGCCCGCCGCCGCGACGGGGGCAAAGGCGGCTGGATCGCCCGCGCCGAGGAATTCATCTCCCCTCGCTATCACCTGACGGACGCGGACCACGCCGCGCGGGTGGCCTCATGGGGATGATGTGGAACGCGATGGACCTGCTGTTCGGGGGCCGCAACGTGATCGCCGACACCGCCCATGTCTGGCGCGAGAACGCAGAGGCCTCGGGCCAGCGGGCGGTGCAAATGCAGTCTGCCGCGCTTGAACAACTGGCCGCCGAATACGCGCGCCCGCGCCAGAGTTGGTTTGACGGCTTGGTCGATGGGCTGAACCGGCTGCCGCGCCCGATGCTTGCCCTGTCGGTGTTGGGTCTCTTTGGCATGGCAATGCACGATCCCATTTGGTTCGCGGCGCGAATGCAGGGGCTCGCGCTGATTCCAGAGCCGCTTTGGTGGCTGATGGGCGTCGTGGTCAGCTTCTACTTTGGCGCGCGGCATCAGGCGAAAAACCAGTCGTTCCAACGCGATATGATGACAACCGCGGCGCGTGTCCCTCAGGTGGTCCAGCAGATCCAAGCGATCGAAAGCGCGGCGAAACCGGAGAATCCCGCGCTGTCAGAGTGGCGAAAACTGGCAGATCATGGAGCCGCGACAAAGTGAACCTAAGTCGGGGCTAATTGTGATTGGCCCCGCATCGCCAAACGCCTAATATCCGCGCATGATTACAGAGCTCGGACACTTCGCCCTTATCCTCGCCTTTCTGGTTGCCATCGTTCAGGCAATCGTTCCGCTGATTGGCGCCCATAAACGCTGGCACGGCTGGATGGCCGTGGCCGAACCCGCAGCCGTCGCGCAATTCCTGCTGACGGCTGCGTCTTTTGCCGCTTTGACCCATGCCTTTGTTGTGTCGGATTTCAGCCTGCGGCTCGTGGTGCTGAACAGCCATTCGGCCAAGCCGATGCTGTACAAAATCAGCGGAGTGTGGGGCAACCACGAAGGGTCGATGCTGCTCTGGGTGCTGATCCTGACGCTATTCGGTGCGTGTGCCGCTTGGTTTGGCGGGCAGCTGCCGCCGACGCTCAAGGCCCGCGTTCTGGCCGTGCAGTCCGCTATCTCTGTGGCGTTTTTCGCCTTTATTATCTTTACTTCGAACCCGTTCCTGCGTCTCGCGGTGCCGCCCTTTGACGGGCAGGACTTGAACCCGCTGTTGCAGGACCCCGGTTTGGCCTTCCACCCGCCGTTCCTGTATCTGGGCTATGTGGGCCTGAGTATGGCCTTCAGCTTTGCCGTCGCCGCCCTGATCGAAGGACGCGTGGACGCCGCATGGGCCCGCTGGGTCCGTCCGTGGACGCTGGCCGCGTGGGTGTTCCTGACCATTGGTATCGCGCTTGGCTCTTGGTGGGCCTATTACGAGCTGGGTTGGGGCGGTTTCTGGTTCTGGGACCCCGTAGAAAACGCCAGCTTCATGCCGTGGCTCATCGGTGCGGCGCTGCTGCATTCGGCCATCGTGGTCGAAAAGCGCGAAGCTCTGAAAAGCTGGACCATCCTGCTGGCGATCCTTGCCTTCGGCTTCTCGCTGATCGGGACGTTCATCGTGCGTTCGGGCGTGCTGACCTCGGTCCATGCGTTCGCCAATGACCCCGAGCGCGGTGTGTTCATCCTGTTCATCCTCGCGTTCTTCATGGGCGGGGCGCTGACCCTGTTCGCGGCCCGCGCCAATGTGATGGAGGCGAAGGGTGTCTTTGGCATGGTCAGCCGCGAGAGCGCGCTGGTCGCCAACAACATCCTGCTCGCTGTGTCGGCGTTCGTGGTGTTCATCGGGACCATCTGGCCGCTGGTGGCCGAGATGTTCTTTGACCGCAAACTGTCGGTCGGTGCGCCGTTCTTTAACATGGCCTTCACGCCCTTCATGGTGGTCTTGGGGCTGATCCTTCCGCTCGGGTCTATCCTCCCGTGGAAGCGTGGCAATCTGGGCCGTGTGGGTCGCCATCTGGTGCCCGCACTGGTGCTGGCCGTTGCTGTTGCCGCGCTGGCCTATGCGCTGCAAACCGGCAAAACTGCGCTGGGTCCAATTGGCCTGCTGCTGGGGACTTGGATGGTTGCAGGCGCTGCGATGGATCTATGGAGCCGGACGGGACGCGGAGCCAACCGCTTTGGCCGCCTGCGCCGTATGCCGCGCGCCGACTGGGGCAAAGCGGTCGCCCATGCCGGCCTTGGTATTACCTTCATCGGTGTCTCTGGTCTGATGGCGTGGGAGCAAGAGGACATCCGCACAGTCCAATTGGGCGAGCCCTTTGACGTGGGCGCCTACACGCTGGTCCTGAACGACGTCCAAGAGGTCAAAGGGCCGAACTACCTGTCCACCATGGGCGACGTGACCCTGTCGCAGGATGGCAGCGAGATCGCGACCCTCTATCCGGAAAAGCGGGTCTATCCCGTCGCCAAGATGCCCACGACCGAGGCCGCAATCGACGGTGGTTTGCTGCGCGACGTCTATGTCGTGATCGGTGATCCGCAGTCCGATGGCGGGTGGGCCGTGCGCACCTATATCAAACCGCTGGCGAACTGGATTTGGCTCGGATCGATCATCATGGCTGTGGGCGGTGTGCTTAGCCTGACGGACCGCCGATACCGCGTCGCCGCTGGTGCCCGCAAGGCACCTGTCCAAGGAGTGCCCGCAGAATGAAACGCCTGATCCTCGTATTGGCGCTGATCCTCTCGGCCCCCATGGCCTATGCTGTTCAGCCCGACGAAATCCTGCCCGATCCCGCGATGGAACAGCGGGCGCGGGACATTTCGGCCGGTCTGCGCTGTCTGGTCTGCCGCAATGAAAGCATCGACGAATCGAACGCCGAACTGGCGCGCGATCTGCGCCTCTTGGTCCGTGAGCGTCTGCTCGAAGGGGACACCAACGCAGAGGTGGTGGACTACGTGGTGGACCGCTACGGCGAATACGTCCTGCTGAACCCTACCACGCGCGGCTCCAATATTCTCCTGTGGCTTGCAGGCCCGATCATGGCGGTTATCGCCCTGATCCTTGCCTTCTTTTACGTGCGCGGCCGCGCCACCGCCAAACCAGCGGCCGAGGATCGCCTGAGCGCGGACGAAGAAGCGCGTCTCAGCGAAATCCTCAAGGACTGACGCTGGGTTTTTCTTTCCTGCTCTCGGGCTTTCCGCTTTGATGCGGGCCAGAGAGCAGAGGAGGCCTTTCATGCAATTCCAGACAATTCGCTACGAGATTGCGGACGACATCGCAGTCCTGACCCTGAACCGTCCGGACGTGATGAACGCGCTGTCCTCGCAGATGCGCGCCGAGATCCTAGAAGCGGTCAAGGACGCGGGCAAAAACGCGCGGGCGTTGGTCATGACAGGCGAAGGGCGGGCCTTTTGTTCCGGTCAGGATTTGTCCGACGCAGGCACCCTGAACGCTCTGGATCTGGAGCGTGTGCTGCGCGATGAATACGTGCCGATGCTGCAAGCGATCTATGACTGCCCCGTGCCGACCATCTGCGCCGTCAACGGCACGGCAGCAGGGGCAGGGGCCAACCTTGCGCTGGCCGCTGACGTTGTGATTGCCACCGAAAGCGCCGTCTTCCTACAGGCGTTTGCCCGCATTGGCCTGATGCCTGACGCTGGTGGCACCTATTGGCTACCCCGCCAGATGGGCGCAGCCAAAGCCATGGGCGCAGCTCTCTTCGCCGAGCCGATCACCGCCCGCCAAGCCGACGAATGGGGCATGATCTGGGAGGCCGTCCCAGACGCCGATTTTGACGCCCACTGGCGCGCCCGCGCGGCCAAATTGGGTAGTGGTCCGTCGGTGGCCTATCAGCATATCAAAGCCTCGCTCCGCGGCAGCTGGGACAACAACTTAGAACAACAACTCTTGCTCGAGGCGCAGCTTCAAGGCGCTTGCGGCAGCACCCGTGATTTCAAAGAAGGTGTATTAGCCTTTCTTGAGAAACGACCAGCGTCTTACGAGGGTCGTTGAACTTAATTTGGAAATAATTACGAAAAGCCAGAGCGGATGTCATGTTCGCTCCGGCTACATTTCTAAAATTGGTTAACTTCATTTAATCAAAGACTTGCAGGTGGTTTTCTTTCCGAGGTTGACCCGAACTGGCAATGATGAGTGAAACATCACTTGCCTTTGCCACAAAATTGCCAAAATCTTGACAGGGGTCAGGTGGGAATTATCCCGCCATTTTAAGTGAAGCGTCGGTTTCAGGCGTTCAAGAATTTGGTGCGAAGTAATGATTGGAATTATGTTATTCTCGCTTCTGGCGAGCTATGGCGCATACGCGGCTTTCATTGATGACGATACGGACAGCGATTCAGACGACGACTCCGACGAACAGGTGCAAGCAGAAGCCCCCGAAGTCGAAACCGAGGCCGACTCGTCCGTAGGTGAAGACCAGACGGAAAATGTAGACCCGACCGAAGGCGAGGACACCGTGGCCGTGTCCTTGGATGAATACCTTGTCGGGACGGATGCCGCGGACGAAATCAGAGGCGGTGACGGTAGCGATAGCCTCGAGGGCGGCAAGGGCGGCGATCTGCTGCTCGGGGGCAGTGGCAATGATGTTGTCTCTGGCGAGGAATGGCAGGATACTTTGAACGGTGGGCAGGGCGATGACCTCGTGGCTGGCGGCCGCAGCGAAGACTTGCTGTATGGCGCTGGTGGCGATGATGCGCTCTACGGTGATGGACAGAGTGATACTCTGCTCGGCGGCGGTGGCAGCGACACCCTATGGGGTGGCGATGGGACCGATGCCTTGATCGACAACCAAGGCAACAATGTCCTGGTCGGCGAACAAGGGGATGATATGATCATCGCGGCAGGGTCCGGAGATCAGGCCGCAGCCTTCGAAGCCTTGGCCGATCGCACGGAAATTGACGTGCGGACCTTCTTGGGCTGGATCGGTGACACAGATACCAGCGGCGCGGACGAAGTCTATGGCGACGGTGGCGACGACACCCTGTTCATTGGGTCTGACGATACCGCGACGGGCGGCAAAGGCTTGGACACCTTCAGCGTTCTTCGTGAGTTCCTCGTGGACGGGGATGAACCGGCGGTGATCACCGACTTCAAGCCCGGCGTGGATATTATCGAATATACGGTTACCTCGAATGCCCGCATTGACCTCTCGATCAATTACGAGGATGGCTATGCCGAACTTCTCGATGACGGCAAGGTGGTGATGCGCCTTGATGGAGCGGATGAAAGCTTCACCCTTGATGATGTCGTCGTAACTGGCCTGTTCGTGCCTGAGAATGGTGTGGAAACATTCGGACCTGATTATGAACGCTTCGGTTCCGTATACGATGACCTCTTTATGGGCCGAAGTGAGGATGACTCGTTCTACGCGGGCCAAGGGGATGACACGCTCTACGGCGAACACGGTGATGACTTGCTTCTTGGTAATGCCGGAGACGACTTTATCTCTGGCGGTGCGGGCGATGACACCATGGATGGCAATTCCGGCAACGACGAAGTGGTCGGCGGCACGGGTGACGACACGATCTTTGGCGACACCGGCGATGACCTGCTGAACGGCACGAGTGCGGATCTGCGCTATGTCCGCTTCGATGTTGGCGAGGACGAAACCATTATCGATGTCCCGATGGATAACGACACCATTTCGACCGAGGGCTTTGATCTTATCAAAGGCGGCGAAGGCAACGACGTTTTGATTGCTGGCGGCGGTGACACGATCGATGGCCGCGACGGCGCTGATGCCCTGATCCTCGTCGAGACGGCGGACAGCGACGACGTGATCGCAATCCGCGCATTTGACCCGTACGAGGACTATCTGATGATCAAATACGAGGGCGATACTGCGCCCGTGATCACCACCGAACTGGACGCAGACGAGCAGGGGACCATGATCTATCTCGATGGCGTGGCCTTCGCGCAGATCAACCAGCCGCTGCCCTCTGACTTCAATGTCGCCGCAGCGATCGGACTGGAGCCGATTGCTGGTTAAGCCCCCACATCGCACCAACGAAAAAGCCGCCCCGAAACGGGCGGCTTTCTTTATGTCTAAGGGTGAGAGCGCGATTAGCGCTCTTCGATGTCCACGTAGTCGCGCGAGGTCTCGCCGAGGTACAGCTGACGGGGACGGCCGATTTTCATCTGCGGATCCGACAGCTGCTCTTTCCACTGCGAAATCCAGCCCACGGTCCGCGACATCGCGAAGATCGGGGTGAACATCGAGGTCGGGAAGCCCATCGCCTCGAGGATGATGCCCGAGTAGAAGTCCACGTTCGGGAACAGCTTCTTCTCTGCGAAGTAGGGGTCTGCCAAGGCCGCCTCTTCCAGCGCTTTCGCGGTGGCGAGGATCGGGTTGTTTTCCACACCCAGCAGTTCCAGAACCTCGTCAGCAGACTGCTTCATCACAGTCGCGCGGGGGTCAAAGTTCTTGTAGACGCGGTGGCCAAAGCCCATCAGGCGGAACGGATCGTTCTTGTCTTTGGCGCGGGCGATGAATTCGGGGATGCGATCGGGGCTGCCGATTTCCTTGAGCATTTCCAGACATGCCTGGTTTGCGCCGCCGTGTGCGGGGCCCCAGAGGCAGGCGATGCCAGCCGCGATACACGCAAACGGGTTCGCACCCGAGGACGACGCCAGACGCACGGTCGAGGTCGACGCATTCTGCTCGTGGTCCGCGTGCAGGGTAAAGATACGGTCCATCGCGCGCGCGAGGATCGGGTCAACGTGGTACTCTTCCGCAGGCACAGCAAAGCACATGTTCAGGAAGTTCGACGCGTAATCCAGATCGTTGCGCGGATACACAAAGGGCTGACCGATCGAATATTTGTACGCCATCGCCGCGATGGTAGGCATCTTGGCGATCAGGCGGTGCGATGCGATCTCGCGCTGGCGTGGGTCCGAGATGTCGGTCGAGTCGTGGTAGAATGCCGACATGGCGCCAACCACACCCACCATGGTCGCCATCGGGTGCGCGTCACGACGGAAGCCACGGAAGAAGTTGTGCATCTGCTCGTGGATCATGGTGTGACGGGTGATTGTGGTCTCGAACTTTTCCAGTTCGGCGGCTGTGGGCAGGTAGCCGTAAAGCAGCAGGAAGCAAACCTCGAGGTAGTGCGATTTGCCGGCCAGCTGGTCGATGGGATAGCCGCGGTGCAGCAGCTCGCCTTTGCCGCCGTCGATGTAGGTGATTGTGCTGTCACAGGCTGCGGTCGAGGTGAAACCCGGATCGTAGGTAAAGACACCTGCCTGAGCGTACAGCTTGCGGATATCGAGCACGTCAGGTCCCACACTCGGCGAGTGGATCGGCAGATCGTAGGTGTTCTCACCAATCGTCAGCTTCGCGGTCTTTGTAGTATCAGCCATCGTCATTCCTCTTGAAAGGCCCTCGGACACGGGTCCCGGGGCTACCTCCCGTCGGCCGGTGGTCCGGCCAGGGTACGCTATATTATCTAGTCCCTTTTTCCGGCCAGTGGAGGCCGGAAAGGGTTTTCATGGTCAGCTTCTCCGGCTTAGCCGTTCGCTGCGTCGTTAAAGCGGGCAAGAGTTTCCTCGCGCCCAAGAACAATCATCATGTCGAATACGCTAGGAGAGACCGAACGACCCGCAAGGGCTGCCCGCAGCGGACCTGCCATTTTGCCAAACTTCAGCTCGCGAGCTTCGGCAAATTGGTTCAGCACCTCCTCCAACGCCTCACGCGTCCAGCTAGCATTTTGCAGGTGCGGCGTCAATTCTGACAGTATACCACGGGATACCGTGTCGAGGTTCTTTGCAGCTTTTTCATCGGGCACGATGGGGCGGTCCGCGAAAACAAATGCAGCTTTATCAATGAGTTCCGGGAAGGTCTTTGCGCGATCTTTCAGGCAGAAAAGCGCATTTTTAAACAGTTCTTTTTTCTCGGGTGTCAAAGCGGGCTGATTGGTCGCGCTGAAAAATGCCTCAATTTCTGCGAGCAGTGCAGCATCGTCTGTTGCAGCAATGTGTTGGCCGCACAGATTCTCCAGCTTTTTGAAGTCCAGACGCGCGGGTGATTTGCCGATCCCCTTGAGATCAAACCACTCTTTGGCCTGTTCATCCGAGAAGAATTCGTCGTCCCCGTGGCTCCAGCCCAGACGCGCCAGATAGTTGCGCATGCCCGCAGCGGGGTAGCCCATGGCTTGGTATTCCTCGACCCCCAGCGCGCCGTGACGCTTCGACAGCTTCTTGCCATCGGGACCGTGGATCAGCGGGATGTGGGCGTAGACGGGCAGGGGCCAGCCCATCGCTGTATAGATGCCCATCTGGCGCGCCGCGTTGTTCAGGTGGTCGTCGCCGCGGATCACATGAGTCACCCCCATGTCGTAGTCGTCCACGACTACAGCCAACATGTAAACGGGGCTACCATCCGAGCGCAGCAGGATCATGTCATCCAGCTGGTCATTGCGGATTTTCACCGTGCCCTGCACCTCGTCTTCGATGACGGTCGTGCCTTCGGTCGCGGTTTTCAGACGGACCACATAGGGCGCGTCGGGATAGGTGCTGGGATCGGCATCGCGCCATGGGCTCTGGAACAGGGTGCTGCGGCCCTCTTCTTTGGCTGCGTCGCGGAACGCCTGAATTTCCTCTTGCGTGCTAAAGCACTTGTACGCCTTGCCCGCGTCCAGCAGCTCCAGCGCCACTTCGCGGTGACGGTCGGCACGCGCGTGCTGGCTGATCGGTTCGCCATCGTGGTCCAGACCCAGCCAGTCCAGTCCCTTCAGGATTGCGGCGGTCGCCTCGGGGGTTGAGCGTTCGCGGTCCGTATCCTCGATCCGCAGCAGGAATTTGCCCCCGCGGCCACGGGCATAGAGCCAGTTGAACAGGGCGGTGCGGGCCCCGCCGATATGCAGGTAGCCGGTGGGCGAGGGTGCAAAACGGGTGACGACGGCGGAGGTCATGACAGGATTTACCTTTGCTTAGGAAAGTTCGTGCAGCGTTCGGGACGTGTCTATCGACCCCATATTTGGGTGGCAAGAGTGCGTGCACCTGCAGCAATCCGCAATGAATGGCTGAAACAAGAGGGCGCCCTGTTCCTATGGGCGCCCGTCTGTCTCGGGGTCGGGGTGGGTCTGTATTTCGCCGCTGTGCGCGAGCCAGCGCTCTGGCTCCTGTGGGCTATGGGCCTGATAGCCCTGCCCATGGTGATCGGCGGCCGGTGGCTTGGCGTTTATTTCGGCCCCGTGGTGGTCGGCATCGGACTGGGGCTCGGCGGATACGTCCTTGCCGCGGCAGAGGCGTTGCGCCACGCCGAGCCTGTCCTGACGTCGCGGTACTATGGCCCTGTCGAGGGGCGCGTCATCCTCCAAGACCGTGCCGCCTCTGGCGCGCTGCGCCTGACCTTGGACCAAGTGCGTCTCGATCGCCGCCGTGCGCCTTCCCGCGTGCGCGTCGCCCTTTATGATGACACCAGCCCCCCGCCCAAGAACGGCGATACGGTGATCCTGACCGCCCACCTGTCGCCGCCCGCGGGTCCGGCAGAGCCGGGCGGTTTTGATTTTCGCCGCCATGCGTGGTATCAGCGACTTGGCGCTGTGGGCTATTCGCGGACGCCAGTTCTGCTCCGTGATCCTGCGCCCGAAACCCTTACTCTGATGCGGCTGCGTCAGACTTTTGTGAACCGCATTCGCGCCGCATTGCCTGGTCAGAGCGGGGACATCGCCGCCGCCCTCTTGGCCGGGGACCGCTCTGGGGTCCCGCCGGATACGGTGCGCGCCCTGCGCGACAGCAATCTTGCCCATCTTCTCGCGATCTCGGGGCTCCACATGGGGCTCCTCGCGGGGCTCGTTTACGCGGTCACGCGGCGCACCCTGTCACTGGTCCCGCGCATCGCCCTCTATCACCCGACCAAGAAGATTGCCGCCGCCGTCGCCCTGACCTGTGCCGCCGCCTATCTCGGGCTGTCGGGGGCCAGCGTCGCGACCCAGCGGGCCTTCGTCATGGCAGCAGTCGGTCTCTGCGCTGTTATGGCGGACCGAAGGGTGTTTAGTCTGCGCTCCGTCGCCACCGCCGCGCTGGTACTTTTGGTCCTGCAGCCCCACGCCCTGACGGGACCGGGATTTCAGATGTCCTTTGCCGCGACGACCGGTCTGATCGCCGGGTTCGACCTGCTCAGCCCCCATCTCACGCGGATCAAGCGCCGCTGGCTCCAAGCCATCGTGGTCTCCGTTCTGTCTTCTGCCATGGCGGGGGCGGCAACCGCCCCGTTTGCAGCGGCGCATTTCAATCGGCTGTCCGATTACGGGCTGATCGCCAATCTGCTCGCAACGCCGCTGATGGGCACCGTGGTCATGCCCGCAGGGATCGCAGGGGCTGTGCTGATGCCGTTCGGGCTGGAAAAACCCGCCTTAGTCGTCATGGGCTACGGTATCGACTGGATCATTGGTGTGGCCGAAACGGTTTCCGCGTGGCCGAGCGCGGTCACACCCGTGCACACGCCGAACACCGCTGCCTTTCTGCTCCTGACAGGCGGTGCGCTCTTTTTGTCCATTTGGCAGGGGATCGGTCGACTCGCCGGCATTATCGCCATCGGTGCTGCTTGCCTACTGTGGAGCCAAACGCCTCGCCCGCAGGGTCTGGTGTCAGACGATGGCAAACTCGTCGCCGTCCTCTCGGACACAGGCCGCGTCCCGAGCCATCCCAAAGGCGCAGGGTTCGTCGCCTCTGTCTGGCTCGAAAACGACGGCGATCCCGCATCGCAATCCGAAGCCGCCGCGCGCGCCGGGTGGCGCGATGCCCAAAGCGGCCAAGTCTGGCACGCTGGCGCATGGACCATTCAGCATATCAAAGGCAAACGCGAAGCCCGCGCCTTTGATGGATGCTCTGGAAAAACTTGGGTGATCTCTGATCAGGACTTAGACAAAACGCTCGGCTCAGGCGATTGCCGGATCACCACACCGAGAGACCTGCGCAAATCCGGCGCGCTCGCGTTCCACATCGGCGGCGACCAGTTGGCCATCACATCTGCCAGAGAGCACACGGGCCAGCGGCTTTGGAACACACGGGCCCGCGATACGGATCAGTAGCTGCGGATCAAACCGACCAAGCGACCCTGCACCTCGACCTGCCCCTCGCGGAAGACGCGGGTCTCATAGGCTGGGTTCGCAGCTTCCAGCGCGATCGAAGACCCGCTCTTGCGATAGGTCTTCAGCGTCGCTTCATAGCCCTCGACTTGCGCAACGACGATATCGCCGTTCTTCGCATCTTCGGTCTCGAGGATGATCACCAGATCGCCATCGTTGATGCCCGCTTCGATCATCGAGTCCCCGCGCACCTCTAGCGCGTAATGATTGCCGCGGCCGCGCAGCATCATGCCGGGCACGGCCACGCTGGTATCGCCGTCGCCTATCGCTTCGATCGGGACACCGGCAGCGATCCGGCCCATCAAGGGCAGCTCTGCCACATCGCCGCGCTCGACCGGAATCCCCTTGAGCGCGGGGGCCGGGGCGGGCGCAGGCGCGGCGGGTTTATCGCCCTCAATCACCTGCGGGACAAAGCCGCCCATGGCATCGGGCAGCTTCACAATTTCAATCGCACGGGCTCGGTGCGCCATGCGGCGGATGAATCCGCGCTCTTCCAATGCTGTAATCAGCCGGTGGATGCCCGACTTCGACCGCAGATCCAGCGCCTCTTTCATCTCGTCAAAAGAGGGCGGCACACCATCGCGCTGCACCCGCTGGTGGATGAATTCCAGCAAATCCTTCTGCTTCTTCGTCAGCATGTTCCGCCCCGTGATGTTCGCATATCTCGGGTTTGTTCTACCGATGTTCCCGTTTTGTGTCAACGGGATTGCTTAAATTGCAATGTATTCCACGGTTTCGCCCGCCGCGCGGGGGCCGTCGCCCACAGGCCGGATCAACAGCGCATTCGCGCCCGCCAATACGGTCAGCAGCGACGAATCCTGCGAACCGGCCGCCGTGATTTGACCGTCCGCCACAACCGCCCGCATATAATGTTCACGCGGGCCGTTCGTGCCCAAATCAGCCGCCAAAACCGCTGTGCGCCGTGCGGGCGGGGCAGCAGACAGGCCCAGCATCACATCGACCATCGGACACAGGAACAGCTGCCCGCAGACCAGCGCCGACACCGGATTTCCGGGCAGACCGACCATCACCTGATCGCCCAATTTGCCCGCCATCAGCGGTTTGCCCGGACGCATGGCGATTTTGTAGAAACTGGTGTCCATGCCCATGTCGCTGGCCACGGGGCCGACCAGATCGTGGTCCCCGACCGAGGCCCCACCGATGGTCACGATCATGTCCGCGCCTTTGGCCAGCTGGAAGCCGAAACGCAGGGCGTCCTCGGTGTCACGGGCGATGGGCAGCATCCGCACCTCGGCCCCGCGCGCTTCGAGCATCGCTTTCAGGCCAAAGTTATTCGACGCTATGATCTGGTCCGCCGCAGGGTCCTCGCCCGGCATGCACAGCTCGTCGCCCGTCGCCATGATCGCCACAACGGGGCGCCGCCGGACGGGCAGGGCAGGGATGTTCATCGCCGCGGCCAAGGCCACGTGCGCAGGCCCCAACCGGACGGGTGCGACCATCGGATCGCCCGCCGCGAAATCTCCACCAGCAGGGCGAATGTGCCCACCGCTGTCCAGATTGTCCTGCAGGGTAATCGTGTCGCCAGACCGCTCGACGTCTTCTTGGATCACCACGCGGGTCGCGCCGTTGGGAATAGGCGCGCCCGTGAAAATCCGCACCGCCTGACCGCGCCCTACGACGCCGTCGAATGCGTGGCCCGCTGCAGCCTCTCCGATCACGGTTAACACGTCGCCCGAGGCCACATCGCCCGCCACCGCATAGCCGTCCATCGCAGACGCGGCAAAGGGCGGCTGGGTGCGCTGCGCATGGACCGTCTCGGCCAACACGCGGCCACCGCACTCTGCCAAGGGAACCGTCTCAGCCGCCAGAGGCTGAACCAGTGCGAACAACCGCTCAAGCGCCTCTGTGACAGAGATCATTCCGCTTCGATCCTTCCGGACTTGCCGCCGTCCTTCAGCGTCACGCGAATACCGCCGATTTCCATGTACTTATCGACCGCTTTGACCATGTCATAGACGGTCAGGGCGGTGGTGCTGACGGCGGTCAGTGCCTCCATCTCGACGCCAGTCTGGCCGGTGGTCTTGACGGTCGCGGTGATCTGCACGCCGGGCAGATCGGCATCAATTTCCAGATCGACCGACACCTTGGTGATCGGCAGCGGATGGCACAAGGGGATCAGCTCGGGCGTTTTCTTGCAGCCCATGATCCCCGCCAAGCGGGCCACTCCCAAAACGTCGCCCTTCTTGGCGCCGCCCTCGGCGATCATTTCCATGGTGGCGGGGGCCATGCGGACCCAGCCTTTGGCCGTTGCGATCCGGCTGGTGACGGCCTTTTCGGACACGTCAACCATGTGGGCCTGCCCCTCGGCGTCGAAATGGGTCAGGCCGCTCATTAGAGGGCCCCCGAGGTCAGCGGGTTGGCCAGAATATCGCGGGTCGCTTGCTCGACGTCGTCCTGACGCATCAGGCTCTCGCCGATCAGGAAGGTGCGCGCGCCGTAGCGCGCGATGTCCGCCAGATCAGCAGGGGTGAACAGGCCGGATTCCGACACGATCAGACGATCCTCGGGGACCAGTTTGGCCAGCGTCTTGGTGGTGTCCAGCGTGGTCTCGAACGTCTTGAGGTTCCGGTTGTTGATCCCCATCAGCGGCGACTTCAGCTTGGCCGCGCGCTCCAGTTCCTCTTGGTCGTGGACCTCGATCAGAACGGACATGTCCCAGCCAAAGGCCGCATCTTCCAGCTCTTGGGCCAGCGAATCCTCGACCGACGCCATGATGATCAGAATGCAGTCCGCGCCCAACGCACGCGCTTCGGCGACCTGATAGGGATCGTACATAAAGTCCTTGCGCAGGGCAGGCAGGTTCGTAGCCTCGCGCGCTTGAACCAAGAAATCCTTGGCCCCTTGGAAGCTAGGGGTGTCGGTCAGCACGGACAAACAGGTCGCGCCGCCGTCCTCATAGGCCTTGGCCAAGGTCGCGGGATCGAAATCTTCGCGGATCAAGCCCTTGGAGGGGCTGGCTTTCTTGACCTCTGCGATCAGACCATACCCCTCGCGAGAGGCTTTCATCAGGCTCTCGGCAAAGGGACGGACAGGGCCCGCATCCCGCGCCGCGGCCTCGACCTCTGCCATGGGGCGCTCTGCCTTGTCGGCGGCGACCTCTTCCAGCTTGTAGGCTTTGATCTTGTCGAGAATGGTGGTGCTCATGCTGCCCCCGATGTGATTTTTGCGAGCGCGTCCACGGCCCGTTTGGCCGCGCCGCTGTCGATGCTTTCCGCCGCGATGGCGACGCCTTCTTTCAGATCTGCGGCTTTGTCCGCCACGATCAAGGCCGCCGCCGCATTCAGCAGAACCGCATCGCGATAGGCGCCCGCCTGACCGGCAAACAGATCCAGCATCGCTTTGCCGTTTTCCTCGGGCGTGCCGCCAAGGATCTCCTTCAGCGGATGCACGGGCAGGCCCGCATCCTCTGGGTGGATTTCACGGCTGTGGATGGTGCCGTTTTCCAGCGCAGCCACGGCGGTGGTGCCGGTGATCGCGATCTCGTCCGTGCCGTCAGAGCCGTGCACCAGCCATGCCTTCTCGGACCCAAGCTGTTGCAGGGTCTCGGCCATGGGGTGAATCAGATCGACCGCAAAAGCCCCTGTCAGCTGGCGCTTCACGCCTGCAGGGTTGGTCAGCGGCCCCAGAATGTTGAAAATCGTCTTGCAACCCAACTCGGTCCGCACAGGCATCACGTGCTTCATCGCGGGATGGTGCATGGGGGCCATCATAAAGCCGATGCCCGCCTCGGCGATGGCCTTTTCGACCACGTCCGCTTCGACCATCACCTCAATGCCCAGAACGGCCAGAGCATCCGCCGCACCCGCCTTGGACGACAGCTTGCGGTTGCCGTGCTTGGCCACAGGAACGCCAGCGCCCGCCACAACGAAAGCCGTCGCGGTGCTGATGTTCAGCGTGCCCATCCCGTCGCCGCCCGTGCCCACGATGTCCATCGCGCCTTCGGGCGCCGACACCGGTACACACTTGGCGCGCATCGCTGCTGCCGCCGCCGCATATTCCGACACAGCCTCGCCGCGCGCGCGCATCGACATCAGCAAACCAGCCACCTGCGCCGGAGTCGCCTGACCCTCGAACAGGATCTCGAACGCCGCGTTGGCCTGAGCGCGGCTCAGGGGGCCTTCGGACGCGGCGTAGATCAGCGGCTTGATGGCATCGGTCATGCGGGTACCTTCATATCGTTCAAAAAGTTCTGCAGCAGGGCGTGGCCGTGCTGGCTGGCAATCGACTCGGGGTGGAACTGGACGCCGTGAATCGGCAGCTCTTTGTGCTGCAGACCCATGATGGTCCCGTCCTCCAGCTCTGCGGTCACTTCCAGACAGTCGGGCAGGGTCCCGCGCTCCACAATCAACGAGTGATAGCGCGTCGCCTCAAAGGGCGAGGGCAGGCCAGCGAACAGCCCTTTACCGGTGTGATGCATCGCTCCCATCTTACCGTGCACAATCTCGTGGCATCGCACCACATTACCCCCAAAAGCCTGACCAATCGTTTGATGGCCCAAACAGACCCCCATTAGGGGAGTTTTGGTTTCAGCAGCGGCCTCGGTCAAGGCGAGGCAAATTCCAGCCTGATCGGGATCGCACGGGCCGGGTGACAACAGAATTCCCGCCGGTTTCAACGCCATAGCCTGTTGCACATCCAGCGCATCATTACGCTTGACGACAACATCTGCGCCCAATTCACCTAGATAGTGAACCAGATTGTAAGTAAAGCTGTCATAGTTATCGATCAGCAAGAGCATGGGCAGACCTTTGAATAAATGGGTAGAGCCCCCTGTGCGGGTCGGGGTATACATGTTCAGGCTTGGCAAGCGGCGTCAAGGGCGCGACCAAGCATTAAGTCAGGGATTTCCTCTTGCAGGTGCGGGGAGGTCTGCCGCTAATGCGGAAACCATAACGGAGGTGGGCAGTGGCTAGCGGATTCTGGAACGGAGTGGTCTGGGGCACATTCGTGTCCGTGGCAGGGGCTGTCACGGTGTCTTTGCTGTCGGACGTCCCCGAGCAGGCAGCAAATCTGCCCGAAATCCCCGTCGAAGAGGCGCAACCCGCACCGGTCTCTGATCCGGTCGAGGAGGCCGCGCCTCTGCCGATGCCGGCCGAAGACCCGATGGCCCAGGATTTGCCCACGCCCATCGTGACCGAAATCGACCCCGACGCAGGGGCCGAAGCGCCCGAGGCCGAAGAGCCCAAGGTCGAAAACCTGCCCGATCCTGACATCTCCGACGCGCCGGACCAGCCGGCCTCTGAACCTGCGATCGAAGAGTCCTCCGCGCCCGACATCGCGCCGGATCCTCAGCCCGAAACGTCCGAGACGCCAGAGCAGCCCGAAGTGACCGAGGCTGAACCCGCGCCTGAACCCGAGAGCTTTGCTGCGCCCGAGCCCGAGGCACCAGAAGACGCGCCCGAAACGGACATGTCGGAAGAGGATATGGCGGATGCAGAGTCCGCGCCGGACCCCGCAGCGCCAGAGGCCACACCGGACCGCACCGACGCAGCCCCCATAGTCTCTGACACCGCGCCCGAACTCCCTCCTGTCCAGCCCGAAGCCATTGATCTTGCCCAGACCCCGGAACCGGGCCTGCCCGAACCGGCGGGTAACCTGATCGACGCTCGCCGCGCTGCCGAGGCCGACAGCACACCGACCCTGCAAGCAAACGTGCTGCCCCTGTCGGTCTATAGCACGGAGTTTTCCATCCCTGCGGACCGCCCGCTCATGTCCATCGTCCTGATCGACACCCCCGGCACGGCTCTCGGCCCCCAAGTCCTGCGCGACTTCCCCTATCCGATCACCATCGCCATCGACGCGCTGGCCCCTGACGCGCTCCAGCGGATGCAGGCTTACCGCGACGCGGGTTTCGAAGTGCTTGCCACCGCGAACTTCCCCCAAGGCGCAGGCCCCACCGATGCCGAAGTCGCCCTCGGCGCCATTTTCGGCGCGGTCCCCGAAGCCATCGGCCTGCTCGAAGCGGACGACGCCTCGCTCCAGCAAAGCCGCGAGCTGACCGATCAGGTCACCGCCGTTCTGGCCGACAGCGGCTACGGCCTCGTCCTCCAGCCCAAGGGCCTGAACACCGCGCAAAAAGTGGCCGTCCAAGAGGGTGTTCCCGCCGCCTCGATCTTCCGCGATCTGGATGGCAAGGATCAGAACGCCGACGTCATCCGCCGCTTCCTCGACAATGCGGCCTTCCGCGCCCGCCAAGCCGAAGAGGGCGTCGTCGTCCTGACCCGCCTGCGCCCCGAAACCATCTCGGCCCTCCTGATCTGGGCCCTCCAAGACCGCGCCAGCCAAGTCGCCCTCGCGCCCGTCTCGGCCGTCCTCAAGAAAAGCGTGACCGAGTAACGTCAGGCGGCCACGTCAGTACGTTTGCCATACGCAAACCAGACGCGATCAAGACCCTGAATTTTCCAAAGCAAAGCGGGCAGCCCATCTCCGGACTGCCCGCTTCTTTTTGCGTAAAATACTCATGTCGATCCGGTTGCCACAAGCAACCACGCCGGACGGTGAAAAACCGGTTAGGAATTCCCGCCGGTAAACCGCGCCGCATCCTCTGCCGCGCGCTTGATCGCCTTGGATTTGTTGACCGTCTCCTGATACTCCGCCTCGGGATCAGAGTCGTAGACAACCCCGCCACCTGCTTGAATATACAGCTTTTTGTCCTTCACGACGGCGGTGCGCAGGGCGATACACATGTCCATATCCCCATTGGCGCTAAAGTAGCCCAGACCGCCCGCATAGACGCCGCGTTTCTCCGGCTCCAGCTCGTCGATGATCTCCATCGCGCGCACCTTCGGCGCCCCCGAAACCGTCCCCGCAGGCATCCCCGACAAGAGCGCCGCCAAGGCATCCTTGTCTTCTGACAATTCGCCCACCACGTTCGACACGATGTGCATCACATGGCTATACCGCTCGACGATAAACTCTTCGGTCGGCTTTACCGTCCCGATCTTGGACACCTTGCCCGTATCGTTCCGTCCCAGATCCAGCAGCATCAGGTGCTCTGCCAATTCCTTCTTGTCAGCCAAGAGATCGGCTTCCAACGCGTCGTCCTCGGCCGGTGTTGCGCCGCGGGGACGGGTGCCTGCGATGGGGCGGATGGTGACCTCGTTGTCGAACACACGCACCAGAATTTCCGGCGATGCGCCAACCACCTGAAATCCGCCGAAGTTGAAGTAGAACATAAACGGCGAAGGGTTTGTGCGGCGCAAGCTGCGATACAAAGCAAACGGGGGCAGGGGGAAATCCTGCGTCCAGCGCTGGGACGGCACCACTTGGAAGATGTCACCGGCGCGGATGTATTCCTTGGCCTTTTCGATGGCGGCGAAATAGCCCTCTTTGGTGAAGTTCGAGGTCAGCTCACCCAGTTGCTGCGCCTCTCCCAGATCGCGGGGGGCGTGAGCAGGGCGGTCCAGATCGCGCAGGGCGTCCATCACACGCTCGGCCGCTTGGGCATAGGCCGCGCGGGCCGACAGGCCGGGCGTGACCCAAGCAGGGCTGACCAGCGTGACCTCGCCTTTGACACCGTCCAGAACGGCGACCACGGTGGGGCGCATCAGGCGGGCATCGGGCAGACCCAGCGGGTCAGGGTTCACGTTGGGCAGGTGCTCCACCAGACGGATCATGTCATAGCCCAGATAGCCGAACAGACCCGCAGACGCCGCGGGCAGATCTGCTGGCAAATCGATGCGCGACTCCGCGATCAGGTGGCGCAAAGCGTCCAAAGGCGCGTCAGATTGCTCTTCCCATGCGGTGGGGTCGAAACGGGCCTGACGGTTGATGCGTGACGCGGTGCCACGGCATTCCCAGATAATGTCGGGCTTCATGCCGATGATCGAATAGCGACCGCGCACTTCGCCGCCGGTCACGGATTCCAGAACGAACGCGTCAGGCGCATCGCCTGCCAGCTTCATCATCAGCGACACAGGCGTGTCGAGGTCTGCGGCGAGGCGGGTGTAAACGACTTGATGCTCTCCGGCCTCGTAGGCCTGTGCAAAACTGTCAAAATCGGGGGTCAGAGCCACGGCTGCGGACCTTTCTTATTGAAACTGGGCTTTGACCGCGTTGAGCGCGGCCTGATTCAGTTCGACGCCCGCATCACTGCGCAGGGCTTCGAGATAGGCTTGGAACAGCGCCTCTGCGGTCTGGGACGCCGCCTGCTGCTCTAGAAAGCCGCGCATCTGGGTGACCTCTTCGGACTCCATGTCGGGGTCCGAGACACCATCAAGGCGCACGATCACGACCTTTTCCGCGCCCTCGACCAGATCAACCGCGCCTTCTTCCATTTCGAAGATGTGGTTGTTCAGGCTGGCGGGGGTGTTCGGCAGCATCTGGCCACGGCCCACATTCTCGGCGGTTTGGATTTCCACCTCGTCCAGCGCGGCCATGTCACCGGCGTCGAGCGCAGCTTGCAGGGCTTCGGCGCGGGTCCGCAGCTCGTCCATCATTTCGGCGGTTTGCCATGCCAGTACGACTTCGGCGCGCACGTCTTCCAGCGGGATGGGGCTGGGCTCCAGATCGCCATCGACACGGGCAGCAAAGATGCCGCCATCGCTTAGCTCGTGGATCTCGGGGAAGTCATCTACGGTCAGGCCATTGGCCACGCGGCGGAACTCTTCGTAGCCCGCGATGTCGCTCTCTAGTCCGTCGTAATACTCGATGGTGCCAAGGGTGGCTTCGGTCTCTGCGGCGACCTCTTCCAGAGTGGCACCAGCGGCGAGCATGTCATTCAGATCCTCGGCCTGCTGTTCGATCACGCGGCGGGCGCGGTCGATGGCGAACTCGTCGCGCAGGTCGGGCTTGGCCTCTTCATAAGAGGTCGATTGCTCTGGCAGGATGGCGTTCACGCGGAACAGGGCAGGGCCAAAGTTGCTGTCCAGAGGGCCTACTACGCTGTCGGCCTCGGCGGCAAAGACACCTTCGCCTGCGCCGTCCAGATCGTCCTGCGCCACATCCCCAAGGTCGATATCCGCCAGTTCCAGACCGCGATCGGCGGCCAGATCTTCAAAGGTGGCCTCGCCGCTGTCCAGCCGCGCCTTGGCAGCTTCGGCCGCCTCGGCATCGGGAAAGACCAGACGTTCGACCAAGCGGCGCTCGGGCGTGTAGTAGCGGTCCTGATTGTCCTCGTAGGCTTGGCGCAGGATGCCTTCGTCCAACTCGACGGTGTCGGCCAGCATGACGGGAGTCAGTTCGACATAGGTGATGCCCTTGCGCGCGGGCAGGGTGAAGTCAGCGATGTTCTCGTCATAGAACGCCTGCAACTGCGCGTCCGTGGGCAGGGGCTGCGTGGCGGGCAGGCTGGTCGAGTTGATGACGATATAGGTGATGTCGCGCTGCTGCCCGATGTAGTTCAGCAGCAAATTCACATAGTTGTCCGACGCTTGAATGCCGCCGGTCACGGCACCCTGCAGGAAGGTGCGGGCGCTTTCGCGGCGCAGTTGCGATTCGAACTCGGCCTCGGTCAGGCCCGCGCGGTCGAGCGCGAACTTGTAAGCCTCTCGGTCGAATTCGCCGTCGGTGCCCTGAAAGCCCTGGATGGCAAAGATCTGCTCGGCCACGGCGGCGTCGCCGACCGAGACACCGATGTCCGACGCTTCGTTATCGAGGGTGGCAGCAATCACGACCTGCCCCAAGGCCCGCTGTTCGATGCCCATCGCGGCGGCATCCGCAAAGCTGACAGGAGAGCCCATCTGCGCCGAGAGCGCGTCCAGTTCGCCCCGCAGAGCGCGGGAGTAGGCCTCGATCTGGATCGGGGTGTCGCCGACGGTGCCGACATTGCCGACGGTTCCGCCAAAGTTTGTCACACCGAACCCGCCAAGACCGGCGATCAGCCCGCCCACCAGAGCCCAGACAACGATTTTGGAGCCTTTGCCTGCTTTTGCCATGATGCGCGCCCTCCTGAAAAATTTCTGTCCGCCACTGTCTAAGCAAGCGCAGGGCGGGCCGCAAGCGGTGCTGGCGGTTTGGCGCGGATTTGAAGGGGGCTTGGGGATGTTTGACGGGGGCAGGGGGCTGTCTGCCCCCTCTTGGCGCGGGGCGCCAATTCACCCCCGAGGGTATTTCGGGCCAAGAAAGAGAGGCAAAGAAAAAGGGCGCCTGATGTGGGCGCCCTAAGGTTTGGTTCAGTCTTTGCCGCGGTAGGGTTCGACGTACTGAAGCGCCATGTCCCACGGGAAGAAGATCCACGTGTCCTGGCTGACCTCGGTGACAAAGGTGTTCACCTGCGGGCGGCCCATTGGCTTGGCGTAAACGGTGGCGATCTGCGCCTTGGGCATCAGGGCTCGCACGGCCTCGAGGGTTTTGCCGGTGTCGACCAGATCGTCCACTACGAGGATGCCGGTGCCGTCGCCGATGATGTCCATGTCGGGGGACTTGATCACCTGCGGTGCGGACTGGGTCTGGTGGTTGTAGCTTTTGACGCTGATCGTATCGACGGTGCGGATGTCCAGTTCGCGGGCCACGATCATCGCAGGGGCCATGCCGCCGCGGGTGATCGCCACCACAGCCTTGTAGCCGTCTTCGGGGGCGTCGCTTTGCAGTCGCCACGCAAGTGCGCGGGCATCACGGTGCAGTTGGTCCCAGCTGAAGTGGAAGCCTTTTTCGTGGGGCAGACGATCTGTCATTTGTTGTTATCCTTCAGGTCGTGGCGATCTTGAGACCGAGTGCGGCGAGCAGGCCGCCAAGAATGCGGTCGATCGGGGCCTTGAGGCGCATATATCCGGCGCGGGTGGTCTCGAGCGAAAACAATCGAGCGACGAAGATATTCCAGATCGCTTCGTTGAAAAAGACAATCATTAGGATTGCCGCAAAGGTCGTTACGTCAGCATCGTGTGGAACGACTGACACAAAGACCGCGCCAAAGAAGACCGCAGGTTTGGGGTTCGCAAGCTGGGTGGTGATCCCGAGGACGATGGCCCGCAGAGGCGCGATTTTGGGCGCCTTGACCGTGCCGAGGTCCAAGGATTGGCGCGCGCCGCGCCACATCTTGTAGGCGCACCAGATCAGGTAGGTCGCGCCGACGACCTTGAGCGCGATCAGAAGCTTGGGCGCGACTTCGAACAGGGCGGCAAGGCCGAGCATTGCGGACGCGGCCCAGAAACATGCGCCGAACGCCAGTCCGAAGCTGAGTGCCGTTGCAGAGGCCATCCCTCGAAGCATCGCGACCCGCGCCGTCATGAGGACAGCCGGGCCGGGGCTCATCGCGGCCACGAGGTGGACCGCGAAGACAGGGATCAGAACCGCGAGCATTTAGCCCTTGGTGATGTCAGGGGCGTCGACAGCCTTCATGCCGACGACATGGTAGCCCGCATCGACGTGCAGGTTTTCACCGGTCACGCCACTACCGAGGTCGGACAGCAGGTACAGAGCCGACTTGCCCACATCTTCGATGGTCACGTTGCGGCGCAGGGGCGAGTTGTATTCGTTCCACTTCATGATGTAGCGGAAATCGCCGATGCCGCTGGCGGCCAAGGTCTTGATCGGGCCAGCGCTGATCGCGTTGACGCGGATGTTCTTCTTGCCCAGGTCTTCGGCCAGATACATGACCGACGCTTCCAATGCCGCTTTGGCCACGCCCATGACGTTGTAGTGGGGCATCACCTGCTCTGCGCCATAGTAGGTCAGGGTCACAGCGCTGCCGCCTTCGGTCATCAGCTTTTCCGCGCGCTGCATGACAGCGGTGAAGGAATAGACCGAGATGTCCATGGTCATCTGGAAGTTGCCGCGGGTGGTGTCCACGTAGCGGCCGCGCAGCTCGCTCTTGTCCGAGAAGCCGATGGCGTGAACGATAAAGTCCAGCTTGCCCCATTTGGCTTCGAGTTCGGCGAACAGGGCGTCGATCGACGCTTCGTCATTCACGTCGCAGGGCAGGACGATGTTCGACCCAAGCTGCTCCGCCAGAGGGCCAACGCGCTTGAGCAACGCTTCGCCTTGGTAAGAGAAGGCCAGTTCGGCGCCCGCATCGGCGCAGGCTTGGGCGATGCCCCATGCGATCGACTTGTCGTTCGCCAGGCCCATAATCAAGCCGCGCTTGCCGGCCATCAGTGCTGTTGACATGAGGTATCCCCCGCTCAGGTCTTGGAAATGCTGGATGTCGTTTAGGCGATTGGCGAGGGTGCATCAAGGCACTACCTTGGCCGCAAAACACCCATGCGACTCTGGAGAGACTATGGAAGAGCAAGAAAACCGCAGCGGAATTTTCGCCGGTGACGACCCGTTCGAGATTGCGCGCCGCTGGTTGGCCGAGGCCGAAGCCACCGAGATCAACGATCCCAATGCGATTGCCCTGTCGACCGTAGACGCCGAGGGGCTGCCCAATGTGCGGATGGTCCTGCTCAAAGAGATCGAGGACAGCGCGTTTGTTTTCTATACCAACTACGAGAGCGCCAAAGGGCAAGAAATCGCAGCCACGGGCAAGGCGGCCTTTGTCATGCACTGGAAGAGTCTGCGCCGCCAGATCCGCGTTCGCGGTATCGTCGAGAAAGAGGACGGACCTCAAGCCGACGCTTACTATACGTCAAGGTCACTCAAGAGCCGTCTGGGGGCATGGGCCTCGGCGCAATCGCAGCCGTTGGCTTCGCGTGGGGCACTGATGGCAAAAGTTGCGTCGGTAACTGCATCCAAAGGGACGAGCCCATCGCGCCCGCCATTCTGGGGAGGCTTCCGAATCAACCCTTTAGAGATTGAATTTTGGGCAGATGGTGCCTTCCGTTTGCACGACCGTTTTCAATGGAAACGCAGTGTTATTGGCGAAAAATGGAGGATCACCCGCCTGAACCCCTGAAAATTGCCTACGATACAAAAAACAGTCTGTTGCTTCGACATTTGTGCAAAATCTTAGGGGTTGCATGTTACATGAAGCAGCATCACAACTGAGAGTGTTGGGGAACTATTTTGGAATTGATGCTGTGAACGGAGAAAAGAGTGGTCAGCACGTTGTAGGCCACGTGAAATGGTTTGATCCCGCAAAGGGATTTGGGTTCGTGGTAGCACATGAAGGTGGCGCAGATATTCTGCTTCATGCAAATGTGCTGCGGAACTTCGGTCAGAGCTCTGTTGCAGATGGTGCGGGTATCGAAATTATCGCACAGGAGACGCAACGCGGCGTCCAAGCTGTTGCGGTTCTGTCAATCGAACCACCGAACTCGACATCTGCGGCTGCGCTGGCAGATTTCGAAGAAATGGATCCCGACGTCATTGCGTCAGCAGAGCTGGTCGCGGCGCGGGTGAAGTGGTTCGACAAGGGCAAGGGTTTCGGCTTTGCCAACGTCTGGGGCCGCCCCGAGGATGTCTTCGTGCATATCGAAGTGCTGCGCCGGTCCGGTCTTGCTGACCTGCAACCGGGCGAAGCGGTTGGTTTGCGCGTGATCGAAGGCAAGCGGGGCCGCATGGCAACCGAGGTTTGCGCATGGGAAGCAGCTTTGCGCGGCGCAGACAAATGAAATTACTAGGGTGGGCCGCAGGGATGACATGCCTGGCGAGCCCACTTTGGGCCGAATGCAGCGAAACGCGTGTGGCCCTGCGCGGCGACTGGGGGCAGGCGAGCTTTTCGGTCGAGGTGGCTGACGATGCGGCGGAACGGGCCATGGGGCTCATGCACCGCGAGCATCTGCCCAAATCCCATGGAATGCTTTTCATCTACGAAAAAGAGCAGGCAAAGCTTGCCTTCTGGATGCGAAATACGCTGATTCCTCTGGACCTCCTTTATATCGACTCCGCCGGTATCGTGCAGGAGATCCATGAAAACGCGGTCCCTCTGGATGAAACGCCGATCCCTTCAAACGGGCCACGTCTCGCAGTTTTAGAGATAAACGGCGGTTTGGCGCGGGCCATGGGCATCAAAGAGGGGGCGCAGGTCCAGCATCCTGCCTTTGGCGACAGCGCCGAATGGCCTTGTGACACAAAATAATCAAATCCCTCTTTTCTTTGTCGTTTCTTCAGACTAAGGAAGGGGCCAGTCGGGGTGTAGCGCAGCCTGGTAGCGCGTCTGTTTTGGGTACAGAAGGCCGTGAGTTCGAATCTCGCCTCCCCGACCACTTTCTCTCCTATCGAAAAACTATCGCAAAACGAGAGTGCTAGATTCGCGATCACTTGCGCATCCTGTGCTGTGTTTTCCTGTTTTGCAGTGCTGAGAACCTGCAAGACCTGGGTAGTAATTCCATAGCCCAAAATATCGTTAGACTTACAAGACTATCCTTTTGAGAATGCATCAATGTAGAAGCGTTTTTGCGTATTCGGTGCACCTACAACAGCTGCGTCATGTAAATCTTGGTAGATTCAGCGAAAATTTAAATGGTTAACGGATGGCGTGTTTTTGGGGGCCTGATTGCATGAATCACCGACACTCCCAGCCCCGTGAAGAGCCCCCTCGATGCAACCCCTAATCGCGAAAAAGCGTGGTAAAAAATCCGTTGACCATCTAGCGCTCCCTACGCCAGATTGTGCTGGCAAGCGGGCGGCCCACTACATTTGGTGGCCCTCGCAAGGCCAGACAACACAGCGCGCATACCCCTTGGGGCAGAGCTAGCGGGTCTCGGTCAGTACAAGAAAAGCAACGCAGCGGTTCAAACACCGCGACCCGCCATCCGGCGGGCTGGATAGATTTTGCCGATACGGGGCACTTATGAAGATCGAACGCAAATTCACCAAAGCCGGACAAGACGCCTATTCCGAATTGGAATTCGTGCTTACCACTTCTGAAATCCGCAACCCTGACGGGACTGTGGTGTTCAAGCTGGACGAAGTGGAGGTTCCGGCAAAATGGAGCCAGGTCGCCAGTGACGTCATCGCGCAGAAGTACTTTCGCAAAGCGGGCGTCCCCTCGGCGTCCAAGCGCGTTCGCGAAAAAGGTGTGCCCGAGTTCCTGTGGCGCTCCGTGCCAGCAGATGACGCGGTAATGGGCGGTGAGACCAGCGCCAAGCAAGTGTTCGACCGTCTGGCTGGGGCTTGGACCTATTGGGGCTGGAAGGGTGGCTACTTTACCACTGAAGAAGACGCGCAGGCCTACTTTGACGAGATGCGCTACATGCTGGCCCGCCAGATGGCCGCGCCGAACAGCCCCCAGTGGTTCAACACCGGTCTGCATTGGGCCTATGGGATCGACGGCCCCAGCCAGGGCCACTTCTATGTGGATTACAAAACCGGTAAGCTGACCAAATCGGACAGCGCCTATGAACACCCGCAGCCCCATGCCTGCTTTATCCAGTCGGTCAGCGATGATCTGGTGAACGAAGGCGGCATCATGGACCTGTGGGTCCGCGAGGCGCGTCTGTTCAAGTACGGCTCAGGCACCGGTACCAATTTCTCGAGCCTGCGGGGCGAGGGCGAGGCTCTGTCCGGTGGCGGCAAGTCGTCGGGCCTAATGGGTTTCTTGAAAATTGGCGACCGCGCGGCTGGTGCGATCAAGTCTGGCGGCACCACACGCCGCGCCGCCAAGATGGTGATCTGTGATGCGGATCACCCCGATATCGAAGACTTCATCAACTGGAAGGTCAAAGAAGAGCAGAAGGTCGCCAGCATTGTTGCTGGTTCCAAGATGCACGAGGCCCGCCTGAACGAGATTTTCGCCGCGATCCGTCAGTGGGATGGCAGCACCGAGGACGCGGTTGATCCGGCCAAGAACGACAGCCTGAAGTCCGCCATCCGCGGTGCCAAAAAGAACGCGATCCCAGAGACGTATATCAAGCGCGTTCTGGACTACGCAAAGCAGGGCTACAGCAGCATCGAGTTCCCGACCTACAACACCGATTGGGACAGCGAAGCCTACGCGAGTGTATCGGGTCAGAACTCGAACAACTCGGTTCGTGTGACAGACGCGTTCCTGCAGGCCGTCAAGGATGACGCCGATTGGGAACTGATCCGCCGCACTGACGGGACCGTGGCCAAGACGATCAAGGCCCGCGACCTGTGGGAACAGATTGGCCACGCCGCTTGGGCCTGCGCTGATCCGGGCATCCAGTACCACGACACCGTCAACGCGTGGCACACGTGCCCCGAGGACGGGCAAATCCGCGGCTCGAACCCGTGCTCGGAATACATGTTCCTTGACGATACCGCATGTAACCTCGCGTCGATGAACCTGCTGCAGTTCTACAAGGACGGGCAGTTCCAAGTCGAAAACTACATGCATGCCTCGCGTTTGTGGACCCTGACGCTGGAGATCAGCGTGATGATGGCGCAGTTCCCGTCCAAGGAAATCGCGCAGCTGTCCTATGACTTTCGGACCTTGGGTCTGGGATATGCCAACATCGGCGGTCTGCTGATGCAGATGGGCTATGGCTACGACAGTCCCGAAGGCCGCGCGATGGCTGCCAGCCTGACGGCGATCATGACCGGCGTGTCCTATGCAACTTCGGCCGAAGTGGCGGGCGAGCTGGGGACCTTCCCCGGATATCAGCGCAACGCACAGCACATGCTGCGTGTCATCCGCAATCACCGCAACGCGGCCCACGGCAACGCTGATGGCTACGAAGATCTGGCCGTGAAGCCGGTGCCGCTGGACATTGCGAACTGCCCCGATCCGCGCCTGACCGCCATCGCGGCAAGCTGCTGGGACGAGGCTCTGCGTTTGGGGGAACAGCACGGCTACCGCAATGCGCAGGCCACTGTGATCGCGCCCACGGGCACCATCGGTCTGGTTATGGACTGCGACACCACCGGGATCGAGCCTGACTTTGCGCTGGTGAAATTCAAGAAGCTGGCCGGTGGAGGCTACTTCAAGATCATCAACCGCTCGGTGCCGTCGGCCTTGGAAAAACTGGGCTACACTAGCGCGCAGATCGAAGAGATCGTCGCTTATGCTGTGGGGCATGGCAGCCTTGGCAATGCGCCCGGTTTGAACCACACCAGCTTGATCGGTCACGGCTTTGGCAATGCTGAGCTGGAGAAGATCGAGACCGCGCTGGCAACAGCCTTTGACATCCGTTTCGTGTTCAACCAGTGGACGCTGGGAGAGGCATTCTGCAAGGAAGTTCTGGGCATTCCTGCGCCGAAGTTGGTTGACCCCACCTTCGATCTGCTGCGCCACCTCGGCTATACCAAAGCAGAGATCGACGCGGCCAACGACCACGTCTGCGGGACCATGACGCTAGAGGGTGCGCCGCACCTGAAAACCGAGCACTACAGCGTGTTCGATTGCGCCAACCCCTGCGGCAAGAAGGGCAAACGCTACCTGAGTGTCGAGAGCCACATTCGCATGATGGCGGCGGCTCAGAGCTTCATCTCTGGCGCGATCTCCAAGACCGTGAACATGCCAAACGACGCCAGCATCGAAGACTGTCAGAATGCCTATGAGCTGTCTTGGGAGTTGGGGGTCAAGGCGAATGCGCTCTACCGTGATGGCTCGAAGCTGAGCCAGCCGCTGGCCGCTGCGTTGGTCGAGGATGACGATGACGCCGCAGAGGTGCTGGAAACTGGCACGCCGCAGGAAAAGGTCGCTGTGATCGCCGAAAAGATCGTCGAGAAAATCGTGGTCAAAGAGGTCATCAAGACCCAGCGCACCAAGCTGCCCGAGCGCCGCAAGGGCTACACCCAGAAAGCGATCGTGGGCGGCCACAAGGTCTATCTGCGCACCGGCGAATATGGCGATGGCAATCTCGGCGAGATTTTTATCGACATGCACAAAGAGGGCGCCGGCTTCCGCGCGATGATGAACAACTTCGCCATCGCGGTGTCCGTTGGCCTCCAGTACGGCGTGCCGCTCGAGGAGTTCGTGGATGCGTTCACGTTTACCAAATTCGAGCCTTCGGGACTGGTGCAGGGCAACGACTCGATCAAGAACGCAACCTCAATTCTGGATTACATTTTCCGTGAATTGGCGGTGAGTTATCTGGATCGGACCGATCTGGCCCACATCAAGCCCGAAGGCGCGTCCTTTGACGATTTGCACCGTGGTGACGAGCAAGAAAAACGCAACTTTCGCGAGGTGCCCGAAAGCCGTGGCAACGACCCGCTCGAGGTTCTGAAGCAGATCAGCTCGTCCGGTTATTTGCGTAAGCGCGTGCCCGCTGAATTGGTTGTTTTGCGTGGCGGCGGAGATATCCACAGCGAATCCGTTGACTCCAAAACTGAGTCACTTCAAGCCCTTACAACCCTCGCGCCCGAGGCCGACTCAGCTCAGGCTGGGGGAATCGATGCGCGAGCAAAAGCAAAGATGCAGGGCTACGAAGGCGAGGCTTGCGGGGACTGTGGAAACTACACCCTCGTACGGAATGGCACCTGTATGAAGTGCAACACTTGCGGCGCAACAAGCGGCTGTAGCTAACGCCTGCCAACCCTTGGCAGGGCGGCAGGCACGCCCCGCCAAGGTGTTGGACACGAGGCAGTTCGGAACGCAGACCACCGCGTTTCGTAAAAGAAAACAACAGGGTGAGGGTCTGCTTCGGCGGGCCCCATGAAAGAAGAGACACATGCAGTTGGTTTTTGACATCGCCGGTCACGCTTGCATTGCCGAACGCGTCGAGATGCGCGGCAATACGATCGAAGCCGATTTCGCGGCCGACGCCGAGGGCCCCTTGGCCGAAGCGTTGGACGATCGGATGGTGATCTTGCTGAGTGATGATGGCGGCCGTGTCGCGGTGACCTATTCGGTTCTGGAGTACCACACCAACGGCGGCGGTGCGTGCACCGCACGGTTCTCGGTCAACACGGCAAAGCGCGTGCTGCACTGAGCCAAAGGATTATCGCCGGCCCCCCGAATGGGCTGCGCGGTGATGGGCAACGACCCACAAACTGGCGTTCCGGAGCGGATGCGTTCGCTCCTTAACGCGAACTGGGACGCAGGCAAAAACTAGAACGGGCGGTACATAATAATGAGCCCGGTTCCGCGAACCTAGGGGGTGTTTCGGCACCCCCTATTTTTTCGCTCATCGAGCGCCGCGTGTGGCCTGTTGCGCGGCGAGCACGGCACAAGGTCTCATAGACGCAACCACGAAGGCTTGTTTTGCTGCATTGCAATTACAAGTATAGGAGCGTCTGTTACGAGTTCCACATCGCCAGAGGGTCACCGGAATGTCGCATTCACAGCAATCGGGGTACATCGTCTGTCCCCATTGTGATGCGCTCTATGTGCAGCATACCCCCGAGTTCGGGGAGCGCGCGGTCTGCACGCGCTGCCGGACGGTGCTGATCGCGCCGCGCCGCAATGCTTTTATCCGCATTCTGGCCCTGTCCGTGACGAACCTGATCCTCGTGATTGCGGCGCTCTTTTTGCCGTTTCTACAGATCAGCCGCGCTGGGTTTCATAACGAGACATCTGTGATGGACGCGGTGCTCGCGTTTTCGGACGATCCGCTCTTTGTCCTGTCGGTGGCTGTCGGTGCGCTGATCGTGCTCGTGCCGATGATGCGCATGATCCTGACGCTCTATGTGCTGGGGCCGATGGTGGCGGGCAGGGCGCCCGCGCGCGGAGCGGCCAAGGCCTTTCGCCTGTTCGAGGCGCTAAAACCTTGGTCTATGGCCGAAATCTTTGTTCTGGGCTGCGGCGTGGCGCTGGTCAAAGTGGCCGCGCTGGCGCAGGTCCATTTGGGTTCGGCCTTTTGGATGATGGGCGTGCTGGTGATCGTGGTGCTGCTGCAGGACAATATGATGTGTCGTTGGTCAGTCTGGAACGCTCTGGAAAAGCGGTCATGAGCGATCACTCTGATATCCCCTCGGCGCGCAGCCGTGGCATGCTTGCCTGCACGCGTTGCGGGGCCGTCTGGTCGATCGAGGCTGAAGGGCATAAATGCGATCGCTGCGGGCACACCCTGCATTCGCGAGACACCAAGTCTCTGCAAAAGGTTTGGGCGTGGTGGATCGCGGGCGTCATGGCTTACGTCCCCGCAAACCTCGAGCCGATGCTCAAGACCCGAACACTGGTGATGGAGTCCGAGTCCACCATCGTCGAAGGGGCTTTTGACTTGATCCACCACGGCGATATCCCCGTTGCGCTGATCATTCTGATCGCCTCTGTCGGGATTCCGGTCGCGAAATTCGGGGCCATCGCCTATCTGGCGTTTTCAGTGAATCGGCAAGCGAAGCTGTCAGCGCATGGGCGCCAGCACCTTTATGAACTGGTCGAATACATTGGGCGTTGGTCCATGATCGACGTCTTTGTCGTCGCGATCCTGTCTGCGCTTGTGCAGCTGAATGCGGCGGCGCAAATCTCTCCGGGGCCAGCGGCGCTGACCTTTGCCCTGTCGGTGATCTTTACCATGCTGTCAGCACAAAGCTTTGACAGCCGCATGATATGGGACACTGACCCCGCCCCAAACGATCCTACCAAGAAAGACCCCCATCTTGAGCGACACTGACACCCCCACCTCTGTCACCATTGAAAGCGCGCGGACCAGTCTGTGGGAGCGCGCATCGGTCGTCTGGCTGGTCCCTTTGGGCGCTTTGATTATCGCGCTGGCGATTGCATGGGACCACTGGCAGTCTCGCGGTCCGCTGATCGAGATTACCTTTTCCAATGCGTCCGGCATTCGGGCAGGGGAGACCGAGATACGGTTTCGCGATGTGACCGTTGGTTTGGTCGAGCACCTGACTTTGGAAAGCGACATGGAGAATGTCACCGCCGAAGTCCGTCTGGACAAAGAGGTCGCGCAATATGTGGATGACGGTGCGGTGTTTTGGGTCGTCCGGCCCGAAGTCACCACGCGGGGTGTGACCGGCCTCGACACCGTTCTGTCGGGTGTTTTCATCGAGGGTGATTGGGATAGCACTGTAGGCGAGTCGCAGTTCGCCTTCGACGGTCTTGATACAGCGCCCCTGCTCAGACCGGGTGAAGAGGGCCTGCGTCTGACCATGCGCGCTGTAGGTGAGGACGGACTCAGCGGCGATTCCCCGATCCTGTTTCGCGGCATCGAAGTGGGTGCTATAGGCCCGTCGCGGATCGGGAATGATGGCTCTACCGTGCTGGCGGATGCTGTGATCTTTGCGCCCTATGACAAGCTGATCACCTCGACCACGCGCTTCTGGAATGCCTCTGGCTTCTCGCTCAGCTTCGGCCCAGAGGGCGCGTCGGTGGATTTCGACACCATCTCGACCTTGATTGCTGGAGGGATCACCTTTGACACGGCTGCGTCGGGTGGTGTGCCCGCGCAGGAAGGAGACCGATACGATCTATTCGACGATGAAACCGAGGCACGTGCCAGCCTGTTCTCGCGCGCCGAAGGGCCCGAGTTCGAGCTGACGCTGGTGTTCGATGATAACGTATCGGGTTTGCGCCCCGATGCGCCCGTCGAGCTGAGTGGCCTGCGCGTGGGACGTATCACCAACCTGACCGGCCTTGTGGACCCTGACCGTTTTGGCGACAACCGTGTGCGTTTGCTGGCGACCATGGCGCTGCAGCCCGAACGGCTGGGTCTTGGTGAAGACGGCATGGATCCAATCGAATTCCTGCAACAGAGTGTTGCCGACGGAATGCGGGCACGCCTGACAAATGCCTCTTTGCTGACGGGTGGTCTGAAGGTTGAGCTGGTCACGCTGCAAGGCGCGCCAGCAGCAACCCTTGACCTGAACGCTGAACCTTATCCTGTTTTCCCGACCGCGCCCCCGGAACTGACCGACGTGGCCGCGACCGCAGAAGACATGTTCAACCGCGTTAACAACCTGCCCATCGAACAGCTGTTGCAGTCTGCCATCGACTTCTTGAACGGGGCGACCTCTCTGATCGCGAACGAGGACACTCAGTCGACACCCAAAGACATCCGCAATCTGCTGGGTGATATCCGCGGGCTGGTGGGGTCGGATCAAGTGCAAGCGGTTCCTGATCAGTTGAGCACTTTGCTGGCCCAACTTGGCGGCGTGGCGACCGAGTTGAACGGCACTCTCAAACAGATCAACGAAGCGCAGATGGTTGCGACTTTGAGCGACACGCTAGTTTCGCTGCAAGGGACGGTCGAGCGGGCGAATGCCTCGATCGACGGGGTGCCGCAACTGGTCGAGCGTGTGGACGGCGTAATCGCCAAACTTGAGACCGTGCCGATTGATCAGCTGACCGTAGACCTGTCGGAACTGCTGAAGGCTGTGGATCGCCTGATAGACACGCCGCAGGCCCGCCAATTGCCCGCAGACCTGTCGCAGACCCTGACCGAAGTTGCCGCGGTTCTGCGTGACCTGCGCGAAGGGGGGACCGTCGCCAATGTGAACACGACACTGCAATCCGCGAGCGATGCGGCGGATGCTGTCGCGCGTGCGACCGACGAACTGCCTAGCCTTGTGGATCGTCTCGGCACGCTGATTACGCAGGCCCAAGCGACGCTGACCGGTTACGATGGTAATTCGCAGATCAACCGCGATGCCCGCACCGCCTTGCGCGCCTTGACCGAAGCGATGCGCGCCATTGATGGCCTTGCGCGAACGATTGAACGCAAACCCAACTCACTTATTCTGGGACGCTAAATATGACCAACGCTCTTCCGATCCTCGCACTGGTAGCTTTGGCTGCCTGCACAGCCCCCGAAGTCAGGTTGGCAACGCCGCAAATTGACAGCGATGTGTCTGTGCGTACCAGCTTTCCCTCGCTCGAGATGCGCTTGGTGAGCTTGCCCACCTATGCCGGCGCCGAAGAGATCAGCATCCAACAGGCGGACGGAACCATTACGTCGGGCGCATCGCTTTTGTGGGCGGATGATCCGGCGCGGGCTGTGACCTTGGCGCTGTCTCGTCACCTGTCGCTGATCACGGGCGCAACGGTCGCACCAGAACCGTGGCCGTTTGACGCCTATGCTTCAGGACGCGTCGATGTGAGATTTACGGATATGCTGGCGCGATCGGACAACCAGTTCCAGATCGCAGGGCAGTATTTCGTTGTCGACAGCGAAGGACGGGGCAGGGACCGCGCAGTTCTTTTTGACATCCAAGAGCCGGTGTCTGCACCCTTTGGTCCTGCACAGGCCGCCGACGCGCGGGCCCGTGCAATCGCCAATCTTGCAGCAGAGATTGCTCAAAAGGCGCTCTGACGCTCTAAAAACCTATCCAATTGGATCGGCTTGCACCCGATTTCACGGCGCAGTGATACCTCAGATGGGCTGCGCTGAGCATTTCCTATGCGGTACGCCTAACGCACACGCAGTCTGAGAACGACTGCCGAGTATCCGGCGAAACCGTAAGGAAACAAATATGTCTGTGCCTGCCCCCGCTCAGCTCGAGCAAATTCTACTTAGCTCCAGTGACCTTTCGAGAGCTTCGCTGGCGACCCGTATCACCGTTGGTCGTCTGCGCACCGAAGTCTCGGGCGACCCCTCATCGCTTTCGCAAAAAGTCGCAGAACTGACCGAGTTCGCGCAGTTGAACGACTTTGCTGCTGCTGACCTCGCCAACATCTAATCCTGTCCTCGGAGAAAAATTATGAAGAACGAATTCCTGACCGTAGCCGAGGCATCTGCGCGTATCGCAGCTGGTGACGTGATGACTGTCGCAGGCGATGCAGATCTGCTGGCTCAGCTGCCCGCTGGTAAATGGATTGGCGGCACCTCTGTTTACTTCGTGACCGAGACCGGCGGCGCGATTGTGCGTGACAAAGTATTCTGCACCACCTTTGAGGATGTGGTAGACGCCGAAGTCCGCCAGCAGGATGCCAGCTCGCTGAATGACATCGCGGGTGGCTACAAGGCAGGCGGCTTCACCGTCGTACTGATCCCGGCCTTCTCGAACACCCACACCACCTTTGCAGAAGCAGCACCCAGCATGGGCGCGCTGTTCGCGCAGCCGCTGGTCGGCTGGATTTCGGGCGTGCATCTGGACGAACTGGGCACTGCCAAGCCGATGGTTTTCAACGGCGCAACTGCAATCGCGGTCGAAGACGGCGCTGTTTGCCTGCACATCGCGCTGCCCGCAGGTGCGAAAGTTAACACCGACATCGTCAACATCTTTGACCAGGGCCACAACGCTGGCACCACCTTCACCTTCCAGGAAAAAGGCTTTGCTGCGACCACTGCTGTCGTCGAAGGCCGTGAGGTGAACTTTGCCCAATACCTGACCGAGAATAACATCGACACTCGCCTGCCGCTGGTCGCAAACTATGCCGGCGCACTCGTCAACGTAGCGGTTCAGGCCGTGGATACCGACAATGGCAACGTGGCATTCTACGCGCCCGTCATGCCCGGCGTCGAATACCAGCTGGCAGCGCCCATCAGCGATTACGCAGGCACTTTTGCGGCCAACCTTGGCGATAGCGGTGTAGGTCAGTACTCTTGCAACTGCATCCTGAACTACCTCTATGGCGAGCTCGAAGGCAAATCGACCGGCACCTTTACCGGCCCCGTGACCTTTGGCGAGATCGCGTACATCCTGCTGAACCAGACCCTCGTGAAGCTGGACATTCAGGCTGCCTAACCCACTTAGGACAGTAGAATAGGAAACGCCCCGCAACGTGAATTGCGGGGCGTTTTCATTTTGGAGTGTGACAGGGCTTAGCCGTCGAAGTCGACTTCTTGCGTGATGCGCAGTGCGTCGTCGCGCAGACCGGCTAGGGTCATCAGGTTCACGTCATCCGCGGTAAAGGTACCCCAGCTGCTGACCAGATCGGTCGGAGTGCTTTCCGGTGCGATCGGGTATTCGTGGTTTGCTTCGGCGTAAAGCTCTTGGGCTGCCGGCGAGGTCAGGAATTCCATCAGCTTGATGGCGTTTTCCTTGTTCGGGGCCGCTTTGGTCATCGCCACGCCCGAAATGTTCACGTGGGTGCCGCCGTTTTCAAACTCGGGGAAGAGCAGGCGCACACTGTTCGCCCATTCGGTCTGCTCTGCATCCTCGAGCATCTGACCCATGTAGTAGGTGTTGCCGAGGCTGATGTCGCACTGGCCGGCCCAGATCGCTTTGACCTGCGCGCGGTCGTTGCCCTCGGGTTTGCGAGCAAGGTTGGACTTCACGCCTTCGAGCCACTCTTTAGCGTAGTCTTCGCCGTGGTGGTGGATCATCGCAGCGGTCAGCGCCAGCATGTAGGTATGTGTGCCCGAACGGGTGCAGATGCGGCCTTCCCACTTGGGATCGGCCAGATCCTCGTAGGTGGTGACATCTTCGTCCGCGACACGGTCTTTGGACGCGTAAACCACGCGGGCGCGGGTGGTCAGGCCCCACCAGTGGCCATCGGGATCGTGATACTGCGCGGGCACGTGCTCTTGCAGGTAGTCGGTGGTGATCGGCTGGGTCACGCCCGCATCCACAACCGCCGACAGGCGCGAGATGTCTACGGTGAACACCAAATCGGCTGGGGTGCGATCACCCTCGGCCTGCAGGCGTTCGACCATCCCTTTGGCCAGATAGGCCATGTTCACGTCGATGCCGGTTTCCTCGGTGAACGCATCCAGCAGAGGCTGGAGCAGCTCGGGCTGGCGATAGGAATAAACGTTGACCTCTTGGGCCAGAACGGGGGCGGCGGCCAAGACAGCAGCGCCTGCCATCAGAGAGGTTTTTACATGTGCGAACATAACGTCCTCCTCGCAACGAATTTGAGCGGGTTTAAATCTGACAAAATAAGTCGGGTCAATACCTGATAGGAATAGTCTGTTATGATTTTGCAGCCTTCTCTTCTGCTTTGGCTGCGTCCCAGAGTTTGTCCATTTCTTCCAAGGTGCTGTCTTCTGGCCGTTTGCCCATCTCGGCCAGTGCGGCCTCGATGCTGCGGAATCTGCGCGTGAATTTTGCGTTGGTGTCGCGCAGGGCTTCCTCGGGTTCGACCCCCAGATGTCGGGCCAGATTAGCCATGACAAACAGCAGATCGCCCATTTCCTCTTTGACTTCGGCTTGTGTTAGCGTGTCCTTGGCTTCGACCAATTCTCGGCACTCTTCCTGAATTTTGTCCAGAACCATGGTGGTTTCCGGCCAGTCAAATCCCACCCTTGCCGCGCGTTTTTGCAGTTTGACCGCGCGGAGCAGGGCGGGCAGGGCCAGTGCCACATCGTCCAGCACGCCATCTTGTTTCTTGGCAGCGCGCTCTGCGGCTTTGACCACCTCCCAGTCGACGGTCTGCTGTTCAGCAGATTTATCGCGGTTTTCGTCGCCAAAGACATGGGGATGGCGGCTGATCATCTTTTCGCTGATCGCGTTCACCACGTCTTCGTGGGTGAAGAGGCCCGCATCCTCGGCCATTTGGGCATGGAAGTAAGACTGGAACAACAGATCACCCAATTCCGACTTCAGCTCGTCCCATGCCTCGCGCTCGATGGCATCGCTGACCTCGTAGGCCTCTTCGATGGTGTAGGGCGCGATGGTCTTGAAGCCTTGTTCGATGTCCCAAGGGCACCCGTTTTTAGGGTCGCGCAAACGTCGCATAATTTCGCGCAGACGTGCGTTCCCGCTCAGGTCGTGGATCGGATCGTGGGGCATTGCGTGTCTCTTCAGTTTCAGATTTGGTGCCAAGGTGCCGCCCCACGCCAAAGGAGTCCAGTGATGGCCGTCATTAACCGAATTGCAGATTACGCGCCCGAAATGACCGCGTGGCGCCGCCATTTGCACCAGATGCCGGAACTGGGGTTCAACTGCCACAAGACAGCGGCCTTTGTCGTTGAAAAGCTAAAGGAATTCGGTGCCGACGAAATCCACGAGGGGATTGCGACCAGCGGTGTTGTCGCGATCATCAATGGCACAGGCGGCGGCCCGACCATGGGGCTGCGTGCGGACATGGACGCGTTGCCTATCAAAGAGGCGACGGGCGCAGAATACGCCAGCCAAGTTGAGGGCGCGATGCACGCCTGCGGTCACGATGGCCACACCACAATGCTGCTGGGGGCGGCGCGGTATCTGGCCGAGACACGGAATTTCGCGGGCCGTGTGGCGCTGATTTTCCAACCGGCCGAAGAGGATGGCGGCGGCGCGGGCGTCATGGTGAAAGAAGGCATCATGGAGCGGTTCGATATCGCTCGTGTCTTTGCCCTGCATAATGCGCCCAATGTGCCCGAGGGGCATCTGGTCACGACACCCGGTCCGATCATGGCCGCTGTGGACACCTTTACCATTAACGTCAAAGGCAAGGGCGGCCATGCCGCGCAGCCCCATTCCTGTGTGGACCCCGTGGTGGCGTCCTGCGGGATCGTGACGGCGATCCAGACGATCCTCAGCCGCAACCATCATGCGTTGAATGATTTGGTGGTTTCGGTCACGCAAATCCACACCGGCAGCGCTGAGAACATCATCCCCGACACCGCCTACATCAACGGGACGGTTCGCAGCTTTGACCCGGATGTACAGAACATGGTCGAACGCCGCCTGACAGAAATCGTGCAAGGGCAGGCGATTGCGTATGGAGTCGAGGCTGAACTGGATTACTTCCGCGACTATCCCCCAACGGTGAATGACGCCGCGCAGACGGCCTTTGCTGCAGATGTGGCGCGAGACGTGGTTGGCAACGCGCAGGTCGATGACAGCATTGACCGCGAAATGGGGGCCGAGGATTTTGCCTACATGCTTCAGGCGCGCCCCGGTGCGTACCTGTTTCTGGGCCAAGGGGACGGGCCTGTCTGCCATCACCCTGCCTTTGACTTCAATGACGAGATCGCGCCCATCGGGGCCAGCTATTTTGTCCGTCTGGTCGAAACCGGCCAGCCCCGCACCTGAAAGGACTGATCATGGCGCTCGAAGACGCAAAGAAACAGGTTGATACGGCGTTCACTGAAAAGAACCCGCGCGGGCTGCGGTACGAGAATGCGTTCGGCGGTGCGACATCTTTCTTGCGCCGCCAGTACACCAAGGATCTGACCGGTGTGGATGTGGCCATTACTGGCGTGCCGTTCGACCAAGCGGTGACGAACCGCACGGGCACGCGCCTTGGCCCCCGCGCGATCCGCGAGGCCAGCACCCTGCAACCCTATGATCCGCCCTATGGTTGGGGCTTTGACCCGCTGTCGGAATTCGCGGTCGTGGATTATGGCGATCTGGCGTTCGATTACGCGCACACTCCCAGCTTTCCGGGTAAACTGACCACGCATATCAAGGGCATTCTGGACGCAGGTGCGGCCAGCATCACATTGGGCGGTGATCACTACATCAGCTTCCCGATCTTGCGCGCCTATGCCGAGAAATACGGGCCGCTGTCGCTGCTGCATTTTGATGCACACTCGGACACTTGGGCCGACGATGACATGAGCCGCATCGACCACGGGACCATGTTCTACAAAGCGGTTAAAGAGGGGCTGATCGACCCCAAACGCAGCGTTCAGGTGGGCATCCGTACGGTGAACGAAGATAACCTTGGCGTGCCGACCATCGACGCCCGCGAGGTGCATGAAACCGGTCCTGTCGCCGTTGCGAAAAAGATCAAGGATATCCTAGGTGACAACCAGACCTACCTGACCTTTGACATCGACTGCCTAGACCCTGCTTTTGCACCGGGCACGGGCACGCCGGTCTGGGGCGGTCTGACCAGCGGCCAAGCTTCGATCATTCTGCGGGACATTGCTGGGATCAATCTGGTGGGGGGTGACGTGGTCGAAGTCTCTCCTCCGTTCGATACGACCGGAGCCACGGCCATCGCGGGCGCCCATGTGGCGATGGAAATTCTGGCCCTTTGGTGTTGGACGCGGCGCAAGGCCGCCTAAGTTGTTCAGAAACAAAGGAGCCAGCCCCCATGAAGATCGGACTTCTCATCCTTGTCCTAGCCCTCGTCGCTGTTGCGGCCCTGATGGCGTGGGTGCGGCTGGCCCCAAGTGACCCGGCCCGCTGGCACGGTGCGCTGACCTTCACCAAGGACGAGGACAAAGAGGGCGCAGCTATTCGCGTTGTGGCTGTGAACGATCCCAGCGCCTCCCTTGCTGAACTGGATCGCATCGCCCTGTCGACCCCGCGCACCGAGCGGCTGGCTGGCGCGGTCGAAGAGAGTAGCGTGACCTATATCACCCGCTCGGCCTTTTGGGGATTTCCCGATTACACGACCATCACTGCGGCCGAGGATCGCGTGATTCTGTTCGGTCGGCTGCGCTTTGGGCAGTCTGATTTCGGCGTGAACAAGGCACGGGTCGAGGGGTGGATTTCGCAACTGACCCCCGAGGGCACTTGACGAAAGCGCAGCCTTGGGAAACTTAGGCGGCATGGTACCTTATGAAAAACTCGAACAGATCGTACAGCGGTACGAATTCCTAGAGGCCAAGCTGTCTTCGGGAGATTTCAACGACGAGATCGCAGAGCTGTCCCGTGAATATGCACAGCTCAAGCCGGTCGTTGCCGAGATCCGCGATTACAAAACCTTGCTCGACGATCTGACCGAGGCCGAGGCTATGCTGGCCGATCCCGACATGAAGGAACTGGCCGAAGAGGAACTGCCAGAGCTCAAGGCGCAATTGCCCGAGATGGAGCACCGGATGCGCTTGGCCCTGTTGCCGCGCGATGCGGCGGACGACCGACCGGCGATCATCGAAATTCGTCCGGGCACGGGCGGGGACGAGGCGGGCCTCTTTGCGGGCGATCTGTTGCGCATGTACCAGCGCTACGCCGAAAGCCACGGCTGGAAGTTCGAGATCCTAGAGATGGCGCAGACCGAGCTTGGCGGCATCAAAGAAGTCGTCGCGAACGTCAAAGGCGAGGGTGTCTTTGCCCGTCTGAAGTTCGAATCCGGTGTGCATCGCGTTCAGCGCGTGCCCGAGACCGAGAGTGGCGGGCGCATTCATACCTCGGCGGCGACTGTGGCTGTTCTGCCCGAAGCCGAAGACGTGGATATTGAGATCAACGCGAACGATCTACGGATAGACACCATGCGCAGCTCTGGCGCGGGCGGTCAGCATGTTAACACGACCGACTCGGCGGTGCGGATCACCCACATCCCCACGGGCGTTGTCGTCACCAGCAGCGAGAAATCCCAGCACCAGAACCGCGCAATCGCGATGCAGGTTTTGAAAACACGTCTCTTCGATATGCAGCGCCAAGCGGCGGACGCGGAACGCGCCGCTGACCGCAAGAGCCAAGTCGGCAGTGGGGATCGCAGCGAACGCATTCGGACTTACAATTTCCCGCAGGGCCGAATGACCGATCATCGCATCAACCTGACGCTCTATAAGCTGGATCAAATCATGCAGGGCGATCTGGACGAGGTGATCGACGCGCTGATCTCTGACCATCAGGCGACCCTGCTATCTGAGCTGGACGGATGACCCTGCAAGAGGCGCTGACCGCGGCCATCGCGCGACTGCGCGCTGCGGGTGTGCCTGATCCTGCGGTCGATGCGCGCCGTTTGCTGGCCCATGTGGTTGGCGTGGACGCTGGACGCTTGATCTTGATGATGCACGACGCTTTGGACCCCGTGCAGGCCGACGCGTTCTACACCCTGATCACACGCCGTACCGCGCGCGAGCCCGTCAGCCACTTGACCGGTGGGCGCGATTTCTATGGCCGCCGGTTCACAGTCACCCGCGATGTACTTGACCCCCGACCAGAAACCGAAACGCTGATTTCTCTGGTTCTGGAGCAACCGTTTGCGCGGGTTCTGGATTTGGGGACGGGGACCGGATGCATTGCCCTGACACTCTTGGCCGAGAGTCCCGAGGCGCGCGGCGTGGCGGTGGACCTGTCCGAACGAGCCTTGGACGTCGCGCGCGAGAACGCGGTGCGTTTGGGCGTCGAGGCGCGCTGTGACTTTGAACAGTCCGATTGGTTTGATGCGGTCGAGGGGGCGTTTGATCTGATCGTTTCCAATCCGCCCTACATCGATGCCGCCGAAATGCATGACCTGTCGCCCGAAGTGCGTCTGCACGAGCCGGAACTGGCGTTGACCCCCGGCGCGGATGGGACGGCGCCATATACAGTTATTGCGGCGGGCGCGATGACACACCTAGCGCCGATGGGGCGCGTGCTGGTGGAAATCGGCTACCGCCAAGGACCCGCAGTCTCCGCTATTTTTGAGGGGGCAGGGTTATCCAAAGTGACCGTTCATCAAGACTTGAATGGCCATGATCGTGTCGTTTCGGCAATAAAAGAGCAGGTTTAGGCGATTTTTCGCAGGTTTAAGACCCCAAATTCGCGCTTTGGCCTTGCAACAACTGGGTCAAAGTGATTACTCAGGTGTAGTCGCAGGCTGGTGCGGTTACAGCTGCCCCCGCGATGTTAAGCCAAAAAAATAATCCTGCTCGCGGATCCCCGCCCAAAAGGCGGCAGGGTCCAGAGCACAAGGCCAATGAAGGCTGGACAGCAAAACCTATGAGATCTTCCAAATCACGGTCGCGGTCCAAATCGAACCGCAACAACCGCTCGATGGGCAATATTGTTAATCGGGTCTTCGACAGTTCGGGACCCGAAGGCAAAGTGCGCGGCACTCCTCAGCAGATTATCGAAAAGTATAATCAGCTGGCACGGGACGCGCAGTTGTCCAACGACCGCGTGGCGGCCGAAAACTTCCAGCAGCACGCTGAACATTACCTGCGCATGCTCAGCGAAGCGCAGCGTGAAATCGACGCGCGCCGCGAGCAGCAAGAGCGCGAAATGCGCGAGCGTCAGGCCGAAAAAGACCGCGAACGCGCAGAGCGTCAGGAACGCCGCGAGCGCGAAAACGCTGAGTCCGGCAATGACCAGCAGCCCGAGACCCAACCCGAGGACGCAGCACCCGCAGCCGCTGAAGCTGCGCCAGAGCAGCCCAAGTCCGAAGGGCTGACGGTGGAGGCAGATGCTGACAGCGACGATGCGGACAACGGTCTGGTTGAAACACCGGAAAGCAAAGCATCCGAAGCGCAGCCCGCCGCCGAAGAGCCCAAGCCCGCGCGCAAGCCCCGCGCGCCACGCGCAAAAAAGCCCGCGGCTGACAAGGCAGAAGGCGAAGAGAAGCCCAAGCCAAAGCGCGCGCCGCGCAAGCCTCGGGCCAAGAAGGCAGACACCGAGGGCGGCGATGCCCCCAAAGGCGACTCTTCGAGCGACACCCCTGCGGCCGCCGAATAAGGCGCTCAAGCATCCAGAATGAAGAAAGCCCCCGAATTTCGGGGGCTTTTGCGTTCTCAGGTCTTTTTGATTTCACGGGCGAGGGCGCAGAAACCCTCTAGGCTGACTTGCTCGGCACGCTCTGTAGGCTTGATGCCTGCGGCCAGCAACCGATCTTCGATGTCCGGTGCGACCCCCTTGAGGCTAGCGCGTAGCATCTTGCGGCGCTGGTTAAACGCGGCGGCGACCACACGGCTCAGGACAGAAGGGTCGGCGGGATAGCGCGGCTCTTCCAGAGCGGTCAGATGCACGACAGCCGAAGAGACTTTGGGCGGCGGGCTGAACGCTTCGGGCGGCAAGTTGATCACGATGCGCGCGTCGGCCCGCCACTGGGCTAGAATAGCAAGACGGCCATAGGCTTTGCTGCCCGGTGTCGCGACGATCCGTTCTGCGACCTCTTTCTGGAACATCAGGGTAAGACTGGTCCAGAACGGCGGCCACTGCTGCGGCGTCAGCCAGCGCACCAAAAGCTCGGTCCCGACGTTGTAGGGCAGGTTGGCGGCCACGCGGATTGGCGGGGTCAGGTACACTAGCGGATTCACCTCGAGCGCGTCGCCCTCGATCACCTGAAGGCGGCCGTCATAGGCTGCGGCGACTTCGGCCAGTGCGGGGATACAGCGGCTGTCTTTCTCAATGGCCAAGACACGGCGCGCCCCTTCGGCCAAAAGGCCGCGTGTCAGACCGCCCGGGCCCGGGCCGATTTCCAGCACATCGCAGCCCGTCAGATCGCCCGCTTGGCGCGCAATCTTGGACGTCAGATTCAAATCCAAAAGGAAGTTCTGACCCAGCGATTTGCGGGCGTTCAACTCGTGTGTGGCGATAACCTCGCGCAGCGGAGGCAGGTTGTCGATGGCGCTCATAACTTGGCTCCTGCACGGGCGATGGCCATGTCGCGGGCCATTTCTAGCGCGGCGATCGTGCTGGCGGGATTGGCAAGGCCCTGTCCCGCAATGTCAAAGGCGGTGCCGTGGTCCGGCGAGGTGCGGATGAACGGCAGGCCAAGGGTCACGTTCACACCGGCGTCAAAGGCCAGCGTCTTGATCGGAATCAGCGCTTGGTCGTGGTACATGCAGACTGCAGCGTCATAGCGCGCGCGGGCGGCGGGGTGGAACATGGTGTCGGCGGATAGAGGCCCTGCGATATCCAAACGCTCGGCCCGCAGTTTGTCGAGCAAGGGGGTGATCATCTCGAGCTCTTGGCGGCCCATCGCGCCGTTCTCGCCAGCGTGGGGATTAAGGCCCGCGACCGCAATCCGAGGGCTTTCAACGCCAAAATCCTGAAACAGCGCGCGGTGCGTGATCCAGATGGTTTCTTCCAGAAGTTCGGGGGTCAGCTCGGTCGCGACCTGATCCAGTGCGATGTGGATAGTTGTCGGAACGACCCGCAGCTCTGGGCTGGCGAGCATCATCACAACGCGGTCCACACCGCCCAAAGCCGCCAGATATTCGGTGTGACCCGGATAGGCGAAGCCGGCACCCGATTGCAGGACGTGCTTGTTGATCGGCAGGGTGCAAACCGCGCTGGCCTGACCGTCTTGTACCAGTTTCACGGCGCGGGCGATGACCTCGACCACGCCATGCGCGTTCTGTGCGTCAGGTTCGCCCCATGTGTTGTCTGCGGGAAAATCGTGGCGCAGCACGGGTAGGGCGGTCGCGCTGGCATGAAGCGCATCCATCGGGTTGTGAATTTCGGTCACGGGCGTACCAGAGGGCAGATGCCGTGGGTCGCCGATGTAAAAGAAGGGCAAACGCGCGCCCAAGGTCTCCCAGGCGCGCGCCGCGATTTCGGGGCCAATACCTGCGGGCTCACCGCAGGTCAGGGCAATCGGTGCCAGTGTCATGGACGAACGATCCGTGCGTCAGCCTTGAGTTGCCCCAAATAGCTGTCTGCAGATGCCGCAAGGCGCTGGTTGCGCAGGTTGTTGGCCACATCCTCGCGGCTGGCCTCTTCGTTGATTGCAGCGGTGCGGCCACACATCATCAGTAGAACCAGAGTCTGACCGCCGTTGCGGGTGATAGCGGTGCTGGTTTCGCCTTCGTCCAGCTTCGACAGCTCGATTGCAATGTCGCTGGGGATCTGCGCGGGGGGCAAGCTGGTGCGTTCCAGACGGGCCGGATCCTGACCTTTGTTAACGCCATACAGATCGTTGCACGAGTCGGTTGTGCCACTGATGCGCGCGGCTTCCGACAACGCGGCTTGGCTCTGACCGCCGGGAATCAGGTATTGAGCGTACTCGATCGCTGCGTATTCGGGCGCAGTGGACTCGGTTTCTTCGATGCCGCGCAGCTGGAACAAGGCAATACCATTCGGTATTTCAATGGGTTGCGTTACCTCATTGATGCCGAGTGACAAGACCAGAGGGCGCAGGATAGGGGGCAACTGAGTGATCGGCATCCAAGGCATCCGGCCGCCGGATTGGCGCGATGCGGTTGCCGAATACTGACGCGCTGCTGCCGAAAACTCAGCAGGGGAGGTGGTTTTTGTGACGCGGTTTGCGATCTGGGTCGCTTGTTCAACTTCGCCGGGCACCTGAGGGCGCGCGGGCAAAATGATCTCGCCAAGCAGAACGCGCAGACCACCGCCAGAACCGGTCAGCGCCATTGCGCGATCAATCTCGTCCTCGGTCACGTTCGTTTGCCCCGAGAACCGTTGGCGCACCACTTGGCGCCAAACCAGACCCGGAATTACAAAAGCTTCGATCGTTGCACGATCAACACCGCTGGCTGTGATGTTGGCCAGAAACTGGTCAGGGGCCAATTGACCGCGGCTGGCCAGTTCAGCAATGCCGCCCTCGATCTCTTCGGGGGTGACGGTGATGCCCATCTGTGCCGCCGCCTGAACTTTCAGGGCGTCGTCAATCAGTTGCTCTTCGGCCAGTTGGGGGATGTTCCCGGGCGTGCCAAAGGCCCGCAGCAACGTAATCCGCTGGTTCAGCTCGTAACCGGTGACGGCGTCTTCGTTGACGCGGATAACAGGAGAAAACAGTCCCTGAGCCGGACCAAGGGTCGGCATCAGCGAAAGAAGGGTCGCAGAAAGTAGCAGCAGGTTGCGCATTGTCCCTCTCTTGGGTCAGTCAGGGTCAGGATTTACATGTCTGTCGCACGGCTCCGGAGCCACGTCCAGCGCTGAACCCGGTCAGCGCAACAGTCAGCCCCACAGAAGTGGACGGATCGAGGTTATCGGAAGAGGTGAAGCGGCGCGAGGCGGAAAGGTCCACCTTGACGCATTCGTTTTCGTATTGAAGTCCGACGCCAGCGGTCGAGGTGCGGTCGTCCACCAGATCGTAGCGCCATTCCACGGAACTGGTCCAGAAATCGTTCAGCGCATAGGTGCTGGCTAATGTCCATTCCGAGACCTCGTCATCGCGGTCTTCGTCAGCATCTTCGTCCAGCCACAGGTACGTCGCATCAAGCGCGCCGCGAGGGAACGTCCAGTTCAGTTGGGCCTCGACTTTGGCGAGGCGAAGGTGATCGTCCAAGAGACTGCGTGCGCTGAGCATTGGCCCTTCGACCTGACCGATCTGTGCTTCGAAGAGCCAGTCGGATTCTAAGCCTGCAAGGCCAGAACTGTTCGAAAAACGATTGTCTTCTTTGGCACGGATGACACGGCCGAGGTTCAGGCGTGAATAGCTGCCGTCCACGCCCCAACGTGTCCACCCAAGGCCGATATTGGCACGAAGGCCGTCTTCGTTTTTATCCGGAGCAGGGAAGCGGTTGATAGAAAACAGGTTTCCGCTGTCAAATTCAACGCGTGTGCTTTCGTCATTCGGTATCGCGCCGGTGTCATCGTTCGACCACGCCAACTGGATGACGGGTTCGACCAAATGCGTGGCCCCCTGCGACCCGATGCCTTCGAGCGGCCAGCGCAGGGTCGCGGCAGCGTAGGGGATGGTGTAATCCGTACGATCGCGCAAAGAACTGTCGTCATCCAGATCAAAGTAGCCCGTGCTGACGCCGGTCAGAAGCTGCGCGTCAAAGCCATTCCCCACAATCCAATTTTTGCGCCAGTCGAAACTTGTGGCGACGCGCTGGACGTCCCGGCCCACTTCGTCTGTATGACTGTCACGTACATGTTCGTGGATTTCGAGCCCAAGCCGCGCTTCGCCGCCAATGACATCTGGGGTCATTCGCAATTCGTACCGCGCCTCGCCCAAGCGGCTGGCTTGGGTGTCGTTCTCCTCGGTGGCGCGCAGGGTCTCAAACACCGTGCCGCCAAGGCCGAACGAACTGGTGCGCGTGTCTCGCGTCAGTTGCAGGGCGCTGTCTAGACGGTCTTGCGAGGAATAATCGTACTCTTGCAGATAGGTGGTGTCCGACGCTGTCTCCAGATCGAAGGTAATGCGGAAATTCTCGGGTAGCTCGAAGTCGCCCTCGGCAAACACATAGCTGCGGCCCACATCTTCGCGCAGGGTATCGCGCGAGCCTGCGGCGTTGATTTCGATGTCACCGTTGTAGAAGGACTGACGGTACCGCAGCTCAAGCGTTTTGGTTTTCGCAGACAGGAACGGCGAGACGGTCAAATCTGCATGATCGCCGATTGGCAGGAAGTAGGGTGTTCGCACTGCGGTGCCCAAGGTCGAACTGCTGACGGCCTCGGGGATCAAGAAGCCTCGGGCGCGGGTGACTGTGGGATCGGGCAGTCTTAGCTTTGGTGCATAGAATACGGGTACGTCCAGAATGCGCAGCTGTGCACCCTCGAAGTAGATGTTCCGCGTTTCCTGATCATGGATCACGCGGCGTGCCCGGATATGCCAGAGGGGCGGGCGACCGTCGTCGCAGACATGGCAGGAGGTCACGGCTACCTTGGACATTTGTTGGTAGCGCCCTTGGGTGCGCTGCAATTCCACGGCAGCGAGTTGCAAGCGCTCCGCCAGAATCATGCGCGCGCCTTGCAACAGCCCTTCGCGCATATCGTCGCTGAGTTCGGCGGCATCGGCCAGGATCACCGTGTTGCTACCATCCTCAAGGCGGATGTTGCCTTCGATGCTCAGGGTGTCAGTGTCTTGATTGTAGGTCACCATTTCCGCCATCAGGCGGCGCTCTCCTTGGCGGGCTTCGACGTGGCCGGACGCGACCAGCAGATCTTCGCCATCCAGAAAAACCTGATCGGCAATCAGATAGACAGGAGCTTCGTCATCTTGGGCCGTCTGCGCCAGTACCGATGTAGAGGCAAACAGGGCGCCGATCAGAGCAGCTTTCCCGAACCAAGTATTCCGCATTATCCGTCCTCGAGGTGCAAAATGAGCCCGAGCGGCAGAAGAATTGCCGCGACAGGGGGCGCCCATGCTGCAAGTTGTAAAGGCAACTGCCCGTTTTCGCCAAGGATCTGCGCGAAGTTGCGCATGAAGTACAGGGCAAAGGCCAGAAGAACCGCAGAAAGCACCATAATTCCAGTACGCCCGAAGCGTGTATGCCGCATAGTGAACGCCGCGCCCACCAGCACCATCGCAGCAAGAAAGAGCGGTCGCGACAGTTCCATCTGTAGCCAAATTGCATGGCGCCGCCCCGAAAATCCGGCGGTTTCCAGATCCGAGATATAGGTGGGCAACTGCCAGATCGGCACGATCAATGGATCACCGAATGTATCCGCAATCCCTTCGCGCGTAAGCGATGTCGGAATATTCAACGAGTCGTAAAAAGCGGCGTTGGCCTCGGGGTTCACCTTGGTTGACAGATCCCATGATTTGGCGTCCGTCAGGCTCCATGCGCCGTCGATCAAGCGGGCCGCACCAGCCTCTATTCGGCGCAGGGGCGAGCCGTCGGGGCCAAAGCTCATGAATGTGACGTCGGTCAGGGCACTGCCGTCCGAGTTCGCGGTGAGTGCCCGTATCACGGTCTGCCCACGCTCGCTGCCCTGACGTAGCCAGAGCCCTTCGCGACTAATCGAGAAGACGTTGATTCCGCCCTCTTTGTAGGCGGTCTTGAGCAGTTCATAGCGCTTGGAGGTGGTGGCGACGATGGGGTTGAACACCGCGACCATCAGCGCCCCCAACAGAAGCGCCGTCAGAAAAGGCGAAACCAGCGCCCGCATGGCGGACCGGCCAGACGCGCGGGTGACGACCATCTCGGAACTGCGGGCAAGTCCTAGATAGAGGATCAACGTCGCGAGGATCATGATCAAAGGGGTGATCTGATAGAGGTTTGCGGGCACCTTCAGTGCGGTCAACTCGACGGCGCCGAGAAAGGTGATCGTGTCAGGACCGAAACGACCGATTTCCTCGACCAGATTGAGTAGGAAGGTCAGGGCAAGAAACACCCCAAAGGTCGCGAAGAACGCCCGCAAGAAACGACGCGCGAAATAAAAGTGCAGAATCATACTTCGGCCTCCGCTCTGGGGCCGCGGCGGAAGTAGCCCGACGCATAGGACAGCAAGAGGCCCACCATCGCGAAGCCCGCCAAGCTTGGTAGATAGGTCAACCACCATAGGGCAGGTGCTGCGCGTGCAGGGTCTTTGACTGCGCTTTGAATGATCATCAGGACGATGATCAAGAAGATGGAGAGCAGGATATACGTGCCCGATCCGAACCGCGAAAAGCCCCCGGCCAGAAGTGCAGAGAACCCCAGAAGTGCAGTAACCAAGCATAGGATCGGATCGTTCAGGCGCTTGTGAGCTGCCTCGAGAATCTCGCCTTCGGTATCGCGGGCCAGTTCAGCCATGGCTGCGGTTTTGGTAAGCATATCCCACGTGGAAAAGAAATCACGGTCGGGGTCCACGCCATCCTCATTCTTCAAGAAGCCACTGACATCGTAGACGAAATCTTCGAAATAGGTGACGGAAAGCCTGTCGGTGTTGCGGTCCAGCGACTGGGTCATGCCATCTACCATCACCATTCTCGGGCCATTGTCCGAGCGGGTGAGATAGGCTTCTTTGGCGGTGTAGGTCACACGGCGCGCTGCATCGCGATTGTCCGAGAGAAACATGTCCTCCAACTGGCCACTTTCCGCGATATTGCGGATGTAGAACGTCACGCCTCTGGTGGGATGCAGAAACACCCCTTCCTTTAGAAGCTTGGCGGTCATGTTTTGCGAGATTTCTTTTTCGCGCAGCTTTAGCTGCTCGGCAGAGGCCGGGATCAGACCGTTGGTCAGAACACCCCCCAGAACGGCGACAGCGATTCCAAAGATGACCACAGGACGCGCCAGACGCCACGGGCTAAAACCTGTTGCCTGCATAACGACCAGTTCACTTTCATTTGAAAGCCGGTTCGTCATTTGCACGGCGGCTGCAAAGCTGGCTAACGGCAGCACAAGCCCGATCACTGCGGGCAGAGACAGCATGGAAAACTCGAGGAATACAGCAACGGATTGGCCGTCCCCGATCAGCGTGTCGAATAGGACAACCGCGCGGTTGATCCAGTAGATACTGACCAGAACTAGGGCAAAGAACCCAAACAGCACCATAAGCTGCGAGAGCATATAGCGATCGGTGCGTCCCACTCTTTCCCCCGTACGAATAATGTGCGGACCCTAGCGGAAAGCCCGTCGGGTGCAAACTGGTATCTGGCAAAACCCCGCAGTGCGGGCTAGGTCTTGGGTAAACAAGGAGGAACTCGATGACGCAACCCGTTGCCGTAGAATTTATCGCCGCTGATCTGGATGCTCTAGAAGGGGTTGAGGGGCGCATCGCTGTTTTTGTCGGCCCTGATGGGCAACTGGACATGCAAGCGCGCCGCATGAACAGACTGAGCAAAGGCGCAATCGCAAGGGTCGTCGGGGATGAAAGCTGGGCTGAGCGGAAAATCGGCGACATCGTGACCCTGTCCTTTCCTGCGGGCACTGCCAAAGCAATCGACATCGTGGTTCTGGAAAAGAAGGCGGGCGTCCAAGCCTGCCGCAAAGCAGGCGCGTCGCTGGCGAAACTCCGCGGTAGCGAAACGCTCTTGCTCTGTGCGGCTCGGATGAAGCACCCCGAGGAGCTGGCCTTGGGCGTGGTGCTGCGGACCTATGCATTCATTGATCACAAAACTGGCGATCAAGGTAAACCTCCTGCGGGCGTTACTGTCATGGTCACTGACCCCGAGGCGGGTGCTGCGACCTACGCGCCCAAAGCGGCGCTGGCCGAAGGTGTGTTCTTTACTCGTGATCTGGTGTCCGAGCCTGCAAATGTTCTGACCACCACCGAATTCGCGGCCCGTCTCGAGTCGCTGACCGAGCTGGGTGTGACCGTCGAAGTGCTGGAAGAAGAGCAACTGGCTGAACTGGGCATGCGCGCGATGCTTGCTGTGGGTCAGGGCTCTGTCAGCCCGTCGAAGCTTGTGGTGATGCAGTGGAACGGTGGCAATGACGGTGACGCGCCGCTCGCTCTGGTTGGCAAGGGCGTTGTGTTCGACACCGGCGGCATTAGCCTGAAGCCCGCGGGCGGCATGGAAGACATGACCATGGATATGGGCGGCGCTGGCGTCGTCTCGGGGGTCATGAAAACCCTCGCATTGCGCAAGGCTAAAGCGAACGTCGTCGGCATCGTCGGTCTGGTCGAGAACATGCCAGACGGGAATGCAATCCGGCCCGGTGATGTCGTCCGCACCATGAAGGGGGACACGGTCGAGATCATCAACACCGATGCCGAAGGCCGCCTCGTGCTGTGTGACGCACTCTGGTACACCCAAGAACGTTTCAATCCCGCAGGTGTGATCGATCTGGCAACGCTGACCGGTGCGATCATCATCGGTTTGGGCCACGAAAATGCAGGCGTCTTCAGCAATGATGACACCTTTTGCCATAGCTTCCTCAAGGCTGCGAAATCCGAGAACGAAGGCGCATGGCGCATGCCTTTGGCCCCTGCCTATGACAAGCAGCTGGCAAGCCCCACTGCTGACATGAAAAACGTGGGGGGTCGCCCTGCAGGCTCTATCACGGCGGCGCAGTACCTTCTGCGGTTCGTCAAGGAAGAGACCCCTTGGATCCACCTTGATATCGCGGGCGTTGCCAGCCGCGCCGAGCACACGCTGCACCCCAAGGGCGCAAGCGGCTGGGGCGTGATGGCGCTGGATCGTCTGGTCCGCGACGCCTACGAAAGCTGATCCCTTGGGCGCGGCCTTTTTCTACCACCTGACGCGATCCTCGCTGGACGAGGCGCTGTCCCTGTTGATCGACAGATCACTGGGGAACGGGTGGCGTGTGGCCGTGCGCGGGACCGAAGCGGGCCGGCTGGAATGGCTGGACCAGAAACTCTGGATGGGGCCGGAAGAGCAATTCCTGCCCCATGGCATGGCGGGCGGCGCGCATGATGCGCTGCAGCCCGTTTTGCTAACGACGGGCACCGAACGCCCCAATGAGGCGGTCTGCCTGATGGCTATCGACCGCGCCGATGTCGCGCCGGACGAAGTGAACACGCTGGATCGTGTCTGCATCGTTTTTGATGGCTACGACCATGACCAACTGGCCCACGCACGGGGACAGTGGAAATCCCTGACGGACGAAGGATGCTCGGCTCAATACTGGTCAGAAGAATCCGGTCGGTGGGAGAAGAAGGCGGAAAAGTAACGCCTTAGCGCGTCAGGATTAGCGTGTTGTCCGTGATCTGCAGTGACGAGAAGCGTGATAGATAGCGCATCCCCAGCAGCGACTCGTGCAAGGCCCCACCATTGACCGAAGCTTTGATATTGGTGTCGGTAATCCCGTCCAGCGTCAGCGAATTCAGGGTCACGCGGGCAGTGCGGACCTCTCCGTTCGCGGTCATGGCGCGGCCCATGTAGGGTAGGTTGTCCAAGGGAATTCCCGCTGCGCGCGCGGCCTCTTGGGTCAGGACAATATCCGTCGCGCCTGTATCCACCACGAACCGCGTTGGCACGCCATTCACTCCGAGTGTCAGGTAATAATGCCCGTCACGGGAACGCGGAACGGTGATCTGAGCGTCCTGCGCGGAATAGCTTTGCATCGGCTGTTGTGTCTGCACATCCTCGTAAAGTGACGCGCCAATGGCGACGACGCCAAAGATCACAACCCACGCAGCGATTGTCTTGAACCCTTGGATCAGACCGGGCCGAATCCGCACCAAAACAATCCCGATTAGGGCACTTCCGAGCACCACCAGATACGCGGCGCGGGCAATATCATCTCCGGGTAGACTATCGAGCATTTGCACTTTCACTCAGGAAAAAGGACCTACCTGATATGGGAACGCGTCCGCCGTTTGTCACCCCGCGAAGCCAAAGCCGCGCAGACCGTCCAGTACGAACTGCACCGAGAGCGCGGCTAGGAGCATCCCGAGCAGTCGGCTGACCACATTGATACCAGTCCGCCCTAGAGCCTTTTCGATAACGCCGCCGGTAAAGAACAGCGCAAGCATGATTGCCAGAACCGCCAGCATCACGCCAAGCACCGAAAGGTAGCCAAGCACGCCATCGGTCTGACCACTGAGCAGGATCATCGTCGCAATCGCGCCGGGCCCCGCGATGAGCGGGATCGCAATGGGGAAGACCGAGGGATCATGACCCTCGTCCTCCTCGGCCTGATCTTCGCGGCGTTTGGTGCGGCGTTGGAAGAGCATGTCGAGCGCGGTCAGAAACAGCAGGATGCCGCCCGCGATGCGGAAGGCGTACATAGAGATGCCGATGAACCCCAAGAGCGCTTCGCCAAAGATCGAGAAGGCGGTCAGAATGCAGGCGGCGATAAAACAGGCTCGGATGCCGATCGCACGGCGCTTTTGCGGCGACATGCCTTGGGTCAGGGCCACGAACAGCGGGGTCAGGCCGATGGGGTCAATGATGACGAACAGCGTAAAGAACGCCGTGATCAGGAAATTCACATCCATGTCGGGCTCCTGTCGGTTGGGGTGACCGTCCTCGGGAACGGTCCCGCGCGCAAGGATTTTCTGGCAGGGCTCAGGCGGGGTTCTCGGCCTCTTCGAGCTTCATCATAGCGTCTTCCCACAGGCTTTCTGCGCGGACCAACGCCTCTTCGACCTCTGCCATTTTCTTTTGCCACTGCAGCGCCTCGTCCTTGCGGGCGGGGTCGTAGAGGTCGGGATCAGCCAGTTTGACTTCCAGCTTTTCTTTCATCTCCATCAGCTTTTCGACGCGCTCTTCGGACTTGCGGGCCTCGGACCGCAGGGCCTGCATGGCGTCGCGTCCGGGGCGCTTGGGCTTGTCCTCGGATTTCGCTTTGGCGGGGGCAGGGGTATCGCTGGTCAGCAGAAGTTTGCGATAGGACTCGAGGTCGTCCTCGTAGGGCGAGACCCGCCCGTCTTTGACCAGCCAAAGGCGATCCGCGACCATCCCAAGCAGGTGCATGTCGTGGCTGACCAGAACAACCGCGCCGGAGTATGCGGTCAACGCCTCGACCAAGGCTTCGCGGCTCTCAATATCAAGGTGGTTAGTCGGTTCGTCGAGGATCAAGAGATGCGGTGCATCCAAGGTCGCGAGCAGCAGCGACAGGCGGGCCTTTTGACCGCCCGAGAGTTTGCCGACCTCGGTTTCTGCTTGATCCGCGCCTAGACCAAAGCCTGCCAGTTTGGCGCGCAGCTTGGCCTGATGAACCTCGGGGCGCAGGCGTTGGAGGTGCATGAGGGGCGTGTCATCGACGTAAAGCTCATCCACCTGATGCTGTGCAAAAAAGCCGATCCGCAGTTTGTTCGATTTGGTCAGCTTGCCGGACATAGCATCCAGTCGGCCCGCGATCAGCTTCGACAGGGTCGATTTCCCCTCGCCGTTTTTCCCCAAGAGGGCGATGCGGTCGTCTTGGTCAATGCGCAGGTTCAGACGCTTCAGGATTGGGGTGTTGCCATAGCCGACCTCGACCCCTTCCATCGCGACAATGGGGGGTGACAGTTCTTCGGGCTCGGGGAAGGTAAAGACCCGCTTGGCCGCCTCTTCGGGGGCGCTAATGGGCTCCATCTTTTCGATCATCTTCAGGCGGGCTTGGGCCTGTTTCGCCTTGGTCGCCTTGGCGCGGAAACGGTCCACAAAGGATTGCAGATGCTCGCGGCGGGCGGACTGCTTTTTCGCGGCGGCGGCCAGAACCGCGCGCTGCTCGGCGCGGGTCTTGGCAAAGCGGTCGTAGCCCCCTTGGTACAGGGTCAGCTTGCGATCCTCGAGGTGCAGGATCTCGGTCACGGCGCGGTTCAACAGGCCGCGATCGTGGCTGATCACAATGACCGTATGGGGATAGGTGGCGAGGTATTCCTCGAGCCACAGCGCCCCTTCGAGGTCGAGATAGTTGGTCGGTTCGTCCAAGAGCAGCAGATCAGGCGCTGAAAACAGCACCGCCGCCAAGGCCACGCGCATCCGCCAGCCGCCCGAGAAGGCCGAACAAGGGCGCTGCTGCGCCTCGTAGTCGAAGCCGAGACCCTTGAGGATGGTCGAGGCGCGACCCTCGGCGCTCCAGGCTTCAATGTCGACCAGACGGGTCTGGATGTCGGCGATGCGGTGGGGGTCGGTGGCGGTTTCGGCCTCTGCCATCAGCGCGGCACGCTCGGTGTCGGCGGCCAGAACGGTATTAAGCAGGCTGACCTCGTTGCCCGGAACCTCCTGCGCGACGCCGCCGATGCGCGCTCGCGAGGGCAGGTTAATGTCCCCGCCGTCCAGCGTGAGTTCCCCACGGATCAGCCGGAACAAGGTGGTCTTGCCCGCGCCGTTCGGCCCGACCAGCCCCACCTTGTGGCCGTCGGGGATGGTGGCACTGGCCCCTTCAAACAGGGGGCGGCCTTCGATCGAATAGGAGATATCAGAAATCTTGAGCATGTCCCGCGATTAGCAGAGCCCAATGCCCTCGGAAAGCGGCCATTCACCGGATCGATGCGAAATCATGAAAGCTACGTGAATTTCCCGACTCATGACGTTACCGCCATCAAAGCTGTCTTCCCCCAGAAAGTTTTCCATGCTAGGGGGCGCGGGATCGCGGGTTTCGGCCCGCTCACGTCTAACTCAAATGAGGTTTTCCATGGCCACCGAACGCACTCTGAGCATCATCAAGCCCGACGCAACCAACCGCAACCTGACCGGCAAAATCAACGCCAAGTTTGAAGACGCTGGTCTGCGCATCGTTGCCCAGAAGCGCATCCACCTGACCCCCGCTCAGGCAGGCAAGTTCTACGAAGTGCACGCAGAGCGTCCATTCTACGGCGAACTGTGCGAATTCATGGCATCGGCGCCCGTCGTTGTTCAGGTTCTGGAAGGTGAAGGCGCAATCGCGAAAAACCGCGAAGTCATGGGCGCAACCAACCCCGCAGATGCAGCCGAAGGCACCATCCGCGCAGAATTCGCTCTGTCGGTTGGCGAAAACTCGGTTCACGGTTCGGACGCTCCCGAAACCGCAGCGAACGAAATCGCGTTCTTCTTCTCGGGTCTGGAACTGGTCGGCTAAGCCTACCTACGGATCTTGGGGTCAATGACCCCGATCATATCGAGGGCCGCTTCCAGTTCGGAGCGGCCCTTGTCATGTCTGGCGTCCTTCAGATCGTCGAACGCCACCCGCAGATCATCCTTTTCCTGTCCCTTGCAATCGTTCCAAGGGCGGCCCTGCAGCGCCATGACAAGCGCGTAGTATGCGATGAAATGTGGGGAATGGCCCGAGGCCAGCATCCGGCCATAGGCTTCGTGCGCGCCGACCTCGCGTAGGGTCTCGGCGTCATGGATGCCAGCGGCGGCTAGCGCTTTGGCCTGTGCGGGCCCGATGTATTTGATGGAGGTTACCGGAGTCGCCATGCCCCCTTATATCAAGGGGGCGAGGCAATCCCAGACTTCAGATCATTGCGAAGTCGGTAAAGATGAAGTCAGGCTCGTCGTCCTGTTTCTTCTTCTTTTTCTTAGGCGTTTCGTCGCGTCGTAACGCTTCGATCACCTGCTTGAGTTGCGGGTCGGGCTCGGGGGATGTGTTGTCCGGCATGAGTGCCTCCTTTCAATATATCAAGTATTGAAAGGAAGCTTTGTTCCAAAAAAGTCCCGCATAGGGATATCAGGATGCGCCTCTTGATAGAGCGGCCACCCCTGTTCGGGCCACTTCGGCCAATCCGAGGGGGCGCATAAGGTCCGCAAACGCATCAATTTTGTCAGGCGCGCCGGTTATTTCGAATACGAAGCTCGACAAGGTGCTGTCCACGACCTTGGCGCGGAAGATGTCTGCCAGACGCAGGGCCTCGACGCGCTTGTCGCCGGTGCAAGCCACTTTGATCAGGGCCAGTTCGCGCTGGACCGAGGGGCCCTCGACGGTCAGGTCATGGACTTCGTGAACGGGGACGATGCGGCCAAGCTGTGCTTTGATCTGGTTGATGACCTGCGGGGTGCCCGTGGTCACAATAGTGATGCGGCTCAGGTGACCTTCGTGATCAACCTCGGCCACGGTCAAGCTTTCGATGTTGTAGCCACGGCCCGAGAATAGGCCGATCACGCGGGCCAGAACGCCGGCTTCGTTGTCCACCAGAACAGCCAGAGTGTGGGTTTCTTCGACGTCCGAGAAATTGGGGCGTAGGTTATACGCCGAATGCTTGGACGAACCTTTTTTGATGTTGAGAGCTGCTGACATCTGAAAATTTCCTCTACCCGAAACGGCAGGCGCGCCTGCCAAGGGGACGGCGGGCGCACCCGCCGCCTGTTGTCCTATGGATTACACCAGCACCGCGCCGGTCGAGCCGATGGCATCGGTGGCATTCGCGTCACCAAGCAGCATCTCGTTGTGCGGCGCGCCCGACGGAATCATCGGGAAGCAGTTCTCGTGCTTTTCAACAAGGCAGTCAAAGATCACGGGGCCGTCGTAGTTCAGCATTTCCATGATCGCGTCGTCCAGATCCTTGGGATTCGAGCACAGGATGCCCTTGCAACCAAAGGCCTCGGCGAGCTTCACGAAGTCGGGCAGAGCCTCGGACCACGACTGCGAGTACCGCTCGCCGTGAAGCAGTTGCTGCCACTGGCGCACCATACCCAGACGTTCGTTGTTCAGGATGAATTGCTTGACCGGCGCGCGGTACTGAACCGCGGTGCACATTTCCTGCATATTCATCAGCCAGCTGGCTTCACCTGCGACGTTGATCACCAGCGACTCGGGGTGCGCGATCTGCACGCCAACCGACGCGGGAACGCCGTAGCCCATGGTCCCCAGACCACCCGAAGTCATCCAGCGGTTCGGATCTTCGAAGCCAAGGTACTGGGCCGCCCACATCTGGTGCTGGCCCACCTCGGTGGTGATGTAGCGGTCGTGGCCTTTGGTCAGCTCCTCAAGGCGCTGGAGTGCGTACTGGGGTTTGATGACCGAGCCTTCCTGCTTGAAGGACAGGCAGCGGACAGCTTTCCATTCTTCGATCTGTTTCCACCACTTGGCCAGAGCCTCTTGGTTGGTCTTGCGGCCGCGCGATTTCCAGACCTTCAGGATATCTTCCAGAACGTGACCCACATCGCCGACGATCGGGATGTCCACGCGGATGACTTTGTTGATCGAGCTCGGATCGATGTCGATATGCGCCTTTTTCGACTTCGGGCTAAACGCGTCAATGCGGCCGGTGATCCGGTCATCAAAACGGGCGCCGATGTTGATCATCAGGTCGCAGTCGTGCATCGCCATGTTGGCCTCATAGAGGCCGTGCATGCCGAGCATCCCCAGCCAGCCCTTGCCCGAGGCAGGGTAGGAGCCAAGGCCCATCAGGGTCGAGGTGATCGGGAAGCCAGTGGTGTCCACCAGTTCGCGCAGCAGTTGGCTGGCCGCGGGGCCAGAGTTGATCACGCCGCCGCCGGTGTAGAAGATCGGACGCTTCGCCTTTTCCAGCGCATCAACGAGTTCGTTGATCATGTCCAGATCGCCTTTGACCTGGGGCTGGTAGTGGCTGGTGCGCGCCTGCTTAGGACCTGCATAGGTGCCGGATGCGAACTGCACGTCCTTGGGGATGTCGATCAGCACAGGGCCGGGACGACCCGAGGTCGCCACGTGGAAGCCCTCGTGAATAGTCGCGGACAGGCGGTCGGTGTCTTTGACCAGCCAGTTGTGCTTGGTGCAGGGGCGGGTGATGCCAACGGTGTCGGCCTCTTGGAACGCGTCCGAGCCGATCATGAAGGTCGGCACCTGACCCGACAGAACCACCAGCGGGATCGAATCGAGCAGCGCATCGGTCAGGCCGGTCACAGCGTTCGTCGCGCCGGGGCCCGAGGTCACCAGAACAACGCCGGGTTTGCCGGTCGAGCGGGCATAACCCTCGGCTGCGTGAACCGCACCCTGTTCGTGGCGCACAAGGATGTGCTTGATATCATTCTGCTGAAAGATTTCGTCGTAGATCGGTAGCACGGCGCCACCGGGGTATCCGAACACGACTTCCACACCCTGATCCTTCAGGGCTTGGACTACCATTTTCGCTCCGGTCATCTGACGTGTCATCTGCGTGTCTCCGTTTACGACGTCACTTCTGTTTGAAACAAAAAAGCCCCCGATTTTCTCGGGGGCGCATGGGATACCGTTATGGTGTCCGTTACCGGCCCATGCGCCAATTTTCCACGACTAGTACGACCGACTGGTCCATAGGGGCTCTCCGTTTGCTGCGCCCTGATTAAAAGCGGCAAAAACCGAGGTCAACCGCATTTGTAGGAAATTTCGCGGGAATGGGCATGTTTGAAATAAAATTATTGCGAAGGGTCAGAGTCCGTGACCTGTCCCTTGCAGGACCCCATGCTCTAGCGCGTACCGGGTCAGCCCCGCAGTCGACGAGATGCCGAGCTTGCGCTTGATGTTCTTGCGGTGGGTTTCGACCGTCCGAACCGAGATGTCCAGTTCCGCCGCGACCTCTTTGTTGGACTTGCCCTGCGCCAGTTGCAGCAGCACCGTTTGTTCCCGAGAGGTCAGGGGTTCGCGGTCGCCTGTCGGCTCTGGGGTCAGCGACCCGCTGGCGCCGGTGCAGAGGTACCGCTCGCCGCGCATCACAGCGTCGATGGCGGTTTTGATCTCTTCGGTCGGGACATCCTTGAGCACATAGCCTCGCGCGCCGTGGGAGAGGGCGCTGCTGATGTACTCGGGGCTGTCATGCATGGACAGGATCAGGATACGGGTTTCAGGGCGACGTTCGAGGATGATCTCGGTCGCAGTCAGGCCGCCCACTCCCGGCATGTTCAGATCCAAGAGGATCACATCGGGGTTCAGGGTTTCGACCTGATCAATGGCTTCCTGCCCGTTACACAGAACGCCGACGACCTCTAGATCATCGTAGCCCTCGAGAATGGCTTCGATGCCATCAGCCACCATCGGGTGGTCGTCAACGATCAGCAGGCGGATCGGTGCGGTGCTCATTCGGGGGCCTCCGTCACGGGTTTCTTCGAGGCAGAGGTACTGCCGGTTTCGGGCGGCAACAAGTGGGTGAGGGGGACTGACACCGAAATCCGCGTGCCTGTCTTGGCCGATTGAATATTCAATGAGCCTTCGAGCTGTTCGACGCGTTCCTGCATGTTGCGCAGGCCAAGACCTTGGCGTGGGTTCTGGCGGCGGGCGGTTTCGAACCCGTGGCCGTTATCGGCGATGGTCATGGTCGCCCCGCTGCGGTGGCCGCGTAGGTCGATGGTGACGTGGTTGGCCCCAGAGTGCCGTTCGATGTTCGTCAGCGCCTCTTGGGCGATGCGATAGAGGGCGATCTTGGCGTCCTGATCCAGTCGGTTGCGAAAGACCACGGTGCTGAACTGGGTCTCGATCCCAGTGCGGGTGCTAAAGTCATCCGTCAGTGCTTTGAGGGCAGGACCAAGGCCCAAGTCGTCCAGCACGCCGGGGCGCAGGTCGCGACTGATCCTGCGCACCTCTTGGATCGCTCCGGATAGACTGTCGATTCCGCGGTTCATCGCCTCTGGCGCGCGGGGGTCATTGTTGGCGAACCGCTTCTTGGCCAATTCCAGTCCGTATCGCACCCCGACCAAAATTTGGCTGATGCTGTCATGAAGTTCGCGGGCCACGCGGCCACGCTCTTCTTCTTGGGCGTCAAACACGCGCTGGGTCAGGCTTTTGAGTTTCGCATCGGCCAGACGGCGTTCGCGCACGTTGATGATCATGCCCGTTCCGAACACCATCAGAAGCGAGGCAAAGGTAATCCCGCCGATGTAAAAGAAAGTCCGGCGCACGCGGGCCTCGACCTCTGACTTTGACGCAGCAACGGTTTTGATCACGTCGTCTACAAAGACGCCGGTACCCACCGCCCATCGCCAACTGGGAAAGCTGGTCACATAGGTGATCATCTGGGCCTCTTCGCCGGTGCTGGGCTTGGGCCATAGATATGTGTGGTAGCCCCCACCGGATCGCGCGACGCGAATCAATTCGTCGACCACGGGCGTTCCAGTAGAATCAGAAAGACCGGCCCAATTCTGGTTGATCATGTCCGTCTGGCGCGGCGAGACCAGATTATTGCCCTCGTAATCGTAGACAAAGAAGAAGCCTTCGGACCCGTAGATCATCGCAGCAAGGATCTGCATCACTTTGCGCTTGGACTCTTCGTCATCAGGGGCGGCGTTCCCATAGATGTAGTAAAAACTGTTCCGCGCCAGCGTCACGTAGTTCTTAAGCTCCTGCTTTTTCACGTCAATCAACTGGGATTCTAGCGTGCGAACTTCGCGTTCGGCCAGTTCCTGCGATTGTAGCGCCACCACGACCGAGATCGCCGCCACAGCCCCGATCAGCGGCAGGGTCGCGAGCAAGAAGAGCTTCTGCCCGTAACTGAAATGAAGACGCGAGAGAATCTGTTTCATGGGGCGATTCGCTCAGAACCGGCAGCCAAGATCAAGGCGCGCACAAAATAAAATTGCGCGACTCATGCCATTAAGAATCCGAAAATTTGTCGAATTTGGTCAGGAAATATGGCCAGAATGGCTGCGCTACGTAGTACTTGGTATTTGCCAAATGGTATTCCGACACTAAGGTCGCTGCACTTGATAACGATCCGCCCGCCGCAAGGTTGGGCAGAATTTGGGAGGAGAGACCATATGGATCGTCGTTCTTTTCTGAAGACTTCGGCAATTGGCGGCACCGCAGCTGCAGCCAGCACTCTGGCAGCACCCGCTATCGCGCAGGGCAACCGCACTCTGACCATGGTGACTTCGGTCCCCCATGGCTTTGCTGTGTTTGATGACGCGGCCGTGTACTTCAACAACGCTGTTCAGGCGATGACGGATGGCCAGATCACCATCGACAAAAAAGCAGCGGGCGAGCTTGTCGGCGGCTTCGAGGTGTTTGATGCTGTGTCGTCGGGCCAAGCGGACATGTACCACTCGGCTGACTACTACTTTGGCGGCCAGCACCCCGGTTATTACTACTACACCGCAGTTCCTTTCGGCGCGACCGCGCAGGAACTGTCGACTTGGATGTACCACGGCGGCGGTCAGGAACTGTACGACGGTCTGGGTGAAATCTTTGGCCTGAAGTCGTTCCACGCAGGCTCGACCGGCATGCAGCCCGGCGGCTGGTTCCGCAAGGAAATCCGCTCGGCAGACGACTTCAACGGTCTGAAGTTCCGTATGCCCGGCATTGGTGGCCGTGCACTGGGTATGACCGGCGCATCGGTTCAGTCGATCCCCGGCGGCGAAATCTATCAGGCTCTGGCATCCGGCGCGATCGACGGTGCAGAGTGGATTGGTCCCTTTGCGGACGAGCGTCTGGGCTTCCAGGAAGTCTGTAACTTCTACTACACCTCGGGCTTCCACGAGCCGGGCTCGGCTCTGTCGGTGTCGTTCAACCGCGATGTCTGGGACAGCCTGACACCCGGCCAGCAGGCCATCATGGAGCAGGCCGCCAAGGCAGCCACCACCCACAGCTTGACGCAGGGTATTGCGAACAACGCAGCCGCGCTGAAGCGTATTCAGAGCCAAGGCGTCAAGCTGATGGAATTCAGCGACGACGTGTGGGATCTGTTCGGCACCGCAGCGCTTCAGGCCATGGACGAATTCATGGACGATCCGATGTACGCGGAAATCCGCACGAGCTTCGAAGAGTCGATGAAGGCGAGCTCCGAGTGGCTCCAGCGCGCAGACCGCAGCTATGTGCAGCAGCGTGACCGCGTTCTGAACCGCGGTTAATTCCTGCCTTTGCATCGTGGGCACCGCTGATGAGCGGTGCCCTATTTCGTGCGAACACCGCGTTCGCAAACTAACCCGCGTCGAAGCGGGATACTCGGGGACATCATGGAACAGGAAAGCATCGGGCTGGGGGGCGCCTTGCTCTCGATGTGGGACGGCCTTGTTTGGGCGCTGTCCAACATCGCTATGGCCTTCTACAATTTCTTCTATGCTGTGTCGCATCCCAGCCTTTGGCTGGATTGGTCGAACAAAGAGGCCTTGTCGCGCTTTGTTTACTACGGCGGCTCGGTTGAATTCTTCTTTGTCATTTTCACCACCTTCCTGATCATCACGGCGGTCGGTGTCTGGAAACATAACTTCCTCTGGGGCTGTGTGCGCGGTCTCGAGGCATTTGCGAACGCCGCAGGCCGGTTTGCCGCTTGGGCGGGCCTGATCATGGTCCTTCAACAGACCGTCATCGTTCTGATGCAGCGGATCTTTGCACGGCCTGACGTGGTGCTGGGCTTTGGTATTCCTGTCGGTTTTGACGTGAGCTGGTGGTCCGAAGAGTTGAAGCTGTGGAATGCCATCGTTGTTGCGATGTGCGTCAGCTACACCTTTGTCCAAGGCGGGCATGTGCGCGTGGACCTCGTCTACGCGGCAGTCAGCCACCGCGTACAGCGCGTCATCGACATGGTCGGCTCGGTGATCTTTATGATGCCCTTGGCGGTGATCACGTGGATGTACGGCTGGTACTTCCTGTGGCGCCACCTGATCGTTCCCAAGCCGTCGGCCTCGGACCAGTTGGACCGCCTGCTGATGAAGTCGCGCGCCCTGCGCTGGAACGTAGAAACCATTGGTTTCTCGGCCAATGGCTTCACCGGCTACTTCCTGTTCAAAATCCTGCTCGTGACCTTCGCTGGTATGGTCTTCATCCATGCCTGCGCATTCTTCTGGCGTTCCTATCTGGAATACAAAGAAGGCCCGAACTCCGCTGGCCGCTTTGTGGACCGCGATACGCTGGGTGAAGGCGAAGAAGCCTACGAAGGCACCCATTAATTCAAGGCGGATAAGACATGCTATTCGGACTAGACGGCGTAGAGATCGGCCTGATCATCGTCTTTTTGTGCCTGTTCTCGGGCATTCTTTCGGGCTTTCCCGTTGCCTTCGCCATCGGCGGGGCAGGGGCGATCGCCTTTGGTATCATTGCCGCGCTTGATAGCGCGGGTCTCCTGATTCACCAGGCGATCGACACTGGGTCGGACGCCTATAACGCCCTTGTGGCCAGCGGGGTCAAACAGGACTCCATCTCGGTCTTTAGATATCCCGATCTTCCAAGGATCGCGGAACCTGTGTTTGTGTCTGGCTGGGAAACCGCGCTGGATCGCAACGTGTCGTTCATCGTGAACCGTATCAACGAGCGCGTTCTGGCAGGTCAATCGATCGAGACGCTGTTGGCCGTTCTGATGTTCGTTCTAATGGGCATCACGCTGGAACGTTCCAAGATCGCGAACGACCTCTTGACCACTATGGCCAAAGTCTTTGGGCCTCTGCCTGGCGGCTTGGCTGTGTCGGTTGTGGTTGTGGGCGCGTTCCTTGCGGCATCGACCGGTATCGTGGGCGCGACCGTTGTAACCATGGGGCTGCTCTCGCTGCCGACCATGCTGCGCAACAACTATTCGCCTGAGCTTTCCACCGGCGTGATTGCGGCTTCTGGTACATTGGGCCAGATCATCCCGCCGTCGATCGTGATTGTTTTGCTCGGCACGCTCGCGGGCGACCTGTACTCCACCGCTCAGGAAGAGCGCGCGCGCTCTGTCGGTTGCTCTGACGCGCTGACCTATTTGGGTGAGCCTGCGGTTGTGTCTGTTGGTACGCTGTTCCAAGCGGCGCTGCTGCCGGGCATCATGCTCGCCATGCTCTATGCGCTCTATGCCTTTGGCTACGCGCTGTTCAACCCGAGCAAAGCGCCTGCGGTGCAGATGGGCGACACGGGCACTGGCGAAGTCATCACCCGCAGCGAAGGCTTCACTTGGTTCCTTGGCTTGCCGGTCGCGCTGATCGCGGGACTGCTGATCCTTGGCAACCTCGGGATTGTCGGCACCCAAGACGTGACCGTCGACAGCTTTAGCGACGCGGGCACCACGGCAAGCTTGCGGACCAACGTGAGCGAAGAGTGTCAGGTCTCGATGATCGAGCTGCACGGCCAAGAGGCATGGGATACGGCGGTTGCTGAAAACCAAGCGATCACCGATGCAGGCGGTCTGCAGGAGAGCGTTCGCTTGACCCCTGAAGAGATGGACGCGGCCCGCGCCGAGAAGGTTGCTGCAGCAGCACCGATCGGAACAGGTGTGTCGATCATGATCGCGATGCTGGGGATCGTCCTGATGCTGGCGCGCGGTGTGGCCCCAAGCCAGGAACCCCGCCCGCTGCTGATCGGTGGCATCGGTCTGGTGCTGGCTGCTCTGGCAGACATTGTCCTAATCAATCCGCTAACCAGCGCGACCATGACCTTTGTTATCATGGCGCTGCCCATCGGGCTGACGCTGTGGTCGATGAAAGCGGCTGTAGCGCGTCTGGGTCAGAACGAGTTGATCCGCGTGGTCTTCCCGCCACTGGTTCTGATCGTTGCGGTTCTGGGTTCGATCCTTGGCGGTATCACCAACCCGACGCCCGCTGCGGCGCTCGGTGCGGTCGGTGCTCTGATGCTGGCGGCCTACCGCAAGCTCAAGGACGAGAACAAATCGGGCAAGATCATCATCAACTCGACCTTCGCGACGGTTATCCTGCTGATCTTGGGCATCAACTTTGACCTGCGCATTAACACCGAGAGCGTGTCGGCCGAAACTTGGATGGCGTTCACGCTGGCCTATGCGGCTTACCTCTACATCGTGTTTGGTGTGGGCTATGCATGCTGGACCCTGTTCCGCACAGGCGTTCTGTCGCCGGTCATGCGCGAGACGGCCAAAGTGACCAGCATGGTCTTTACCATTCTGATCGGGTCGCAGCTCTTGAACCTAGTGGTCATTTCGTTCGGCGGAGAGCACTACATCCAGATGTTCCTACGCAGCTTCGACAACGAATTCACGGTCTTCTTGATCGTGATGCTGGTGCTGTTCGTGCTGGGCTTTGTTCTCGACTTCCTCGAGATCATTTACATCGTGGTGCCGATCGTGGGGCCGGTGATCTATGGTGGGTCGTTTGATCCCAAATGGGTGACCATCATGATCGCGGTGAACTTGCAGACTTCGTTCCTGACGCCGCCCTTTGGCTTTGCGCTGTTCTATCTGCGTGGCGTTGCGCCTCGGGAAGTGACGACCGGCCATATCTACCGCGGTGTTGCGCCCTTTGTGTTGATCCAAGTGGTCGGGATTGCGATCCTGTGGCTCTTCCCGGGTATCGTGACCATCGTTCCTGACCTGATGCCGAAATAAGGCGTCAGGCGAGAGATAGAAAAAGGCCCCGTTTGCGCGGGGCCTTTTTTGTTGGAATTTGAGTATTTCAGGCAAAAAGAAGCGGGAGTCCCTTAGCGATTGACTGGCCGCACGTTGGGCAGGATCAGGTTCGAGACCTGTTCCGAGATCGGCTCTGTCGACAGGGGGTGCAGATCAGCCGAATAGTTCTCGGGCGTCTCCATCGGCTCCCACGCTCCGTTGCGGAAGAGTTCTATACCAGAGAAGTTGGCTTTGTAGCCCATTTTCTCTGATCCGGGGACCCAGTAGCCAAGGTAGACAAAGGGCAAGTCCAGCTCTAGCGCCAGTCTGATGTGATCCAGAATGATGAAGGTGCCAAGGCTGCGATTGGCCAGCTCGGGCTTGTAGAAGCTGTAGACCATGCTCAGGCCGTCTTGCAGGACATCGGTCAGACACACGGCGGTCAGCGCATCATTGGTCGCGGTCGAGTCGGTGTATTCGATCACACGGGTGCGGACCGGCGTTTCTTCGATCATCGCGGCGAATTCGAAGATGTCCATGTCGGCCATGCCGCCGTCTGCATGACGCGCAGTCAGGTAGCGGCGGAAGAGATCGTACTGCTCTTCTGTCGCCCAAGGGCTGCGCACTTCGCGTTCGAGCATCTTATTTCTGCGCAGGGTTTTGGACTGGCTCTTCGTCGGCGCAAAATCGCTGACGCGAATGCGGGCGGACAAGCATCCGGCGCAATCCGAACAGGATGGACGATACAGCACGTTCTGCGAGCGGCGGAATCCCTGCTGTGAGAGGGAATCATTCAGCGCATGAGCGCCCTCTCCTTGCAACGCAGTAAAGAGCTTCCGTTCCATGCGGTCCGAAAGGTAAGGGCAGCTTTGAGGGGCTGTCACGTAGAACTGTGGTGTAAGCGGAGGTGTATGGCGCATCGTCTGTCACTTTGATTTCGCCTCAGACGATAGCAACGCCGCCCCCTCGCGCCAAGGGGGCAGTCAAATAGCTGACGCGAACGTCAGTATAGCGTCGTCTTGTTCATTGGAACGGTGCCCATGATATGGTCGGTAAGACCTTGGCGACGTGATGAGGTCAGCATCAGCACAATGGATACGATCTGCAGCGGAAAGACGGCAAACGATACAGAGTATCCGAGCGTGTGCAAAAAGGCGGTGGGCAGGTCAAACTTTTGGCCCTGCAGGGTCCGCAATTCCATCGACATCAGGCGCATGCCCCACGTGGCGGATCCGCGGGCCAGAGTGATGACGCGATACGCAAAACCGATCACCATCATCATCACGGGAAAGAAGAAGATCCCGGTGAAAAATGTAAAGGGCAGGATCAACGCGCATAGGACGGCAACGATCACCAGATCCACCAGCCACGCCAACAGGCGCTTGGTCGGGGTGTCCGCATAAAGTTCTTCGTGGCGGTCGGGGTCGGGCAAGATGTCTGAATAGCTCATGTGTTTGGTGCCGGTTTCGGATTAGGTCTGGGTCGGGGCCCGCCGGAGCGGGCGGGCCCATGGTAATGGATTAGGCGTTCTGTGTCTCGGCTTCGGTGCCGGACTTGCCGCGTTCATCCATAAAGCGGTCGAACTCTGCCTTGTCTTTGGCGTCGCGCAGACGCTCAAGGAAGCTTTCAAAGGCGATCTGCTCGTCTTCGAGACGGCGCAGGGTGTCGGCCTTGTAGGCGTCAAAGGCAGTGTTGCCGGACGAGCGGGTGTTGTGGCCAAAACGACGTTTTGCACAGCAGGACGATTTGAACATTTTTTTGCTCCAGATCATGTAGGCCAGCAGCGCGAGACCGACAGGCCAGAAAAAGATGAAGGACAGGACCATCGCAGCGATCCATGCGCCTTTGCCTCTGGCATCGAGCCAGGCTTCAGCGCGGGCGAACCAGCCGCGGGCTTCTTGGGGTATTGGATCTGCAAAAGTAGACATGAAGTGCTCCGTTTAGGGTGAATGTGAATGCTTTTCACATTACAACAGATCGTGATGGAGCCGGCCCAATACAAGAGGCAATGTGAAAACTTTTTACATTATTTGGATTAGGCCGTGAAATCAGCAGTTTGCGCGCCGCTTATGGGTAATAATTCCTGCGGCTTTAGGGCAAATATGTGCCTTGGGGTGCCCGCAGCGGCCCAGATTTCACTAAATTCTAGGAGTCGCGGGTCCAAAAACGCGCGGATCGGGTTGAGGTGTCCAACAGGCGAAACGCCCCCGATGGCAAAGCCGGTCTGGCTGCGGATCAAGGCAGCATCCGCCTTGCCCAAAGGTTCTCCGGCCAGTGCGCTCGCCTTGTCCGCGCAGACTTTGTTGCCCCCAGCGGTCAAAAAGAGGATCGCCTCTCCGCTGGTTTCCCCGCGAAAGATGATGGATTTCGCGATTTGATCGACATGGCAGTTTGCAGCGTCTGCGGCCTGCTGCGCGGTGCGTGTCTCGCCCATTTCCAGAATTTCAGGCTCGAAACCGGCGTCGATCAGGGCTTGGCGGACACGCTTCAGACTCTTGCTCATTTCGGGCTCCTTTCGGGATTTGATCTGGGCCATTGACGCGGTGTTCAGGCAGACCCAAACATGCGCTCATGACATTCGCATCCCGTATGACCCGCACGCCGCGCCCCTTCAATCCCGAACGTGGGGCCGAAGGGGCTGCTCTGTTCCCGATGTTGCCGCCAGAGACCCGCGCCCTGATCGAAGGGACTGCCGGGTGCAGCCCATATCTGCGCGGCCTTCTGGCGAAGGAAACCGATTGGATTGCGGAGGCTGTGTCAGACCCAGAAGGTGCACTGGCCGCAGTGTTCGATCGGCTAAGGGCAACCGCGCCCGATCAACGGGCAGGGGCCCTGAGGCAAGGCAAACGGCGGGTGGCGCTGCTGACTGCGCTTGCGGATCTAGGGGGTGTTTGGACGCTCGAAGAGGTGACGGGTGCGCTGACGGACTTTGCTGGCCTGGCGACCCATTTGGCGATGACAACCTGCGTCGGCGCCGAAATCCGGCGGGGAAAATTGCCCGGCATGACCGAGGATGACGTGGAACTGGCGGGTGGCATGGTGGCGCTGGCCATGGGCAAGATGGGCGCCGGAGAGCTGAACTACAGCTCTGACATCGACTTGATCTGTCTGTTCGACGAGACAAAGTACACCCGTGATGACTACCTTGACGCCCGCGCGGCGCTGATCCGCGCCACGCGCAAAATGTGTGCAATGCTCTCGGACAATACGGCGGATGGCTATGTCTTTCGCACCGACCTGCGTTTGCGCCCCGATTCGGGTGTGACGCCGGTGTGCATGCCGATGGAGGCCGCAGAACGGTATTACGAAAGCCTAGGCCGCACGTGGGAGCGCGCTGCTTATATCAAGGCTTACCCTTGCGCGGGCGATATCGACGCCGGGCTCGAGTTCTTGAAAACCTTGACCCCGTTTGTCTGGCGCAAGCATTTGGACTTTGCGGCCATTCAGGACGCGCACGATATGCGTCTGGCGATCCGCAACCACAAAGGTCTGCACGGTCCTGTCAGCCTGCCTGGCCACAATATGAAGCTTGGACGCGGCGGTATTCGCGAGATCGAGTTCTTTACCCAAACGCGCCAGTTGATCGCCGGTGGGCGTGATCCCGAGCTGCGCGTTCGTGGCACAGTGCCAGGCCTACAGGTGCTGGCCCAGAAGGGGTGGATCATCCCCGATGTGGCGGACACCCTGACAAGCCACTATCGCTTTCACCGAGAGGTCGAACACCGTTTGCAGATGGTGAACGACGCACAAACCCATACTTTGCCGACGGCGCCCGAAGAGCTGGACCGGATCGCGGCGATGATGGACATGGACACACCCGCGCTGGAGCAAGAGTTGCGAGAGAGGCTTTCTGCCGTCCATGATCTCACCGAAGATTTCTTTGCCCCCGACGCGCCATCCAAACCCTGTGAAGAGGCCGCGACGCTGGACCACGAGATCGTGGAGCGCTGGAAAACATACCCAGCCTTGCGCTCCGCACGCGCGGTCGAGATTTTTGAGCGATTGAAGCCCGAAATTCTGACCAAGCTCAGTGCCTCTCCGAAGCCTGACGAGGCTTTGATTGCCTTTGACGGATTTCTGTCCGGCCTTCCTGCGGGCGTGCAGCTCTTTTCGCTGTTCGAGGCCAATCCGCATCTGGTTGATCTGATCGTCGACATCGCCAGCACAGCGCAAGCTTTGGCACGGTATCTGTCGCGCAACGCAGGTGTGCTGGACGGGGTGATCGGCGGCAGTTTCTTTGATCCTTGGCCCGGGCGGGAGGCGCTGAGCCAAGAGCTGACGTCGCGCCTGCAAGCGGCAGAGGGGGACTACGAGCGGCAACTGGACGACACACGCCGCTGGACCAAGGAATGGCATTTCCGAATTGGTGTGCACCTGTTGCGCGGGCTTATCTCAGCCGAAGAGGCGGGCCACGAATATGCTGACCTTGCTGCAGCGACCTTGGCGGGACTGTTCCCCGCCGTACAGACAGAGTTTGCCCGCAAGCACGGTCCTGCGCCCGGTCGCGGCGCGGCGGTTCTGGGCATGGGCAGCCTTGGCGCTTGCATGCAGACGGCGACTTCGGATCTGGACGTCATTGTCATTTACGATCCCGAAGGCGCCGAGGAGTCGACGGGCAAGCGGCCGTTGCACGTTCGGACCTATTTTGCCCGCCTGACACAGGCTTTGGTGACCGCGATGACCGCGCCGATGTCCGAAGGGCGTCTATACGAGATGGACATGCGCCTGCGGCCCTCGGGCAATCAGGGGCCGGTGGCGACCAGTTGGGACGCCTTCCAGATCTATCAGAAAACCGAGGCTTGGACATGGGAGCATCTGGCTCTGACCCGCGCGGCGGTGGTCGTCGGTGGTGCAGGATTGTCCGAGGATATCGAAGCATTCCGCCAAGAGCTGATCGCCAAAGAACGGGACGAAGGCGCCGTTTTGCGGGATGTGGCTGACATGCGCGCACGGATCAGGGCTGCGAAAACTCCTGCCAGCCTGTGGGACGTCAAGGTAGGTGATGGCCGGATGCAGGACATCGAACTCTTTGCCCAAGCGGCAACGTTGCTCTCCGGGCAGGCCAATCGCAGTGTGGCGGACGGTTTGACCGCCGCCTGCTCCTTGGGTTGGATGACTGATGCAGAGGCTCGGGCGTTGTGTCAGATCTATCGCCAGCTGTGGCAGGTGCAGGTCGCCACGCGGCTCTTGGGGGATGGTCGATTGGAGCCGGCTAAGATCGGCAGCGGGGGCGAACAATTTCTGCTCAGCGTCTGTGATTGCCAAAATATGCCGCAACTGGAACAGCGGTTGTCCGAGGGCTATGTCACTGCAGCAGAACACATCGACGCGGTCTTGGCCGCACGCGCAAAGGACGCCCCCGCATGACCACCGAGAAGGATCCCAATGACCCCAAAGGCCTGATCCGTGAGGCCTACAGGATTGACGGGATCACACTGGCCGAATGCCGTAGCATTTTTCTGGATTGGGCGCTCAGCGTGCCGACGGATGATCTGCAACAGGTGATCGGCCAGCTGTTGGAGAGGTATGGTCAGGAGGCACAGCACCCGATGACCACAGTGCTGAAAGAAGGACTCGCGACCTCTGACAGGCCCAAAAGGCGCGGGGGATGGCGGTCGCGTCCACGCGACTGAGCTTTGGACATAGAAAAACGCGGCGCCCGATGAGCACCGCGTTTTGTTTTGTTCGGGAGTGCCCTATCGTGGCAGCTGCGCGGCCTCTTGCGCGAGCGCTGCGATGCCGTCCCAGTCCCCAGCGATCATCATATCTTTGGGGGCAACCCAGCTGCCGCCAACACAAGCAGTGTTGGCCAGACCCAGATAGTCGGGCGCATTCTTCAGGCTGACACCGCCAGTGGGGCAGAACGTGACCTGAGGGATCGGCGCGCCGATGGCTTTCAGCGCTTTGGCGCCGCCGTTAGCTTCGGCAGGGAAGAATTTCTGGACGGTGTAGCCACGCTCAAGCAGCGCCATCGCTTCGGACGCGGTCGCCGCGCCGGGCAGCAGGGGTAGGTCCGCCGCTTCGCACGCGTCCAACAGTATGTCTGTCGCGCCGGGGGACACGCCGAACAGAGCGCCTGCTTCCTTGGCGGCTTTGACATCTGCGGGCGTGAGCAAAGTGCCTGCGCCAACAATACCGCCCTCGACCTGCGCCATCTCGCGGATTGCATCTAGCGCAACGGGGGTGCGCAGGGTGACTTCGAGCACGGGGAGGCCGCCCTTGACCAGCGCCTCGGCCAAGGGGCGTGCATGGGCCAGATCGTCGATCACCAGAACAGGGATCACAGGGGCCTTGCGGCAGATTTCGAGGGATTTAACGCTGGCTTCTGCGGGGGTCATGGAATGGTCCTCTGGGTCGAAATCGGTTGGGGTGGCGTGCCTCCGGCGGGAGTATTTGGGGCAAAAAGAAACAGGGCTTTCTGCTTTGTCCAAATACTCATGTCGCCAGCGGCAGACGTTGGCAGTGTCAGACGATGACCGCTGCGCCGTTCGACGCAAGGCCAACGTTTTGGCGGAAGGCTTCGAAAAGCTCGCGGCCGATGCCCGACTTGTTGGCGGTCAGGTCGGCGACAACGGCCTCGCGTGTGTCGAAATCGGCTTCGAGGCAGTCGATCTTGCCGGTCTTGGCGTCGACGCGCAGCAGGTCGCCGTCGCGGACGCGGGCGAGTGGTCCGCCAAGAGACGCTTCGGGGCTGACGTGGATCGCTGCAGGTACCTTGCCAGAAGCGCCGGACATGCGGCCGTCGGTGACCAGCGCGACCTTGAGTCCGCGATCCTGCAGAACAGCGAGGGTCGGGGTCAGGCTGTGCAGTTCCGGCATCCCGTTGGCCTGCGGGCCTTGGAAGCGGACGACGACGATGGTGTCTTCGGTGAATTCGCCGGCTTGGAAGGCTTTGCGCACATCAGCTTGCTCGTGGAATACGCGGGCTTTGGCCTCGATGATGTGACGCTCGGGGGCAACGGCAGACACCTTCATTATGCCGGTGCCGAGGTTGCCTGCCAGCTGCTTCAGGCCACCAGTGGGTTGGAAGGCGGTTTCGACGGGGCGCAGGATTTTGTCGTTCTGGGTCTCTTTGGGCCCTTCGACCCAAGTCAGACTGTCGTCGATCAGCTTGGGCTCTTCGGTGTAGCGCGACAGGCCCTGACCGGCGATGGTCTGGGTGTCGTCATGCAGCAGGCCGTTGTCGAGCAGCTCGCCGATCATGTAGCCAAGACCACCAGCCGCGTGGAAGTGGTTCACGTCTGCCAGACCATTCGGGTAGACTTTGGCCATCAGGGGGACGACCGAAGACAGTTGGTCGAAATCTTCCAGCGTCAGTTCGACCCCAGCCGCGCGGGCCATTGCGGGCAGGTGCAGCACGAGGTTGGTCGAGCCACCGGTTGCCATCAGGCCGACGATCCCGTTCACAAAGGCGCGCTCGTCCAGAACGTCACAGACCGGAGTATATTCGTTGCCCAGTTGAGTGATCGCTGCCGCGCGTTCGACGCCAGCGACGGTCAGGGCGTCGCGCAGGGGCGTGTTCGGGTTCACAAAAGAACTGCCCGGCATGTGCAGACCCATGAACTCCATCAGCATCTGGTTGGTGTTTGCCGTGCCGTAGAAAGTGCAGGTGCCCGGACCGTGATAGCTTGCCATCTCGGCTTCCATCAGCTTGTCGCGGCCCACTTCGCCGGTGGCGAATTGCTGGCGCACCTTGGCTTTTTCGTCGTTGGGCAGGCCGCTGACCATTGGGCCGGCGGGCAGGAAAATGCCGGGGATGTGGCCAAAGGTGGCCGCGGCGATAATCAGACCGGGGACGATCTTGTCACAGACGCCAAGGTAAAGTGCCGCGTCAAAGGTGTTGTGTGACAGGGCCACGCCGGACGCCAACGCGATAACGTCGCGCGAAAAGAGCGAGAGCTCCATGCCGGTCTGGCCTTGGGTCACGCCATCACACATGGCAGGCACGCCGCCTGCGACCTGCGCAGTTGCCCCGACTTTGCGGGCGGTCTGACGGATCAGTTCAGGGTAACGCTCGTAGGGTTGGTGCGCGGAGAGCATGTCGTTGTAGGCGGTCACGACACCAATGTTCGGCGCGCGGCCCTCGGCCAAAGAAGCTTTGTCGTCACCCATGGCAGCATAAGCGTGGGCTTGGTTCCCGCAGGTCAGGTGGGCGCGGGCTGGGCCTTGGTCGGCGGCACGCTTCATCTGGTCCATGTACTTGGCACGGCGGTCTGCAGAGCGTTCGCGGATGCGCTGGGTGACGTCGTGGATCGTATTGTTCAAGGGCATGGGTAGCTCCTGTAGCGTCCTGTTGGGCGCCCTATATCAAATTAAGTTAGCGCTAACAAGAAGCGCGATGTAAAACCTTTGTGCAGATTGATCTTTTCGCAGCACTGGAACCGGAGTAGAGGGCGCACATGACCCAAGCATACCCCACAATCCGCCTGAAGCCCAATGCCGAAGCCCGCGCCATCCGCCACGGCTTCCCTTGGGTGTATGACAACGAACTGGTGACAGACCGCCGGACCCGCAAGCTGGAGGCCGGATCGCTGGCCGTGCTCGAGGATAACGAACGCAAGCCTTTGGGCCTTGTGACCGTGAACCCGAACAGCAGGATCATCGCACGGATGCTGGACCGCGACACTGAGACTGCGATCGATCAGGCATGGTTCACCGCGCGTCTTCAGCGCGCCTATTCGCATCGCGCGCGCCTATACGATCAGCCGTTCTACCGTTTGGTCCACGCCGAGGCCGATGGCCTGCCCGGTGTCGTGATTGACCGGTTCGGGGATGTGGCTGTGGTGCAGCCGAACGCGGCGTGGGCTGATGTGCGCTTTGCCGAGCTGGCTCAGGCGCTGGTGGACGTGACCAGCATGACCACCGTGATCAAGAACGGGACGGGCCGTGCGCGCACCCTCGAGGGTCTGGAAGAGGTGACCGAGGTGACCCTTGGCACTGCGCCAGACGCACCGATCCCCGTACCCATGAATGGCGCGACCTATATGGCCGACGTGATGGGCGGGCAGAAAACCGGCCTGTTCTACGACCAGCGCCCCAACCACGCCTTTGCCGCGCAGCTGGCGAATGGCGGCCGCGTGCTGGACGTGTTCAGCCACGTGGGCGGCTTTGGTCTGGCGATGCTGGCAGGCGGTGCGACCTCGGCTTTGGCTGTGGATGGATCAGCTCCGGCGCTGGACTTGGCAGCGCAGGGGGCTGCCGCGTCGGGCTTTGGCGACCGGTTCGCGACCCGCAAGGGCGATGCCTTTGCGACGCTCGAAGCGCTGGCCGAAGAGGGTGAGCAGTTTGATGTGGTCATCTGTGATCCGCCCGCCTTTGCCCCGTCGAAAAAGGCGCTGGATGCGGGTCTGCGGGCCTATGAACGTGTGGCGCGACTGGCGACCCCGCTGGTTAAAGAGGGCGGCTATATCGGCCTGTGTTCCTGTTCCCACGCCGCCGATCTGGCGAAGTTCCGTGGGGCCTGTACCCGCGGTATAGGGCGGGCAGGGCGCACCGGTCAGCTGATCTACACTGGCTATGCGGGCCCTGACCATCCCCTGCTGCCGCAACTGGCAGAGACCGGCTACCTCAAAGCGCTGTTCTACCGCGTATGAAGGTCCTGCTCGACGCCTGTGTCCTCTATCCGACGGTGATGCGCGAAGTGCTGATCGGGGCTGCGAGAGCCGGCCTCTATCAGCCGCTCTGGTCCGACCGGATCCTAGAGGAATGGCGGCGGGCTGCGGCGCGTTCTGGCCCCGTCGACGGGATGCAGGCCGAGGGCGAGATTGCCCTGCTACGGGGTGCCTTCCCGAAAGCTTCTGTGCAGGAATTCGAGCACATCGAGCAGCGTTTGTACCTGCCTGACAGTGGCGACCTGCACGTATTGGCCGCCGCGATCAAAGGGCACGCGGACATTATTGTCACCCTGAACGCCAAGGATTTCCCCCGCCATACGCTGGCGGAAGAGGGGATCGAACGTCTGGACAGCGACCAGTTCATGCTGCGTTTGTGCGACGACGCGCCCGAAGCCGTGGGGCAGGTTGTCGAAACTGTCCGCGCTGCCGCTGAACACATGGACGACGCTCCCCGCGATATCCGCCCCCTGATGAAAAAGGCGCGCATGCCTCGGCTGGGAAAACGGCTGGGTTAAACGTTCCAGCGGCGTTCGTTGGCCTCAATCGCGGCGATGCGGTCGGGGGTTTTCGGGTGGCTCATCAGCCAAGCGGGCATGACGCCTGCGCGGCTCTGGGTCAGTTCATCCAGCTTGTGAAATAGGGATTTCTGCGGTCCCGTGCCGATGCCTGCTTTGACCAGCAGGGCAGAGGCATAGGCGTCAGCCTCGTATTCATCATTGCGGGACAGGCGCGCAGCGAGCATGCTGGCCATCGCATTCGCTATCATCACGCCGATGCCGGGCAAAAACCGGCTCAGCACCATCGCCAAAGCGGTTCGCAACGCATTCTGACCCGAAAAATCGATCATCCGTTTGCGGGTATGGCCAAGAGCGACGTGTCCCATTTCGTGGGCGATGACGCTGGCCAGTTCCTCGGCCGTGACGGCACCGGCTTTGTACCGTTTGTAGAACCCGCGCGTGATGAATATGCGCCCATCAGGGGCGGCCAGACCATTCACCGGTTCGATGTCATAGAGGTGGACGCGGATGCGCGGCAGTTCCAAAGCGGCGGCCATCTGATCGCAGAGTTGTTTCAACCCGCGATCCGCCAATTCGGTGGACCGCATGTCCAGTTCTTTGCGCGTGCGCCACGCGCTGAAGTGGTACATGGCAAAGGCATACAGTGCCGCGAGCAGGATCGGTGTGAACTTGATCATGCGCATAAGATGGGGCAGCACATGGCAAAAGAAAAGCGCCCGACGCGATGAAACGTCAGGCGCTGTGCGCAAAGAGCCGGAGCTTAGCCCTCGAACTTGGCGTCCATGGTGATTTCTGCCGTGCCGCCCATCAACAAGCGTGAAATCGGGCAGTTGTCCTTGGCGGTGGTGGCCGCCTTGGTGAACTCTTCGGAAGTGATGCCGGGCACCTTGCCAGTCACGTCCAGATGGATTTTTTTGACCGCGAAACCTTCGCCGTCTTTGTCCATCGACACGGTTGCGGTCGTCGCGATCGAGTCAGGGATATTTTCCCCTAGGATCATAGACAGCGCCATCGAGAAGCAGGCTGCGTGTGCCGCCCCGATGATTTCTTCGGGGTTGGTTCCTGCGCCATCTTCGAAACGGGTGTTGAAGCCATAGGGTTGATCATCAAGCGCGCCCGACTCGGTCGAGACGTAGCCTTTGCCCTCTTTGAGCGAGCCAGTCCATTTTGCGGAGCCAATCTTGTTAATCATCACGTACAGTCCTTCTGTGTCTTTCTGTTGGGGCATCAACGGCCAGCACATCAGAAATGTTCCATAGAGGTTCGGGATTATGTTCCGCGGCGTAGGAGCCAGCGCCCAAGAACAACCGCGATTAGGGCCGCCGTGACAAAACCTATGGCGTTGCTTGCGATTTCGGCGATGCTCGACAGGCTGGTGGCAAAGCTGTAGCCAAGACCGACATAGATGCTGACCCAGACCAGTTCTCCGGCCGCGTCCCACAAGCTGAACCGCAGCCAACCCATTTTTGCCGCACCCGCTGCGATATTGATCCACGGTCCGAGCGGGGCAAAAAGCCACGTACTAAAGAAGACGCCGGTTCCGCCAGAGGTCTCGACCACCTTTTGCGCCCGAGTGTACAGAGCCTTGCGTTTGGGTTTATCAGAGGTGAGCCGTGCGAGCAGCCCGCTGGCCCGCTGGCCAATCGCAAAGCCGCTCTGATCCCCAAGGACCGCGCCGCCATAGGCTGCAAGCACAACCTGCCACAGCACCAAATCCCCCACCGACACCAGCGCGCCACCTGCTAGCATCATCATCGAGCTGGGGATCGGCACCAGAAGGCAGGAGAGATAGGTCGAGGCCAGAATGATCCATACGCCGTAATCGGTTATGAGCGTAAAGAAGCTTTCAGTCATGGGGCCTGTCACCCGCGTGATCGGGATTGGCTGCACGATAGGCGGCAATCTCTTGGTCCAGCGCGTCAATAAAGGCCGCGGTGGTCATGCCGCTATTTTCGGCGATCCGCTCGATTGGCATGGGCTTATCGGGTGGGTTATCCAGACCAGTGATCCGAGCCATGATGGCAAACATTTCGGGCTTGGGGATGTCCCAGCTAAAAGCGACGTAGCGCGGTGTCATCCAGCCTTCGATCGGTTGCTGGTCTGGCGGGGGCGGGTCCCAGTGGGCCATGAACATCAGCATGCGAATGCCAAAGACGATTGTGGCCACGAGCGCCAACGCAAAGATCGCAGAGAGAACAGGATGCTTGCGCAGGCTGTCCCGCATGCGGCGTTTCATCGTCCCAATTCCTTCATGCCGCGCTCGATCCCCTCGAGCGTCATGGGGACCATCCGGTCTTCGAAGATTTGGCGGATCATGTGGATCGATTGCGTGTAGGGCCAATATTTCTCTGGCACCGGATTGATCCACAGATGCTGCGGCCACTGGCGCCGGGCACGCTGGAGCCACACCTGACCGGGCTCTTCGTTCCAATGCTCGTTCGCGCCGCCGGGGATCGCGATCTCGTAGGGGCTCATGCTGGCATCGCCGACAAAGATGCATTTGTAGTCCGAGCCGTAGGTGTTCATCACCTCGTGCGTCGGGATCTGTTCAGTCCAGCGGCGGGCGTTGTCGCGCCAGACGCCCTCGTACAGGCAGTTGTGGAAATAGTAGTATTCCAGATGCTTGAATTCGGTCCGTGCCGCGCTGAAAAGTTCCTGTACGACCTTCACGTGGTCATCCATCGACCCACCAACGTCCAGAAACAGCACGACCTTTACCGCATTGCGCCGCTCGGGGCGCGTTTTGACATCCAGATATCCGTGTTCGGCGGTAGAGCGGATGGTGCCGTCCAGGTCCAGCTCTTCGTGGGCGCCATCGCGGGCCCATTTGCGCAGGCGCTTCATCGCGACCTTGATATTGCGGGTGCCGAGTTCGACCGAGTCATCCAGATTGCGGAACTCGCGTTTGTCCCAGACCTTGACCGCGCGGCGGTGGCGGCTTTCGTGTTGGCCGATGCGGACGCCTTCGGGATTGTAGCCGTAGGCGCCAAAGGGAGAGGTGCCTGCCGTGCCGACCCACTTGTTACCACCTTGATGTCGACCCTTCTGCTCCTCGAGCCGCTTTTTCAGCGCCTCCATCAGCTTGTCAAAGCCGCCCATGGCTTCAATCTGGGCCTTTTCCTCTTCGGTCATGTGCTTTTCGGCCATCTTGCGCAGCCATTCTTCGGGCAGGTCGAGCGCATCTAGAACCGCGTCGTTCGGGATGTCTTCGATGCCTTTGAATGTCTCGCTGAAGGCTTGGTCAAAGCGATCGAGGTGTCGCTCGTCCTTTACCATCGCCGTGCGGGCGAAGTAGTAGAAGCTTTCGATATCGTAAGTGGTCAGCCCTTTTTGCATTCCCTCGAGAAAGGCCAGATATTCCCGTAAGGTGACGGGAACGGCGCGCTGTCTAAGGTTCTCGAAAAAGGGCAGGAACATCGCGGGTCCTTTAGCTGATGTTGCGCAGCAGAATGACCTGCGCGAGAACCCCGATGATGGCAAAGATCACCGCGTATGTCGCGATGTAATGGATAACGTCAGAGCGCGTGCCCTTGCGGCGGCTGGCGATCAGACCACCCATTGCGCCGCCAAAGATCATGATCCCGATAACTAGAAGCATTGTGCCCCCCTGAAAGTGCTGCGGGCCCTGCATTTACAGGGCCCACGCACATCACAAGGGACTAAAGCCGGTGAGGACACGCAGGCGCTGTTTCAGCTCCCGTTCTGATCCAAAGCCGTAGCGCGCCCAACCCAGACTGTCCACCCGTGCGGCACGGGCGTCCGTGGCCATGCCGTTGCGCATCAGTGCCTCGGACCGCAGGAGCATCAGGGCTGACAAAAGGGCCGCGTTCTCGCCGCGGATCGCAGCTGCGAGGCTCGGCTCGATATAGTCCAGTGCCATTTGCGGGTTGCCGTTGTGCAGAGCGTAGGACGCGATCCGCGATGCGACCTGCGCTTTGTGAATGTCTGTCCCGCTGTTGGCCTGATAGTACTGATAGGCGTTCTGGAATGCGGCGATGGCACGGTCAGGGTCGCTGCGCTCGGTCAGCAGGCCGATCGCGTACCAGTTATATCCCATGCGTACGTCCGAGAGCTTGCGCGCCGTTGCGATACGCAGGGCATCTTCGGCTGCCTTCAGGCGCTGGTTCATGTTCGCGCCTGGGGCGAGGGCCGTGATCATGTTGGCACGCCAATCGCGCGGTGTGTAGATCTGGAATTTACCCGGGGGGCGCTGACCAGCAGGGTTCAGGCGTGCCAGAACCTCTGGCAGGCGGTTGGCGACCTGACGGCGGTTCATCCCGCTGTGCAGTTCGGGCGCATACATCGCCTTGAGGATCAGCATATCGAACCCGGTCAGAACCGTATGCAGATTGTCATCGTTAAAGATACTATCCGGCAGCCTGTACAGATCATTCAGTGGACCCAAAGCTTGGGACAGTTCTTCGTGCAGGCAGTCGCGCGTTTCTTGCGGGCTGACATCAGTGGGCACAAAGATCGTGATTCTTTTCCGTTCCTTCATCGAGGACCAGCTTGTCAGCTTAGTCCGCCGCGCGAGTCGGTATTCGGCCAGAGTTGTCACGTTCGGAGCGACAAAGCAGGCCGCTTGGGGCAGGACCTTCTGGATCGCGCGTCTGGTCGTCGCATTAACAATTATGTTCGCGTCAGACGTGTTCGTTTGTGTAATCTGTAATCCCGCCTCAGAGCGCAGGCGATAAAGAAGGCGACCAAGGTCAGTTGTAAGTGTGGGTGAGGGTGCGCCGCGCACTGCTACGGTGATTGGGCCCTCGAACCGCGTAAAGTACGGCAGGTGCCGCCCGCTTTCCATTCGCATGGTCAGATCCAGAAAATCGCGTGCGATTTCCATGTTGGATCGCGCGGGCGCACGGGCTCGCGGCGATGAAAAGACACGCATTTCTGGTAGGTCTACCTCAGCAGTGAAGGCGCGCGTAGGGGAATCGTAGACAGACATGGTCGGCGTGCACGCCGAAAGAGCCACAAAAACTGGCAAGAGCAGGCGGTAAAGCATTACTGGGAACCCGATAATGTTGGGATGAGACCTGCCAGTATCCGCGAATCGCTCGTGCCGCTCTTTCGCCCTCTGTCGGGGCTTTTGTCATATGGTCCGCTTCGCATTGGGTACCTGCACACACGTCAACATCCTTGTTTTCAGTGAGTTCAGGTATCGTTTTCAAAGCGGGCCACATGTTGCTGTAACTGGGAAATTTGTAAGGCAGGATAACTATCGTTTCCCTTTTAGCATAAAAGTCAGACTTTCAAATAGGTGAACGTCCTGCTCGTTCTTTAAAAGCGCGCCGTGCAACTTGGGAAGTGCATTTTTTCCATCCCTGCGAATGTCTTCTGGGGATAGGTCCTCGGCCAGAAGCAGCTTTAACCAATCTAAAACCTCGGAAGTGCTAGGTTTCTTCTTGAGACCTGCAGTGTCGCGAATCTCGTAAAATTGGGTCAGCGCTTCGGTCAGTAGAGCTGACTTGATGCCCGGGAAATGGACATCGACGATTTGCTTCATTGTTTCCGTATCTGGGAAACTGATGTAGTGGAAAAAACAACGACGCAGGAAGGCATCGGGCAATTCCTTCTCATTATTTGACGTAATGATGACGATAGGCCGCTGTTTTGCCTTAATTGTCTCGCCGGTTTCGTAGACAAAGAACTCCATCTTATCGAGTTCCTGCAGCAGATCGTTGGGGAACTCGATGTCGGCTTTGTCGATTTCGTCGATCAGTAGGACGACTTTCCCGTCAGCGTCGAAAGCCTGCCAAAGTTTGCCCTTACGAATGTAATTCGAAACATCTTCGACACGAGGATCGCCAAGTTGGCTGTCCCGCAGGCGCGATACGGCGTCATACTCGTAGAGACCTTGCTGAGCCCGTGTTGTTGATTTCACTGCCCATTCTAGCATCGGTAGTCCCAAGGATGCGGCAACTTGTCTGGCAAGCTCTGTTTTGCCCGTCCCTGGCTCGCCTTTGACCAAAAGCGGGCGTTCCAGCGCGATGGCGGCGTTTACTGCAACAGTCAAATCCGCCGGCGCGACATATTTGTCGGTCGATGAAAATTTCATTAAGGTTTTCCTAACATTTCCTATGCCATGAAACAGGTTATCAGAATGACCTTACGCGCGAAACTGGGGTGCTTTGTGTAGTGACATCCCTGTGGGTCTGGGGTAAGTGGACCCCGAAGGAGGCCCGATATGTCTGACAAACCAACGACCCCAGACGAGGGCTTGATCAGGGGAGCGGAAATGAAAGCAGAAGTCTTTCTACCTGAGGATTACCAGCCAGCCGAGGACGAGCCGTTCATGAATGACCGGCAACTCGAGTACTTCCGTCGCAAGCTTATTGCCTGGAAGGACGAGATCCTCGAGGACAGCCGAGAGACGATCGAAACCTTGCAGGGCAGTACCCGGAATATTCCGGATCTGACTGACCGCGCGAGCGAAGAGACCGACCGCGCGCTGGAACTGCGGACACGTGATCGTCAGCGAAAGCTAGTTTCCAAGATCGATTCGGCTCTGCGCCGGATCGAAAACGGTGAATACGGCTACTGTGAAATGACCGGCGAGCCGATCTCGCTCAAGCGTCTGGACGCACGTCCGATCGCAACCATGACCCTCGAGGCGCAAGAGCGCCACGAACGTCGGGAAAAGGTCCACCGCGACGACTAAGGTCGCCGCCGGTGAAATGAGTTTTAGCAGGTGCCGGGTTCCTTTGTGAGCTCGGCATTTGTATTTTGACTAAACGATTTCGAAGTAGGGGGCGGATCATGCCTCGGATGAGCCAGAATTTCACGGTCGCTGGCGGGGGCATCGCGGGATTAGCGGTTGCCCTCGGATTGGCGCGGCAGGATGCCAGCGTCACAGTTCTAGAGCAGGCCGATGCAATCAAGGAGGTTGGGGCGGGTCTCCAGATTAGCCCAAACGGTTTACGTGTCCTGGAGTCCCTCGGGGTTGGCGATGCTATCCGCGCCTGCGGTGTGCAGGCCAAAGCGGTAGAACTGCGGGATTATCGCCGCTCTGGCGTGGTCGCGCAGATCCGGCTGCGCCAAACTGGTGGCGATACGGGCTACTATTTTGTCCATCGCGCGGATTTAATCGAGGTTCTGGCCTCTGCGGCGCGCGATGCCGGAGCAAAAGTGCGCCTGCTACAGAAGGTCGACAGCGTTAGCTTGAACGCTGCATTGAACATGAAGATGCATTGCGGCCCCGCGTTTCAGCCCGAAGTGTTGATCGGTGCGGACGGTGTGCGTTCTGTGGTGCGGCCCGCAATCAATGGATCCGAAGCTCCGTTTTTCACGGGACAGGTGGCATGGCGTGCCATCGTTCCAAACGTCCTGAAGCAGCCTTCTGTGGTGCGGGTTTACATGGGGCCCAAGCGGCATCTGGTGGTCTATCCGTTGCGGGACGGTTCCATCTTGAATGTGGTGGCAGTGAAAGAGCGTGCGCAATGGGCGGCAGAGGGATGGTCACAACGGGACGATCCGTCCAACCTGCGTGCATCGTTTCACGACTTCGGGTCTGACGTGCAAAAATTGCTGTCACAAATTCAGGATGTGCATGTTTGGGGATTGTTCCGGCACCCCGTGGCGGAAAAGTGGTACAAAGGCTCGGCTGTTCTGGTCGGGGATGCGGCTCATCCAACCCTGCCATTCTTGGCGCAAGGGGCGAACATGGCGCTCGAAGATGCCTACGCGCTTAATGCGGAGTTCGCGCGAAATCAGGATTTGCAGAGCGCGTTCAACACCTATCAGCAGGTGCGCCAAGACCGTGCGTCCCGTGTGATCGAGGCGGCAAACGGGAATGCATGGAAATACCACCTGTCCTCTGCACCCCTGCGTTTTGGGGCCCATCTGGGAATGGGCTTGGTCAGCCGCTTCGCACCGCAAAAACTGGTCGGCTCGTTCGACTGGCTCTATGGCTATGATATTACCCGCGATCCGCTTCTGACCGGCTCAGACGTCTAGGGTCAACCAGACAGGGACGTGGTCAGAGGGTTTCTCCTTGCCCCTCGCTTCGGCTTCGATCCGGCAGTCGGTCAAGAGGTCTGCGGCTTCGGGGCTCAGTAGGAAGTGATCGATGCGGATACCGTCGTTCTTTTGCCAGGCACCTGCCTGATAATCCCAGAAGCTATAATGCCCGCCGCCAAAGGTGCGTGTGCGGAACGCTTCGGTAAACCCAAGGTCCAGAATGCGCCGGAACGCCGCACGGCTTTGGGGAAGGGCCAAAGCATCCTTTTGCCAGACTTGCGGACGCGCGGCATCTTCGTCTTGAGGAATAATGTTGTAGTCGCCGGCCATCACCAGAGGCATCTCTTCTAGCAGCATTTGCTTTGCGTGCTGCTCCAGGCGCGCCATCCAGGCCAGTTTATAATCATATTTCGGCCCGGGCGCTGGGTTCCCGTTGGGCAGGTACAATGCGCAGAGGCGCACGGCAGCAGTTTCGCCAATCACGGTGGCCTCGATCCAGCGCGCCTGTTCATCACTGTCATCGCCGGGCAAACCGCGGGTCACATCTTCGAGCGGGAGTTTGGACAGAATTGCGACGCCGTTGAAGCTCTTTTGTCCATGGGTTTCAACGCGGTAACCCAAATCTTCGATCGCCTCGCGGGGGAAGCCTTCGTCGACCGATTTAATCTCTTGCACGGCAACGACGTCGGGGCTCTCTTCCCGCAGCCAAGTCAAGAGCGTTTCGATCCGCGCTTTGACGCCGTTGATGTTGTAGGTCACGATCTGCATGGTGGTTCTCCCAGTTGCCCAAGCTATCGCTGATCACCGCATCAAGAGCAACCCGCACAGGCCCCGATACCGGTAGTGCGTGTTGGAGTTTATCGCTATATACCTCTGGTTGAGTTCTGTCCTCATTTGTAGGGAATGGTTCGTGCAATAACCTTTTGTATGCTTCGCTACATACTAATGATAATCAGCGCAGTCCTTGTCCGACGAAGCGCTGAGCAAGGTATAGAGTGCGGAGTTTTTTGTTTTGCTTAGTATAGAAAAGTACGATGACGATCGATTTGGAAACGTCGTCATGTTGCGCCCAAGGGCTCAAACGCCTGCAAATCTAATGAATCTTGCAGGTAATATTCTCGGGCATCGACAACCGATTGAAAGCAAGGCTTGGTATGAGGAAATCATATATCTTCTCATGCTTCTTAGGCGGTGCAACATCCCGGTCGGTCAGGACTTTCTGGCCCGGTTTCGCCCGCTCTACGATCGCCTGCCAGAGATGCTGCAGTTCAACCCGCGGTCCTATGCGGTTCTCTTGCACATAGCGTATGAATTGGAGCGCAACGGGATCGAGGGGGATGCCTCATCTGGTCTGATACGCTGGATTCTCTCCAGAGATTTGGTTGTCGCAGATCATTCTGACAAGGGGCGCCTGTATGGCAGCTGGATGATGTGGCAGTCCAATGTTTCCGCTTTGGGGGCAGCTGGGGATCAATCGCTGATCCGACGTACGATCGCGCGCATTTCCCGGCCGGACTTCTACGCAGAAATGCCGATGGGTAAGGATCTGGCACGTAGCGTGATGATTCTTACTGCGATGGGCGGTCTTGAAGCTATGGCGACTCCCGCGATCAAAACCAGTCTGAGAAATGCTCTGTTCTACGCGTTTCTGGCAGACGATGCTGAGACGGCTTCGCGCCTGATCTCTGTTTTTCATGCTTTGAATATGCCAGTTCCCCAACCGGTGGAGAACTTTGTGCTGCGCCGAAGCTCTAAACTGCGCATCAGCGGCGGGCTCGAACATGGTCAGGTGGACTCCTTGAAACTGTATATGGCCAGCCAATGCGTTGCCTACGGTGCCGGCCAACCGGTCTTTGCAGAGGCCCTTCCCAACGGCCCGTTCTCGCTTCACATTCAAGGGGATAAAGTTTCGCCGATGCGCGAGTTGCAAACCGTGCTGCGCCGAATGAGCATTCCGCGCTGTGGCAACTGGCCGGCGATGAAAAGGGAAATCGAGGGCCTGCTGAGTTTCCCGACACATAACCGCCTGGAAGCCGCCGCAAAGTGCGACGGGTTCGATGCATTTTTCGAAATCCTCTCAAGGCCCGGCGACGTGATGTGACGCCGATCCCTTAGATCGAGAAACTGGTGCCGCAGCCGCAAGAGCTGGTGGCATTCGGGTTCTCGATCACGAAACGAGCGCCGATCAGCTCTTCGGTGAAATCGATCACCGCATTCGCCAGAAAGGGCAGGGAGGTGCTGTCCACGACGACCGTTTCTCCGGCGCCTTCGAGCAGCAGATCGTCAGCCGTGGGTTCGTCCAGCTTGATCTCGTATTGAAAGCCCGAGCAGCCGCCGCCTTCGACGGCGACGCGCAGAGCCTTGCCCGAAGCCGCAGCACCGATTTCGTGCAGGCGGTCAAAGGCGCGGGGCGTGACCTTGGGGGGCAGATTCATCAATGATCTCCGAAGTTTTTGCATTGGCGGACTTCTCGAATATATGTGGTGCAGCACCTAGCGACAAGGAGGGGGCATGCAAGCACCCTACGCATGTGATCCGGCGCGCAGCCGCGGCCGGCTTTTTGAGGAAGAAGGCAGCACCTTCCGGTCCTGTTTTCAGCGGGACAGGGACCGTATCCTGCATTCCAGCGCATTTCGGCGGTTGAAGCACAAGACTCAGGTCTTTGTGGAGCACGAGGGCGATTATTACCGCACCCGCCTGACCCATTCATTGGAAGTCGCCCAAGTTGCGCGCACGATCTCGGGCGCTTTGGGCCTGAATCAGGAACTGACCGAGGCTGTGGCGCTGGCCCATGATCTGGGACACACACCGTTCGGGCACACAGGCGAGGATGCTCTGGCTGAGTTGATGGCCCCCTTTGGTGGGTTTGACCACAACGCCCAAGCCCTGCGCATCGTGACCAAGCTCGAAACCCATTATGCGGATTTCGACGGGCTGAACCTGACATGGGAAACGCTAGAAGGGATCGCCAAGCACAACGGCCCGGTTCCCGCGCCGCATCCCTATGCACTTTCCGAATATAACGCACGGCATAATCTGGAACTGGACACCCATGCCAGCGCCGAGGCGCAGGTGGCGGCCATTGCCGATGACGTGGCTTATAATAACCACGATTTGCAGGATGGCTTGCGGGCAGGGCTCTTTACCGAAGAAGAGGTCGCGGCGTTGCCGATCGTCTGCGATGCCTATGCCGAGGTGGACGCCAAGTACCCCAATCTGGACCGCCGCCGTCGCCGGTACGAGGCTTTGCGCCGTGTGTTCGGGGTGATGGTCGGCGACGTAATCGATACCGCTCAGGCCAGCCTCAAGGCTACTGGGGCAGGCTCGGTCGAAGAATTGCGCATGGCCGGAATTGCAATGGTGACATTTTCTGATGACCTGAGGGAACAGATTAACGTCATTCGTCGTTTCCTGTTCACGCGGATGTACCGCGCCCCTTCTGTTGTCGAAGTACGCGAGCGCGTGACGCAGGTAACGATCGATCTGTTCCAGACTTATCTGAACGATCCGCGGATGTTGCCAGAGAACTGGCAGGCCCAGATTGCGGCTGTTCGGGACCAAGGAGAGACAGAGATCGCGCGCAGCGTGGCGGACTACGTGTCTGGCATGACGGACCGGTTCGCACTGCTAGAGCATGCGCGGCTGTGCGGAGGACAGGGGCTAGGGGATTTGCACGGACCGGCACAACGATAAGACGACAAAGGAACATCCATGGCTGTAGCGAGTGAAGTGGCGGGGCTTGGCCCCGTGAATGCGATTGCGCTGGTCGGAGCTTTGGGTGTCGGGAGCCAGTGGCTGGCGTGGCGTCTGCGGATGCCCGCGATCGTTTTGATGCTTTTGGCGGGTCTGATCGTTGGACCCGGTCTGGGGATTTTTGACCCGGCTAGGGACATCGGCCCGCTGATGAAGCCGATGATCAGCATCGCGGTCGCGATTATCCTATTTGAGGGCGGTCTGACCCTCGACTTTCATTCATTGCGAGAGGCGCGTGTCGGCGTCAGGCGGTTGGTGTTCATCGGGGCCCCGCTTGGGTGGGCCTTGTCGGCGGCGGCGCTGCATTATGCGGCGGGCCTTGGTTGGGCGGCGTCCAGCGTCTTTGGCGGGATTATGGTGGTCACAGGGCCAACCGTGATCGCACCGCTTTTGCGTCAGGCACGGTTGCAACAGCGCCCCGCGAAGTTGCTTCAGTGGGAAGCGATCGTGAACGATCCGGTAGGCGCGCTGGCGGCTGTTCTGGCGTTCACCGTGGTTCTCGTGATGGCAGACACCGCAACTGTGGGCGAGGCTGTCACCGAATTCTCTTTGGGTATCGGCGTTGCGACCATTCTTGGTCTGGCAGCGGGTTGGGGTATCGCCCAAGGTTTCACCCGCGGGGTCGTGCCGGAATACATGAAGGTCCCTGTGCTGTTCACCGTCTTGGTGGCAGTCTTTGCGGCCTCTGACGCCGTTCTGCACGAAAGCGGGTTGCTGGCAGTGACCGTGATGGGTGTTGTGATCGCCAACGCAGAGCTTCCCAGCTACGACGAATTGCGCAGGTTCAAAGAGCACGCAACCGTTCTGCTGGTGTCCGGCGTCTTTATTCTGCTTGCCGCCAACATGGACCGCGACACCCTGTTCGCGATGGAATGGAGCACGTTGGGCTTTATCATCGTCGTGATCTTGCTGGCCCGTCCGGTGACGGTCATGGTGTCTCTGCTGGGATCTGACGTGCCAATGAAAGAGCGCATCCTGATCGCGCTGACGGGGCCGCGCGGGGTGGTCTTGGTTGCGGTTGCCGGTCTTTTTTCAGAGCGTTTGGTGGGACTGGGCTATGATGATGCCGCCAAAATTCCGGCGCTCGCGTTTGCGCTTGTGGCGGCTACGGTGGTGTTGCACGGGTTCACGCTGGCGCCACTGGCCGGCTGGCTGGGGCTCACTGCGGATCGCGCTTCTGGCGTGCTGATCGTGGGGGGATCTCGCTGGTCGACGGCGCTGGCCAAGGCCTTGCAGGATGCGGAGATGCCCGTGCTGGTCGTTGATCGCAATCGATCGCGCCTGCGCAGTGCCCGAGAGGCAGGCGTACGCACCTATTACGGGGATATCCTGTCTGAAGATGCACACAATACGCTGGATTTGGTTCCCTTTGAAAAGGTCATCGCTGCCACGGATAATGATGCCTACAACACCCTCGTGGCGACCGATCTGGCCCCCGAGTTTGGCCGCGAGAACGTCTGGCAGATCGCCCGTTCACGCGAGGAGTCCCGCCGTCACACGCTGCCTGTAACTCTTGGCGGTCGTGAATTGGGCTCGGGGCGCACTCACCGCGAACTCAGCAGTTTGATGCTCCAAGGCTGGCGCTTTAGCCGTACGAACCTGACCGACGATTACACGCTCGAACAATGGGAAGCGGATCGTCCCGACGGGGTTCCCATGATGGAGATTTTCGAAAACGGAAGCGTGCGTTTGCTGGGACCAGAACATCCCCCGCGTGAAAAGTCGGGCGTGACCCTGTTGGCAATGCTGCCCCCCAAGGAGGATTCTGCCACTCGGGATTGACGCGGGGCATAGGGCTGGTACATCCCATCCTCAATCAGACAGGATTGGACCTATGAACCTCTTTACCGATATTCACGCTGTTGTTCTTGCCGCGCTCGGGCAAATGCAGGCCGAGGGCGCGCTGCCCGAGGGCCTCGATTTCGCCAACGTCACGGTGGAGCCTCCGCGTGATCCGCTGCACGGGGACATGGCGACCAATGCCGCGATGGTGCTGGCCAAGGCTGCAAAGTCAAAGCCCCGCGATATCGCCGAAAAATTGGTCGAGAAGCTGGCTGCGGACGACCGTATCACCAGTGCCGAAGTGGCTGGACCCGGTTTCATCAACCTGCGTCTTGCGCCCGCGGTCTGGCAGGGACTGGTATCGGCGGTTCTGCACAGCGGCACACGTTTTGGCCGGTCCGAGGTGGGCGCGGGCAAGAAAGTGAATGTTGAATACGTTTCGGCGAACCCCACCGGTCCGCTGCACGTGGGTCACACCCGCGGTGCGGTTTTCGGTGACGCACTGGCGAGCCTGCTGGATTTTGCCGGTTACGACGTGACCCGCGAATATTACATCAACGACGGTGGTGCTCAGGTCGATGTTCTGGCGCGGTCGGTCTACCTACGCTACCTGGAGGCCCACGGTCAGGAAGTCGCATTCGAAGATGGCACTTACCCCGGTGAGTACCTGATCGAAGTGGGCGCAAACCTGAAAGACAAGGTTGGCGATGCTTATGTCGATCAGCCCGAAGACGTCTGGTTGGCCGAGGTGCGCGAGTTCGCGACCGATGCGATGATGGAGCTGATCCGCGAGGATCTGAAAATGCTCGGCGTCGAGATGGACGTGTTCTACAGCGAAAAGTCGCTCTACGGCACGGGCCGGATCGAAGGCGCTATTCAGGATCTGACCGACAAGGGCCTGATCTATCGAGGTACGCTGGAGCCCCCCAAAGGCAAGCTGCCCGAGGACTGGGAACCCCGCGAGCAGACCCTTTTCAAGTCGACCGACTATGGTGACGACGTAGACCGCCCGATCATGAAGTCGGACGGCGCGTGGACCTATTTCGCGCCCGATATCGCCTATCACTACGACAAGGTGCAGCGTGGCTTTGACCTGCTGATCGACGTCTTTGGCGCCGACCACGGCGGCTATGTCAAACGCATGAAGGCTGCCGTCAGCGCGCTGTCCGGTGGCAAAGTTCCCGTCGACATCAAACTGTGCCAGCTGGTGAAGCTGTTCAAGAACGGTGAGCCCTTCAAAATGTCCAAGCGGGCAGGGACCTTCATCATGCTGCGCGATGTCGTGGAGCAGGTTGGCCCCGATGTGACCCGTTTCGTGATGCTGACCCGCAAGAACGACGCGCCGCTGGACTTTGACTTCGACAAGGTTCTGGAACAGTCCAAGGACAACCCTGTCTTCTACGTGCAGTACGCCCACGCCCGTGTGGCTTCGGTCCTGCGCAAAGCGGCAGAAGCAAGTATCTCGGCTGATGATGCGACCCTGCTGGCGGCGGACCACACCAAGCTGGACCACGAGGCCGAATTGAACCTGTTGAAGAAAATCGCCGAGTGGCCGCGTCTGGTGGAAATCGCCGCACGGACCAACGAACCGCACCGGATTGCCTTCTACCTGTATGAATTGGCATCGGATTTGCATGGCCTCTGGAACCGTGGCAACGAAAATACCAGCCTGAGATTCATTCAGGACGGCGATTCTGCCACATCGCAAGCAAAAATCGCCCTGGCGCGTTCGACAGCCGTTGTGATTGCAGCCGGTCTTGGTATCTTGGGTGTCACGCCAGCTGAGGAACTGCGCTAAAGAACGCAGCCCACAGGCGAGACACGAGCAGTAGATATAACCAGCGGCAGTCCGGGATCGCTGGGATCAGAGAGGCAGTGATGGCGGATTATCAATCGTCACAGGGCGGTTACACGCCCTACAACCAGTATGGTGGAAACTATGGCTGGGATGACCCCGCAGACTACATGCAGGACTTCGTTGTTGAAGAAAGCCCGCGCCGCAAGCTGATTAATATTGTTGGTTCTGTGGCCTCTGTGGCTGTGGTTTCTGCTGTTGTTCTATGGGGTTATGGGACGATTGTCCGTGATGTCAGTGGCGTTCCTGTTGTCGCCGCGATGGAGGGGCCCGTGCGCGTGGCCCCCGCCGATCCCGGTGGCGAACAAGCCGAGAATCTAGGCCTCGCGGTCAATGAAGTGGTCGCCGCTGGCGCAAACAGCGCTCCGGTGGCCGAAGTCGTCCTTGCTCCGGAACAGCTGGACGTCGCGGCAGAAGACGCCCCTTTGTCCGAAATAATGCCTGTTGAACCTGTCCCTGCAGAGTCGACGGAATTCGCCGTAAACGATTCTGACGTCTTGGTGGACGAGGCAAATATTCCCGTCCCGCTGGATAACGTTGTTGATACTGAAGACGACTTTGCGGCTCTGGCGAATCAACTGGCCTTGGCGGTGAAGCCCCAAGATACCCTGATGCTAGACGATGCTGCTGAACCTGCCGTTGTCGCGCTGCGCCCGCAGATCCGTCCGTTCCCGGCTGGCGATTCGGTTCAGGTCGCATCAGCCAGCGATGATTTCGTCGCCTCCATTACATCGACCGCGACCGAACTTGACGCAACCGCGCTGCCTGCTGGCACTCGTTTGGTGCAGCTTGGCGCGTATGAAAGCCCCGAAATCGCGCGCGTGGAATGGACCCGCATCAGTGGCCAGTTCGCTGAGTTCTTTGACGGCAAAAGCCGTGTGATCCAAAAGGCCGAGAGCGGTGGGCGCATTTTCTACCGCCTGCGCGTGCACGGCTTTGACGATCTGGCCGACTCGCGCCGGTTCTGCTCGGTGCTGGTAGCGGGCAACGCGGCCTGTATTCCGATCGCGCTGCGCTAACCCATGAACCTTGCCGCTATCTTTGGATGCTCGGGGCCTGTTCTGACAGGCGCCGAGCGTGACTTTTTCAGGACCGCGCAACCGTGGGGCTTTATCCTGTTTGCACGGAACATCGAGAGCGCGGAGCAGCTGCGAAAGCTGACAGCCGACCTGCGCGAGTCGGTTAGTTGGAACGCGCCGATCTTCATCGACCAAGAGGGGGGGCGCGTGGCGCGTCTGCGGCCGCCGCTGGTTCGTGATTGGACACCGCCCTTGGAAATGGCGCGCGCGGCCGGTCCCAATGCCGCCCGTGCGTTCTGGCTGCGCTACCGCCTGATTGCAGCAGAACTGCTGTCCTTTGGCATTGACGGGAATTGCGCGCCGATGGCCGATGTGGCCCGGGCCGACACTCATCCGTTCTTGCGCAATCGTTGCTACGGCGAAGATCTGCAAGCTGTGATCGCAAATGCCCGCGCATGTGCCGAGGGGCATCTGGATGGTGGTGTGCTGCCGGTGCTCAAGCATATGCCTGGCCATGGGCTGGCCCGCGTGGACAGCCACTTGGATCTGCCTCGCGTGGATATCAATGCAGAAACTCTGACAAACGTGGATTTCGCGGCGTTCAAGGCGCTGAATGACCTACCGCTGGGAATGACCGCGCATCTGGTGTTTGAGGCACTTGATGACCGCCCCGCCACCCTGTCGCCCAAGATGATGCGCTTGATCCGTCAGGACATCGGCTTTGACGGATTGATCATGACCGATGACATCAGCATGGGCGCGCTGTCTGGCACTGTGGCGCGTCGGTCTGGAAAGGCGATCGCGGCAGGCTGCGATGTGGTTTTGCACTGCAACGGTGAACTCGACGAGATGGAGAGCATTGCAAACGTCTGTGGTGACCTGACCGAACAGGCGGAGGTTCGTGCGGAGCGGGCCTTGGCGCAGCGGCGACCCCCCAGCGATATTGACATTTCGGCCCTAGAGGCAGAATTTTCCTCCCTCTTGAACGGGTGAGGCCATGGACGATCTATTCAGCGATGATCCCCGCGGGCGGGGCGATGGCGCGACCGTCGAAGACCGGCTCGCCGCCGAGGCGCTGATCGTCGATGTCGAAGGCTTTGAAGGGCCTCTGGACGTCTTGCTTACCCTGTCGCGGACCCAGAAAGTGGACCTGCGCCGTGTCAGCGTTCTGCGTCTGGCGCAGCAGTATTTGGCGTTCGTAGAAAAGGCCAAGAAGCTGCGGATCGAGCTTGCCGCTGATTATCTGGTGATGGCGGCGTGGCTGACCTTCTTGAAATCGCGCCTTCTGCTGCCCCCCGATCCGACCGAGGATGGCCCCACGGGCGAAGAACTGGCCGCACATCTCGCGTTCCAGCTGGAGCGTCTGCAAGCCATGCGTGACGCAGCGGCCAAGCTGATGGCACGGGACCAACTGGGACGCGATTTCTTTGCTCGCGGTTTGCCAGAGGACATGGAGCGCGTGCGCAAGGTGCAATACACCGCCACGATCCTTGATCTGATGCGTGGGTATGCTCGCATTCGGACCAAGGATGAATTCCGCCCCTTTGTGCTGGATCGCGACAGCATCCTGACCATGGAAGAAGCGCTGGAAAAGATGCGGAGCCTCATTGGCTTTGTCGGCGAGTGGGTGGACCTGTCGACCTATCTGCCCGACGGCTGGGTCGAGGATCCCAAGCGCCGCCGGACTGCCACTGCTGCGACCTTTGCGGCCTCTTTAGAGCTCGTCAAAGAGGGCAAAGCCGAGATCCGCCAAACCGAAACTTTTGCGCCGATCCAGTTGCGCCGACGGGAAAACCGCCATGAGTAAGCACGACGAAGAACAGAGCTTGTTTGACGCGCCGGTCATCGCCGAGCAGGAGCGTATGGTCGAAGCCATTCTCTTTGCCAGCGCAGAGCCTGTGACCGTTGCCGAGTTGAACGCGCGGATGCCCCATGGCTGTGACGCGGCCGAGGCGCTGGCCTATCTGCGCAAACGCTACGAGGGGCGCGGCGTGCGTGTGGTCCGCGTGGGGGATGCTTGGGCCTTCCGCACTGCGCCCGATCTGGCGTTCCTGATGCAGCAAGAGCGGATCGAGGTCCGCAAGCTGTCCCGTGCTGCGATCGAGACGCTGGCGATTATTGCCTATCACCAGCCCGTCACTCGGGCTGAGATCGAAGAGATTCGCGGAGTTACCGTGAGTCGCGGCACCATTGACCAGCTTTTGGATATGGAGTGGATTCGCTTTGGCCGCCGCCGCATGACACCAGGACGCCCTGTGACCTTTGTCGTGACGCAAGAGTTCTTGGATCACTTCGGATTGGAGAGCGCGCGTGACTTGCCAGGCCTTTCAGAACTGCGCTCAGCGGGCTTGCTCGACAGCCGGATGCTTGGGGCAGGGACCATTCCCACGCCGCGCGGCGAGGAGGAGCAAGACGACGAATTGGCGGGTCAAACCGAGCTGTTCGAGGATTGATCCACGTCTGCGGGTTGAAATGGTGCGCGGCGTGCGTACCTTTAAAGAGTTGCAACCGAGAGGCCACCATGAACGCCAACCAGATCATCAACATCGCCATGCGTCTGTTCGGACGCCGCCTGATGAACAAAGGCATCAACGCTGGCATCGACCATTTTTCCAAAGGAAAAGGGGCCAAAGGTGGCCCCGTCTCTGGTCAGAAGAATGGTGATATCGCCAAGAAAGCGCGCCAAATCAGCCGTGTGATGCGCCGCTTTTGATCACTTGAAGTGCTTGGATAGTTTTAGACCCTGTCCCTGATAGTTCGACGCCAGATCCGCGCCGTAGAGAGTCGCGGGACGATCTGCCATTTTCTCATAGATCAGGCGCCCAACGACTTGCCCATGCTCGAGCACAAATGGCGCTTCGTGGCAGCGGACTTCTAGAACCCCGCGCGCGCCAGAGCCGCCAACGGCCGCGTGGCCAAAGCCAGGGTCGAAGAAGCCGGCATAGTGCACGCGAAATTCCCCCACCATCGCCAGATAGGGCGCCATTTCGGCGGCGTAAGCGGGCGGGATATGCACAGCCTCTTGGCTGACCAGAATGTAGAATGCACCGGGGTCTAGGATGATACGGCCTTTGTCGGTGCGGATTTCTTCCCAGAACTCGGCAGGGTCATATGCACCGATGCGGTCTAGATCGATAACGCCTGTGTGGGGTTTCGCGCGGTACCCCACCAAATCGGTGCCAGAGAGCCTCAGATCGACCGAGAAGCCCAGACCGTCGTCAATGACCGGCTCGCCATTCACCAGCGTCTCAGAGGCGTGCAACGCGCGCAGGGCGTCATCATCCAGCACGCTCTGGCCATTGCGGAAACGGATTTGGTTTAGGCGCATGCCCGGGCGGACCAGAACACTGAACGAACGGGGGCAAATCTCGGCGTACAAGGGGCCGGAGTAGCCTGCAGGGATGCGGTCGAATTCTGTCCCACCGTCAGTCACGCAGCGCGTCAGCAGGTCCAGACGACCGGTCGAGGATTTGGCGTTGGCCACAGCGGTAATACCGTCCGGCAGATGCAACCCTTCCATCAGAGGGACCAGATAGACGCAGCCCTTTTCCAGCACTGCACCGTTCGTTAGGTCGATCTCGTGCATTGTGAAATCGTCCAACCGCTCTGCGACGCGGGTGCCGTGACCCGGCAGGAAAGAGGCGCGTATCCGGTAGGCCACCTTGCCGAGGCGCAGATCAAGGCTGGCGGGCTGGACCTGACCGGTCAGCAGGGGGGCGTCGATCGTGATCGCACCGCTCTCAACCATTTCAGAGATTGTCTGACTCGGCAGAACACCGGTGGGCAGGGTCATGTCGCGGCCTCCTCGCTTCGGATCAATACGGATCCCCAGATACATTAAACGCCCGAGGCCGTGTAGGCACTCGGGCGTTTTAATGGTCGGGCTAGCAGGACTCGAACCTGCGACCTTCCGTCCCCCAGACGGACGCGCTACCAGGCTGCGCTATAGCCCGACGTTGTGTGAGGCTTTCTACAGTTGTGGGCGGTAGGCGCAAGAGCGAAATCGCCGATTTCGGAAATTATTTCGCTTGGCTCAGCCGCTCATGCAGCGAACGAATTTGGGGCGCCAACGCGGCAATCGCGGGGCGCTGTTTTTCCGGTGTTTGCAAGGCCATAGCGAGCAGGCGCGGCGCAGGTTCTCGTGCAGTCTCTGCGTCCTGTGCCGCCTCTGCGGATGCTGGCTGCGTGGCGGGGCGAAGAGGGATGACTTCGGCTGGCGCCGGAGCATGGGCGTCTTCGACCTCTACTTCCAAAAGCTCCACTTCGCTCGTGTCTTCGAAATCGTCGCCAAAAAGATTGCCCTGTTGGTAGCCATCTTCAGACTCGCTCGGGGGCTCCCGTTTCTCGGTTTTGGGTAGTGGGGGCAGGGGCGCTTGCTCGGGCAGCGACTGTTCAGATTTGGGCGCAGCAGGGGCGCTCTCAGTCTCGACAGTTACAGATTTGGTATCAGGCGGTGTTATCGCATCTGACAAACCAGCCACATGTTTGACGCCTTGCTCACGCAGAATCTTCTGCACGCCTTTGATTGTCATCCCCTCATCGTGGAGCAACTTCTTGATCCCACCAAGCAATTCCATGTCGGCGGGGCGGTAATAGCGTCGCCCACCGGCACGCTTGACGGGCTTCACCTGAGTGAACTTACTCTCCCAGAACCGCAGAACGTGGGCAGGAGTTTCTAACCAGTCAGCGACCTCGCTGATTGTTCGAAACGCATCAGGGGACTTTCGGGCCATCGGGAAGCCTTACTTCTTGCGATTCCCGTCCGCGACACGGTCCTTCATCAGATGCGATGGACGGAACGTCAGCACACGGCGGGGGTGGATGGGCACTTCCTCGCCGGTTTTGGGGTTGCGGCCCACGCGCGCCGCCTTCTCCCGAACACTGAAGGTTCCGAATGAGGAAATTTTGACCTGTTCACCACTCACAAGCGCATCGGACATGTGTTCCAAAACGCTTTCTACCAGCTGTGCGGATTCATTGCGCGACAAACCAACTTCGTTGAAGACGGCTTCGCTAAGGTCCATCCGCGTAAGGGTCTTTTCACCCATAATAGCTCTCCCCGTTGCTGTTAGAACAATAGGGCGCTTGGATTTTACGAGTCAATATCAACAACTTGCCGGAGGTGTACGTTTCGTTACCACCGGATGACCACAGAGCCCCATGCGAGACCGCCACCGATGGCTTCGGTGACGACCAGATCGCCCTGTTTGATCTGTCCGCGTTCCTTGCCGACAGACAACGCCAGCGGGATAGACGCGGCCGAGGTGTTGCCGTGATCCTGAACGGTCACAACCACGCGGTCCATGGGCACACCCATCTTTTGGGCGGTGCCTTTGATGATGCGCAGGTTGGCTTGATGGGGCACGATCCAGTCTACATCGTCACCGGTCAGCCCGATTTTATCGAGCGACGTGTGCGCTGTTTGTGCAAGTTTTTCAATGGCATGGCGGAAGACTTCCTTGCCCTGCATACGCAGGTGGCCAGTCGTTCCGGTGGACACGCCACCGTCGACATACAGGATGTCACGATAGGTGCCGTCCGAGTTCAGATCGGTCGCCAGAATGCCGCGATCGTCCGTTGAACCAGCGCCTTCTTCGCCTTCGAGGATCAACGCGCCAGCGCCGTCGCCAAACAGAACACAGGTGCCACGGTCTTCCCAATCCATGATCCGGCTAAAGGTCTCTGCGCCGATCACGAGAACGCGTTTGGCCTGACCAGAAAGAATCAGCCCGTTCGCATTTGTCAGAGCAAAAACAAAGCCTGCACAGACCGCCTGCACATCAAACGCGAAGCCGCGGGTCATGCCGAGCCCGGACTGAATCATCGTCGCAGCCGAGGGGAAGGTGAGATCGGCGGTCGATGTCGCCACCACAATGGCGTCCAGATCGTCGGGCTCTAGGCCAGCATCCGCCAGCGCGGCCTTCGCGGCGCGAATGCCTAGATCGGATGTGGTCTGACCTTCGGCGGCGAAATGGCGGCGCTCGATCCCAGAGCGGCTGCGAATCCATTCGTCGCTGGTGTCGATCTTCTCTTCGAACTCGCTATTAGGAACCACCCGCTCAGGCAGGTAATGCCCAACGCCTTTTACCACCGCTCGAAGAGTCATCTATTTAGAACCGTTTTTAGTTATCGTTTATGTTTCGCGCATCCTGTGCCAGCGTTGCTGCAGATGCAACCCGCGCGGCGAGTTTGTTCGTAAATCCGCTCTGTGCCAGTTGGAAGGCCAGCTTCACGGCGGCCGATACTCCGGTCGAATCGGCAGAGCCGTGTGATTTCACCACGGTCCCATTAAGCCCCAAGAAAACGCCGCCATTCACACGGCGCGGATCGATACGTTTTTGCAGACGCTTTAGCGATGTCAGAGCAAGCAGGGCCGCGATCTTGGACAAGAAGCTGTACTCGAACGCTTCTTTCAGCAAAGTACGGATGAGGCTCGCGGTGCCTTCGCCGGTCTTGAGTGCGATATTGCCGGTAAAGCCATCGGTGACGATGACGTCGACTTTGTCCGAGGGGATGTCGCCGCCTTCGACAAAACCGACGAAGTCAAAATTCCCTGCCTCGGCATTGGCTTCGATCAGGTCATGCGCGACTTTCATCTCGGCACGACCCTTGTGCTCTTCGGTGCCTACGTTCAGCAGGCCGATACGGGGGCGGGCCAGATCCAGACCATTGCGTGCGTAAGAGGCGCCCATCAGCGCATATTGCAGCAAGTCCTCTTCATCCGCGCGGATGTCTGCTCCGACGTCGAGCATGACGTTGAACCCCATCGGGTTCCGGGAGGGCCAGAGCACAGCAATCGCAGGACGGTTCACACCGGGGAGTTTGCGCAGGCGGACCATCGACAGCGCCATCAGGGCACCGGTGTTGCCGCAGCTCACGCAGACATCAGCCTCGCCATTGCGGACAGCATCGATGGCAGAGAACATCGAAGTTCCCTTGCCATGGCGCATCACTTGGCTGGGTTTGTCTTCCATGCTGACGACGCCAGCGGCGTCGCGCACGGTGCATCGCTCTGCCAGACCACGCTTTCGCGCGATCAAACGCTCCAGCTCGGCGGCTGGACCATGCACAACAAAGCGGATGTCGGGGTTTTTCTCTGCCGAGAGCGCAAGACCGTCGATCACAACCGAAGGCCCTCGATCCCCACCCATTGCGTCAATGGATAGGGTAACGGTACGGGCGTCCGCGCGCTCAGGAGTCTGGGTCGCAGTCATGGGTCGCCCGTTCTCTCAAAGAAGAAGCTTACGCTGCGTCTTCGTCCAGATCGATCTCGTTGTTCAGCGCTACGACTTCACGATCGTCGTAGTGGCCGCACGAGGGGCACACGTGGTGGGGGCGCTTCAGCTCGCCACAGTTGGTGCACTCGTTGGGGTTGCCTGCAACCAGAGCGTCATGGGCACGGCGGTTGTTGCGGCGCGATTTCGAAACTTTGTTCTGTTGGACAGCCATTGTCCTACCTCTATGCTTTAGGCGGGCGGGGCCCGGAGTTGTCAGTCTGGGGCGTTGCCCGGCGTCGTTGCGGGTTGACGGGGCCTATAGTCCTAGGCGCAGTCCGTGTCCAACCCAAAATTTCGATGAGGCGCGGAAAATACCTTTTTTCCGGCGTTCTGCAAGGGGGTATCAGGAATTTTCCCCGCTGTCCCCGCCTAATTTATCCCGAAGGGCTGCTAAGCCAGCGAAAGGCTTGGCATCTTCATCCGTCATCGCCTTCTTGCCGGGCTCAGTCACCTGCATTTCGACCGGATCTGTGCCCTCGGCGCGGGGATAAAGCGGGATGTTCAACGCCAGCGACTCGATCATGACTTCTGCGATGTCGATCGCCGCGGGCAGACGTTCGACTGACTCGTCCTCGGGCATTTCTACTTCCTCGCCCTCGATTTCGGGCAAATCCGCCAAATATGTCAGCTCGATTCCCGTGTCGATCCGCGTCGTCACAGGCTCTAGCGTGACCACGCAGGGCTGGACTACAGTCGCGCCCAAGGTGCCCTTGAGCCGCCAGTCTGTCTTGCCCATCGGGGACAGTTCAGCCTCGAATCGTAGCTTTCGCAGGCCATCCAGACCCAGATCAGAGGCAACGGCGCGCATTTCCTCGGGGGTGGGCGTCAGGGTGACGCGAGTGGGTTTGCGCTGGGGCAAATCCGCGATCCGCAATATGTGCTGCGGTAGGGGAGCTGAGTCTTGCATTCTTGAACCGGTGCCTTTCCTTATGTAATCGGGATAAAAGCTAATACATGTCGAGTTCAATAGGGGCAGCAGGATGCGAGCGGTTAAATGGATGGGACGGGCGACCTGCCTGGCAGCAGTGATCGCCGTCGCAGGGTGTGTGGCGCAGTACCGTTTGCATGGGTATACGCCCTCGGACGACGATCTGGCGAACATTCTCGTGGGCGTGGATACGCGTGACACCGTGGCCGAGGTGATTGGCACCCCGACCACCTCTGGTGTGGCGCGCAGTGATGCCTACTACTATGTGTCGAAAAATGTGCGCAGCTACGGCATGCGCGAGCCCGAGATTGTGGATCGTCAGATCGTTGCAATCCGGTTCGATGACGCCGGCGTGGTTTCGAATGTCGAACGTTACACCCTTCAGGACGGCAAAGTTGTGCCCCTGTCGCGCCGTGTGACCGGCAGCAACGCAGACGACGTTCCCTTCCTGACCCAGCTCTTCGGAAACGTTGGCGGTCTGGACCTGAGCCAAGCTCTGGGCAATTAACTTTCCCTGTCACGTAGGCGTCGCAGGCTGTATGCTAGGTGGGTCAAAACCTTCCGCTGCAGGTGCCTGTGATGCTGAACATGATAAAGGGAAGCTATCGCACCCGTCTGGCCGAGACGCCAGCTGACATAGAGTCCGCGCAGCGCCTGCGCTACTTGGCATTTGTGGCTGAAACAGGAGCCGAGGCATCCACGGACGGTCTGGATGCAGACGATTACGACGGTATCTGCCATCACATGTTGGTAGAGGATCAGCGCACTGGCGCGCTGGTCTGCTGTTTTCGAATGCTGCATCTGACCTCTGGGTCCGAGATTTCCCGCAGTTACGCCGCGCAGTACTATGATCTGGCCGCGCTGGAGGCGTACTCGGGCAAGATGGTCGAGATGGGGCGGTTTTGTATTCATCCAGATCTGACGGATCCTGACATCCTCCGAGTCGCGTGGGGGGCGATGACCCGCTATGTGGACGAAACGGGCGTTGAGATGCTGTTTGGGTGCTCAAGCTTTCGCGGGACTGACGCGCAGGAATACTTCGACGCCTTTGCCCTACTCAAAGAGCGTCACCTTGGCCCCAAACGCTGGCTGCCCAAGGTCAAGGCGCCCAACGTGTTTCGCTTTGCCGCTCGTCTGCGCCGCAAGCCAGATGCGAAACTGGCGATGCGCCGTATGCCGCCGCTGCTCAAGACCTATCTGATGATGGGTGGCTGGGTCAGTGACCATGCGGTTGTCGATGCCCAGATGAATACGCTTCATGTCTTTACCGGTGTTGAAATCGCCGCGATTCCCCCCGCGCGCAAGAAGCTGCTGCGCGCCGTCGCAGGCTGACCCCTTGACGCGGATGCGGGGCGGGGATAGCGCGATGCCATGGCACGCGCACCCTTACTCCAGCTTTCCGACATCTCGCTGACTTTTGGCGGTGATCCTGTTTTCTCCGGCCTCTCGCTGAACGTTCAGCCGGGGGACCGTGTGGCCTTGGTGGGCCGCAACGGGTCCGGCAAATCCACCCTGATGAAGGTCATGGCCGGTCTGGTCGAGGCCGACAGCGGCGACCGCGTGGCGGGGCCGGGCATCACCGTGGGCTACATGGAGCAGGACCCGACCATGGAAGGGTTCGCCACGCTGGGGGATTTCGCGTCCAGCCGTCTGGATCCATCCGAGATGTACAAGATCGAGATGGTGGCCGAGGGTCTGAAATTCGATCCCAGCCGCGATGTGAACGTGGCCTCTGGCGGGGAGCGCCGCCGCGCCGCGCTGGCCAAACTGATGGCCGAAGCGCCCGAACTGATGCTGCTGGACGAACCGACCAACCACCTTGATATCGAGGCGATTGCGTGGCTGGAAAACGAGCTCAAAACCACCCGCGACGCTTTTGTCCTGATCTCGCACGACCGTGCGTTCCTGCGTGCGTTGACCCGAGCGACCTTGTGGGTCGACCGCGGGGAGGTGCGCCGTCAGGAGTTGGGATTCGAGAACTTCGAGGCATGGCGCGACAAAGTCTGGGAAGACGAGGACGAACAGCGCCACAAGCTGAACCGCAAGATCAAGGCCGAGGCCCGTTGGGCTGTCGAAGGCATCAGCGCCCGTCGCAAGCGGAACCAAGGCCGTGTGCGCGCTCTACAGGACCTGCGGGCTCAGCGTGCCAGCCAGATCAAACGCCAAGGCGCCGCCGCGATGGCGCTGGAAAGCGGCCCTCAGTCGGGCAAGCGCGTGATTGAGGCTGAGGGCATCAGCAAGACCTATGGCGATAAGGTCATTCTCAAGGACTTTTCGATCAAGATCCAGCGGGGGGACCGTGTGGCCTTTGTCGGGCCGAACGGCGTGGGCAAGACGACCCTGCTGAAGATGCTGATGGGGCAGGAGCAGCCGGATACGGGCACCGTGACCCTTGGTACCAACCTGCTGCCCGCGATCTTTGACCAGACTCGCGCGCAGCTGGACCCCGAAATGACCCTGTGGGACAGCCTGACCGGCGATCCTGACATGCGCGTCAGCGGGCAGGCGGATCAGGTGATGGTGCGCGGTAACCCCAAGCACGTGGTCGGCTACCTAAAGGAATTCCTGTTCGCCGAAGCCCAAGCCCGCGCCCCTGTGCGCAGCCTGTCGGGCGGTGAGAAGGCGCGTCTGTTGCTGGCCAAGATTATGGCGCGCGAGAGCAACCTTTTGGTTCTCGACGAACCGACCAACGATCTGGACGTGGAAACGCTAGATCTGTTGCAAGAGCTTCTGGACAGCTACGACGGCACGGTGCTGCTGGTCAGCCACGACCGTGACTTCCTTGACCGTGTGTCGGCGACGACCATCGCGATGGAGGGCAACGGCAAGGCCACCGTCTATGCCGGTGGCTGGTCCGACTATCAGGCGCAAAAGGCTCTGACCGCGAAAGAAGAGGCCAAAGCCGCCCCCAAGGCCGAGAAGCCTGTGGCAGCGCCGAAACCTGCCGTCGCGCCCAAGCCTGCCAAAGATGGCCTGAGCTACAGCGAGAAGCACCGCCTTGATGCGCTGCCTGCCGAGATGGAGCGCCTGGAGGCCGAGATCGCGAAACTCGAAGAGTTCCTTGCTGATCCCGAGCTGTTCACCAAAGAGCCGCTGAAGTTCAACAAGGCCACCGAAGCGCTGGTCGAGCGGCAGGAGAAACTCGCCGCCGCCGAAGAAGAGTGGCTGGAGCTGGAAGAGAAGGCCGCCGGTTAAGGCATTCGTAGCGCGCCGTCGATCCGGATGACCGACCCGTTCAAATAGGGGCAGGTCAGGATGAACCCGACGGTGCGCGCGTATTCCTGCGGGTCCCCCAGCCGCTTGGGAAAGGTCACGTCAGCGGCCAGACCGTCCATGACCTCTTGGCCCAGACTTTCCAGCATCGGCGTGCGGAAGATGCCCGGCGCGATCGCCATGCAGCGTACCCCAACCGATGCCAAGTCGCGCGCCATGGGTAGGGCCAGCGCCGCGATCCCTCCTTTGGAGGCGGCATAGGCGGCTTGGCCCTTTTGCCCCTCGAATGCAGCGATGGACGCGGTGTTGACGATCACGCCGCGCTGTCCGCCCGCATCTGGCGCGTTTTTCGACATGATTTCAGCTGCTAAGCGTCCAACGTTAAAGCTGCCAGTCAGGTTGATGTCGATCGTGCGTTTCCAGCTGTCCAGCCCATGGGGCCCATTCCGGCCCAAAGTCTTTTCCGCGGTCGCAATGCCCGCGCAGTTGATCGCTGCGGTCAGCCCGCCCATGTGGTCCGCCGCGGCGGTTAGGGCCGCCTGCACCGACCCTTCGTCCGTCACATCACATTTCTGAAAGCCCGCCCCGATCTCTGCGGCCTGTTCTGTACCGCGCGTGGTGTCGCGGTCCAGCAGGACCACCTGCGCGCCCGATGCCGCCAAAAACCGAGCCGTGGCGTTGCCCAATCCCGATGCGCCGCCGGTCACGACAGCCTTTACGCCTGTCAAATCCATCCGAGTTCCTCCCCTAACTGAACGGTTGTTCAGAAAGTGGCCGGAACGCGGCGGACTGTCCAGCCCTTACTGCAGGGGGCGGATCTTCAGCTTGGTGATACGGTTGGCCTCGCGCGCCAGAACAAGGAAGCGGAAGCCGTGGAAGCTGAACACCTGACCGGGGGTCGGAATGGTCTGTGCTTCGTGGATCACAAGGCCTGCGATGGTGTTCGCCTCGTCGTCCGGCAGGTTCCATTCGGTCGCACGGTTCAGGTCGCGGATCGTCATGTGGCCCTCGACGATATAGGTGCCATCCTCGGCCTTCTTGATCGGCAGTTCAGCCTCGGCGTCGAATTCGTCGGTGATCTGACCAACGATCTCTTCGAGGATGTCTTCCAGCGTGATCAGGCCTTCGATGCTGCCGTACTCGTCCACCACCAGCGCAAAGTGCGTGCGGCGGCGCAGGAACTGGCGCATCTGTTCGTCCAGCGAGGTGGTGTCGGGAATGAAATACGGCTTCATCGCAACACTTGCGATGTCAAAGGCTTTCATCGCCTCTTCATCGCGCAGAATGGTGTCCATCGCGCGCATCAGGTCCTTGGCATGGACCACGCCAATGATGTTCTCTTGATCGCCTTTGAACAGGGGCAGGCGGGTGTGATTGCTTTCCAGACACTGGGCAAGAATGTCTTCGATCGAGTCCTCGGCATTGATCATCTCGATCGAGGAACGGTGCAGCATGACCTCTTCGACATAGCGGTCGTTCAGGTCGAGTGCCCCAAGGATACGGTCGCGGTCCTCTTTCTCGACCACCCCTTCGGAGTGACCGAGGTGCAGGGCGCCTGCGATCTCTTCGCGCACGGCGAGAATTTGGCTGTCAGGGTCGATCTGGACGCCGAACATACGCAGCACCAAGCGGACCAAAGCGCGGACGGCTGAAACGATGGGCGAAAAAACTTTGACGATCAGGGTGATCATGGGGGCTGCACGGGCGGCGGCCACCTCGGCATTAGTGATCGCGTAGGTTTTTGGCAGCACCTCGGCAAAGATCAGAACCAGCAGGGTCATTACCATTGTCGCCAGCGCGACGCCCGATTCCCCGAAGAGACGGGTAAAGAGCGCGGTTGCCAGCGATGTCGCCAGAATGTTTACAAGGTTGTTCCCGAGAAGGACCGAGCCGATCAGACGTTCATTGTCTTCGGTGATCTTGAGCGCTTGTTCCGCGCCCTTGGACCCTTTGTCCGCGTTGGCCCGCAGTTTCCCGCGCGAGGCGGCTGTCAGCGCGGTTTCCGAACCCGAAAACAGACCAGAGAAAACCAGAAGCAGCAAAATGCCACCGGCGGTCGTCCAGAACGAAGCGTCAAATAGGGAGGTGTCCATAAGTCTCTCAGAAGTGTTTTGGGGGCAGATGGCGCTTTATGGGCCTTTCGCCAAGGGGTGATGTTCGAAAACCAGCGATTTCAGCCGCTCTTCCAGAACATGCGTGTAGATTTCCGTGGTGCCAAGGTCTGCGTGGCCCAGAAGCGTCTGGATTGCACGCAGGTCAGCGCCATTGGCCAAGAGGTGAGTCGCAAAGGCGTGGCGCAGGGTGTGGGGCGTGACCGCCGAAGGCGAAACGCCGCCCTGAACGGCGAAATCCTTGATCATCAGGTAGAAGGCGTGGCGGGTCAGGTGCCCCAGTTTGCCACGCGAGGGGAAGAGGTAGGGCGAGGTGGGTTTGCCTTTCAGCCGTGCCTCTTCTTCGGCGGCATCGCGGTGTTCGAGCCATAAGATCAGCGCGTCGCGGGCAGGTTCTGACAGGGGAACCATGCGTTCTTTGCCGCCTTTGCCCTTGATCAGGAGCATGCGGGGATCACCGCGCGTGGCCGTGACGGGCAAGCTCACCAGTTCTGTCACGCGCATTCCCGTGCCGTAGAGCAGCTCCATCAAGCAGGTGTTGCGGGCCTGCTCGGTGGGGTTTCGGCCCGACTCGGCAGCGGCATCTAGCAGGCGCGTGACGTCCTCTTGGCTTAGGGTCTTGGGCAGGCGTTTCGCTTTTCCCGGTCCGGTGATCTGAATGGCGGGGTTGGTGTCGCGCCAGCCCTCATCGTGTACGAAGCGGAACAACTGTTTTAGCGCAGACAGGCGACGCGCACGCGTGGACTGGGACAGGCCCTGCGCCTCGCAAAAAATCAGGTAGTTCTCTAGGTCATTGCGTCGCGCGGTGCCAAAGCCGCTGCCGTTCCGCGCCAACCAGTCTGCCGCATCTTTCAAATCCCGCCCATATGCCAGCAACGTGTTCGTTGCGGCGTTCTGTTCGGCGGCCTGTGCTTCGAGAAAGCTGGAGATCCAGCGGTGGTCTTCCATGCCAGCCCTCAGACAGTCTCCAATAGCAACAGCTGTAGCGCGACGGAGCGCGCGGTGCCGACAAGTCCAACTGCCCGAAAGAGCGAAAGCGCCTCTGTGATCTGGCGCGGATCGCTGCGCAGGTCTTGCGACAGCTTGGCCATAGCGCTCAGGATCGCTTCGCCGATGGCGCCGTTGTCGATCATGGCTTGCAATTGGCGCGAAGGGTCGTTGGTAAATCCGTCGTAGATCGCCCGAAGTTGCGGTTGAGAAGGCGGCGTGTCCGGCATCCGTCCCGAGGCAATAGCGCGCAGCATGGCGTCGGTCGGCGTGATGTTCGGCAAACGTCGCGCGGCTTCCTCATAACCGGGGGACAAAAGGGCAACCTCAAGCGCCTGACGTTCATGCGCCCCATTCAGATCGATGTCCAAAAGCCGAGTGCCGAAAAGGCGGGCGAAGGGCACCTGTAGGCCCACTTCGCCCATGCGGCGCCATGCCTCTGGCAGGGTGCGGATGATCGCCTGCTTGTCGCGGCGTTTCAGGGCGGTTTCAAACCGCTGCACTGCCTCGACGCGGTCCCAAACGCCACCGGACGCAGCGGGCAGGCGGGCGGAATAGATGCCGAGAAAGCTGTTCTCGGACAGCGCGCCAGCGCGCGTCAAACGCTCTGCTGCCTCAAGTTGGGCTTTCCAACCTGCCACGGGGCGCAGATCTGCGTGAGCAAAGGCGCGGGGTAGGGGGGCGGTTGGCATACGCTCGCCAATCGCCTCGAACATCCGAAATTCCAAGGGTGTGGGCACATCCGGAAATGCCAACATGTCGTCCGCTTCGAACAAGTCAGGATCAAGGAACCTAGCCAACAGCGCATCCTCGGCAGGGGTCAGCATGCCAAGCGCTTCGGCTGTGCCCAGAACCAGCGCTGCGGTGCTCCAGTTTCCGCGCCGTGCCAGACAAAAGATTCGCGCCGGATAACGGGCGGACAGTTCTGGCCTGCGGTCGATCTCCGCGCAGCGCGTGTCTTCGTTGCCAGTCAGCAAAGAGGCATCGAACGCGCGCTGAAACAGCTCTGGCGTGTCGATTCCCGCGCGCTCCATCAGCGCCTCGGCCTGTTCCACGGCACCAAGACGCAAAAGCTGATCCACACGCAATTGTAGAAAATCGCCGGTGCGTTGCAGACCGGTGGGCGCATCGGCCTCGGCCAGTAACAGAGTGAACATCAGGGCGCGAATGGCGGGCAGCTCTGCATTTCCGGCCTGGCGCATCAGGCGGGCCAAATCCTCTGGGTCGCTCTGGGACCACAGGTCTCTGGGGAAACCGGTGACAGACCGCGCCAGCAGTCCCGCCGCATCGGGCGAGGGCCCTCCCAAAGGAGTGACCACCACTTCAGGGATTTCGCTGCCACCCAGATTGTCTTTGGCAGGGGGCATTGCGATGGGGGTGGCCTCGATCGAGTTCGACAGCCAGTCTATTGCGGACAAGGGCTCTTGCGCGATCGCAAGCCCCGGCCACAGGGCCACCAGAATGGCGGCCTTATTCCACATGCAGGATGACCTCCTGACGCACTTCATCTGCGGGGGCAGAAAAATCGGCACCCAAAAACGGGCCGACATAGGCATAACAGATCAGCCCGATGCCGCCTAAAACTACCAGATAAAATAACCACTTAATGATGCGCCCCATAGTCCCCTCATTCTCATGTGTTTGGGTTTGGCCCAGATTATATATGGCATTTCCGCCAAGTTCACGTCATTGAAGGCGTCGAATTGCAATTTAGCGTGAACACGCCGACGATCCGAAGCGGGAGCCATGACACTACGCCTAAAAAAGACTGTCGTTCTGATCGGGATGATGGGAGCCGGGAAAACAGCCGTGGGCCGCGCCTTGGCAGAACGCCTGCACGTGCCTTTTCTGGATTCGGACGAAGAAATCGAGCGTGCAGCAGCCATGAGCATTCCTGAAATCTTTGCCCGCGATGGCGAGGATTTCTTTCGTGCCCGGGAAAGCGAGGTCATCTCGCGCTTGATCACGAACGAGGGCGCAATCCTCAGCACCGGCGGCGGTGCGTTCCTTCAGGCTCGCAACCGCGAGGTGATTCACGACCAAGGCGTGTCGGTCTGGCTGGATGCAGAGCTGCAAACCTTGTGGAACCGCGTGCGCCACAAGAACACACGCCCGCTGCTGCGAACCCGCGATCCCAAGGCGACATTGACCGAAATCTACCACAAGCGCGTGCCCGTCTATGCCAAGGCTGACCTGCGGGTGGCATCCGAACCGCGCCTGCCAGTTCCCGAGATGGCAAACCGCGTGGTCGAAGCTCTGAAAACCCGCCCTGATGTTCTGGAGGTTTGTGATGATTGAAACCGTCTCTGTCCCGCTGCCTGGCCGAGAATACAACATCCGCGTGGGCCAAGGTCTGATCGCTAGCGCGGGCGCTGAAATTGCACCCTTGCTGCGCCGGAAAAAGGTCGCCGTCGTCACGGACGAAAACGTGGGCGCCATCCATCTGGAAACTCTGCGCGCGGGGCTGGTGGCTGAGGGCATCGCCATGACCTCCCTGACTTTGCCCGCAGGCGAAGGGACCAAAAGCTGGCCTCACTTCACCCGCACCGTCGAATGGCTGCTCTCTGAACAGGTCGAGCGCCGCGATGTGGTCGTGGCTTTGGGCGGCGGTGTGATCGGCGATTTGGTCGGCTTTGCCGCATCGGTCCTGCGCCGCGGTGTGCGGTTTGTGCAAATCCCGACATCGCTGCTGGCCCAAGTGGACAGTTCGGTCGGTGGGAAAACCGGAATCAATACGCCCCATGGCAAGAACCTCGTTGGTGCATTTCACCAACCCAGCCTTGTGCTCGCCGATACGGATGCCCTGCAAACCCTGGCGCCCCGTGATTTCCTCGCGGGCTACGGCGAAGTGGTGAAATACGGCCTCCTAGGGGATGGGAACTTCTTTGAGTGGCTCGAAAAGAACGCGCCCAAAATGGCTGCCGGTGATGTGGAGGCCCGCATCTACGCGGTCAAACGCTCGGTTGAGATGAAGGCGGAGATTGTCCTGCGCGACGAGACCGAGCAGGGCGACCGTGCGCTCCTGAACCTTGGCCACACTTTCTGCCATGCGTTCGAAGCTGCCACTGGCTATTCAGACCGCCTTCTCCACGGCGAAGGCGTTGCGATTGGCTGTGCGCTTGCCTTTGAACTATCGTCGCGCCTTGGTCTCTGCCCGCAAGAAGACCCCTCGCGCCTGCGCCAGCATCTGCGTGAAATGGGCACCAAAGTCGACCTCGCCGATATCCCCGGCGATTTGCCGGATGCGGACAAACTCCTCGACCTGATGGGGCAAGACAAAAAGGTCATCGACGGCCAACTCCGCTTCATCCTTGCCCGCGGCATCGGAAAGGCGTTTGTCACGTCCGACGTCCCCCGCGACATGGTCCGAACGCTCCTCCAAGAAGCGCTCGACGCCCGCTAAATTCCCAATGGCCCGCCGTTCGTGCGGGCCTTTATGCTTCTTTTTGCCCAAAATACTCACGGCACGCCGCCTGCCACAAATTCCAAGCAAAAAGAAAGGGGCCCGAAGGCCCCCACACGTTCTACTTAGAACGGAATTTCGTCGTCCAGATCACGGCCTCCGCCGCCCCCTTGACCGCCGCCGTAGCCGCCGCCGTTGTCAGACGGTCCGCTGTCATAACCGCCGCCGTAGCCGCCACCCTGACCGCCGCCGTAGTTGCCGCCACCACCGCCTTGGCCTCCGTCATTGCGGCCGTCCAACATGGTCAGCTCGCCGCGATAGGGGCGCAGCACTACCTCGGTCGAATAACGGTCCTGACCGGACTGGTCCTGCCATTTGCGGGTCTCAAGTTGACCTTCGATATACACCTTGGAGCCTTTGCGCAGATACTGCTCTGCTAACTTCACCAGTGGCTCAGAAAAGATCGCGACGGTGTGCCATTCGGTGCGCTCGCGGCGCTCGCCAGAGTTGCGGTCCCGCCAAGTTTCCGAGGTCGCAATACGCAGGTTGGCCACTTTGCCGCCGTTCTGGAAGCTGCGCACCTCAGGGTCGCGTCCCAGATTTCCTACCAGAATAACCTTGTTTACCGATCCGGCCATAGTGGTCCCTTTCGAATCCTTAATCCGTCGTGTTCAGGGCAGGCTTACACAAACCCGTGTCCTTCAAAAACCCTGTTCCCGTGCCGCTTGGAAAAATCGGCAGTTTTGTCTATGGTCCGTTTAGTTTTTTCAACGAGGGGCTGTCCATGCGTCATTCTACGATCCGGACCTTCGCGACGACTGCATTTGTTTTTTCGATTTCGATCACATCTTTGGCTGAATTTGCTCTGGCGGACACTGCTGGCTCCCGTGCGCGGATGGCCGCGTTTCGGACGCAAACTGCGGTGCTCGATGGGCGTGCTGCGACGCAATACGCAGCCTCGATCAAGCTGATGCCACCGTCCGTTATTACACCGACGAAACATAGCAGCCCGAAGTATCGCGGGCGCTACAGCGGACCCTATCTGGCGATGGCCAAGGAAGCGGCACGGAAACACGGCATTCCCGAAGATCTGTTCGCCCGTCTCGTGCAGCGCGAATCCGCGTGGAACGCGCGCGCCAAATCCCACAAGGGGGCGTTGGGCCTTGCCCAGTTGATGCCGGGAACGGCGCGCCTGCTTGGCGTGGATCCCCATGATCCTGTGCAGAACCTTGAGGGCGGTGCGCGTTATCTAGCCACACAGTACGAAGAGTTCCGTGACTGGAAACTGGCCCTCGCGGCGTACAATGCGGGCCCGCAAGCTGTGAAGAAGCACAATGGTGTGCCCCCGTACAAAGAGACCCGCGCCTACGTCGCAGCTATTCTGGGTCAGTAACTGGAACCGTGGTTCTGAACCACAGATCGTGGTGATGCTCGAGGGCTTGGTGCATGACGGTGCCGCCGATCCCTCGGCGCATGTGACGGTAGAGCCTGCGCCAATAGGGCAAGATGATCGCGCCATCTTCGATCAGGATGTCTTCGATCCGGCTGATAACATCGCGCCGCGATTCGATGTTGGTCAGGCCAGATGCCTCTTCGATCAGAGTATCAAGCTCTTCGTTTGCGATCCCACACTCGTTCCACACCGAGTCTGACTTGTAACCTAAGCTAAGTATTTGGATGGCGAGAGGTCGCGCGTTCCATTGAGTGCAGGACAGTCCGTGATCTTTCCACCTTTTGCGGAACTCCTGACCATGCATCCGGCGGCGTGAAACCTTGAGGTCCGCATCCCGCATTTGCACCGCAAGCGCGTCCCCCGAGGCGGCGCTCCAGTCATCGTCAACGGTGACCAACTCGAACGAAGTGGCCCATTGACCAGCGGCTGCCATGAGCGCGCGCGCAGCTTTTGGGTCTCTTTCTGGGACTGGTTTGGCCACATATTCAGGGTGACGCGGCGCGACTGGATGGTTCTCGGCAACGCGGCCGTGATTGGCATATCCCAGTTCGAGGACGATCCTGTTATCGACTGCCATCGCCAGTGCGCGCCGGACACGCGGATCGTCAAAGACCTTGACGCCGTCTTGCTCGTAGTTGCGATTGGCGCGGCAGACCAAGGTCGCCGAGGTGTCGACCTCGGACCGGAACAGATCCATGGCGTCAAAGGTCTCGATATAGGTTGCGCTGGTTTCGTGCACCATATCGATTTCGCCCTCTTGGAACGCACGGACAAAGACGGCGGGATCGGTCCCTAGATCCAAATAGGTGATCTGTCCGAGGGCAGGGGTGCCGCCCCACCACCCCTCGCGTTTGGTCAGCACCGCACGGCTGCCTTCGACAAAGGTGGTGATCATGTAAGGCCCCGTGCCGATCGGGTTGGCCAAAAGATCCGCACCGGTCTCGTCAAAACTGGGATGGACGACCAAGGCAGGGTAGTCCGACAGACTCGCAATCAATGCGACGTCCGGCCGCGACAATGACAAAACGAGCGTGCGATTGTCCAAGATTTCAATGGCTGTGTCTGCGAGCTGCCCTGTACTATTGTCGATCAATGCGCTCATCCGGTTGGCCATAGAGTTACCGCTCACGCTGCGATTGCACCAACGGCTGAAATTGTAAGCGATATCCGAGGCGGTCACGGCATCGCCATTCGACCAGGTTGCGCCCTGCCGTAGCGTCAGTGTGTAAGTTTGCGCATCTTCAGAGACTTCCCATGCTTCGAGCAGCCACGGTTCGAACGTGTGATCGGTTCGCCAGCGCACTAGGTTTTCGCAAAGTCCACGTGCAATATTGCCTTGTTCAGGCCAATCCATAAGGCGCGGGTCACTAAACGACAGGACACGCATCTGGCAATTCAAAACCTCGGTTTCGGGCAGTGGTGCGGCCTCTTGCGCGGATGCCACGTGCGGCAGGCCCGCCATTCCCAGAGCCGCCGCGGATGTCGCGCCCAAGCTCGTCGCATATGCCAGAAATTCTCGCCGACTCAGATGCCCTTGGTTCAGCTGTTGGCGCAGTCCTGCAATTGCGGGGTGCATCGGAGCATCGGTGAGGGTTTTGCGCGTCATATGAGCCTCTTTGCGTCGGGAGCGGGGCGGCGTGTGCCGTCTCCTGCGTCCTTTCTTTCTGATTGCGCACAGAAAAACGGAGCGGGTCAACCGCTCCGTCGCAAAATCACCGGTGTGTGTGTTGTGGGTCAGGCCGCCGATGCCCGGGCGCGGAAGCTTTCGGGTGACTCGCCAGTTACATCCTCAAAGTTCTGCGTGAAATTGGCCGGAGAGCTGAACCCGAGATCCTTGGCCACTTGCTGGAAGCTGGCAGAGCTATTGGCCAACGCTTCCTGAGCGGCGTAGTGAATGCGCTGGCTCAGGATTTCTTCGCCCGACAGGTCGCACATCTCTTTGCAGAAGCGGTCCAATTCGACAGGCGTGCGATCCAATTCTTTTGCATAATCATCGATGTTACGGCCGGAGGCGTAGTTGGCCTCGATCAGGTTGGTGAACGCGCTGACCGTTTCTGCTGCCTCGCGATTCCGCGGTGCCGAGCCAAGCGCGCCCTCTGCGCATTGGCGCTCTAGCCAAACCGATACGAGGCCTAGCAAGCAAATGGCCGCGCGCTCGGAGCGCGCGCGCTGGCTTTCAAGTTCTTGCTGTAGCACCTCGAGATGGCCGGTCAATTCGCACTGATCGGCACCATTCCGTACCCGCAAGTGCAGAGCTTTTTGAGGCAGCCCCACGATCAACGATGAAGAAATCCGCATAACGGTGCCATAGCACTGAGACCCACACTCGAACTTGAGCATCGTGCCCGCGGGCACGAAAATCGCGTTGTGGCTGGTGTACCCGCTGCGCGCTCCACCAAGTACCATGCGCCCCTGACCGCGCGTGACCCAGATCAACAGATGGTCCTTGTACCCGTGCATCGCACTGCGTTTCCACGCCGGTCCGTTGAAAAACTGACTCAGGGACTGGAAGCGTACGGGCGTATTGCCGTCCCGCAGAGGCCATTGTCCGGTTTCGGTCGGATTGATTATCAGCGCGTGGTTCATGTTGTGCGATCTGTAAGTATCCAAAGGGGTTGTTATTCAACCTACTCGGACAGTAGAGAGCCAACTTTAGTCTAGATCAAGTCTAAGCCAGTTTGACATCTTGCTTCTAAGCCAGCTTCTTTGGCGTTTGGCGTACTGCCGACTGGATATAACAGCTTCATTTCGCGCAGTTTCTAGGGAGATTCCCCCATTTACATGGGCGATTAATTCTCTTGCACCGATTGCCTTAGAAGATTGCCAGTTCGGGTTCCAAATCGGCGAAATCTTGCGAGCTTCTTCCAGAGCACCCTGTTCCAGCATCAAATCAAAGCGTTTTGCGATCCGGTGATTCAGCCATTCGCGGTCGGGCATCAGGGCGATCGGCTTACATTTGGATAGGGGGAGCAGGGGCGCGGGCGTGTCATCTTGCCAGTCGGCAATTCCCTTGCCCGTGGCGCTGAGCACTTCCCAAGCCCGTTGGACCCGCATCGGATTTTGCTGATCTAGACGTGCTGCGCTTTTCGAATCAAGCTCTGCAAGCAGTGCTTCGAAACCTTCGGTGCGGACGCGTTCATCGGCCAATCGCCGCACGTCAGGGGGTGTTGCTGGAATGTCCGCCAGTCCCTCGGTAAGTGCCGTAAAGTAGAGTCCTGTGCCGCCTACGATGATGGGGCGGGGGCCATTTTCGAGGTAGGGCGCAACATCGCGCAGCCAATGTCCCACGGAATAGTCCGCCTCTAGGGGAACGTGGCCGTACAGATGATGGGGGGCCAATGCCAGATCATGGTCGTCCGGGCGTGCTGTTAGCACGCGCCAGCCGGCAAAAACTTGCAATGCATCCGCGTTCACGATGATACCGCCCTGAGACTCTGCGATCCGTAACGCGAGCGCAGATTTCCCACTGGCCGTTGGCCCGGCGATAAGCACTGGCTGGTCTGGCGCGATGGTCGAGATATCAAAGCTGTTCAGTGCATCGGGCAAGAGGGCACTCCGAATTGGTAATGTCTTGGGTTCTGCATTGATCCCGTGCGCGTTTTCCGACATTTTGCGCCCGACTGAAAGACATCGCCTGAGGATCTTCGATGGATAATACGCCCGACAGCCTACAGCCCAAGTTTAAACGCGTTCTGCTGAAGATTTCTGGTGAGGCCTTGATGGGCGATCAGGGCTTTGGTCTGCACCCCCCGACCGTTCAGCGCATCGCGCGCGAGGTCAAATCGGTACACGATCTTGGTGTCGAAATTTGTATGGTCATCGGGGGCGGCAATATTTTCCGCGGCCTGTCCGGCTCGGCTCAGGGCATGGAGCGGACCACCGCAGACTACATGGGTATGCTCGCCACCATCATGAACGCACTTGCTATGCAGTCCGCTCTGGAAGAGTTGGGCGTGTTCACCCGCGTGATCAGCGCGATCCGTATGGACGAAGTGGCAGAGCCCTATATCCGTCGCCGTGCGGTCCGTCACCTTGAGAAGAAGCGCGTCTGCATCTTTGCAGGGGGCACCGGCAACCCGTACTTTACCACAGATACCGCAGCGACCCTGCGCGCCAACGAGATGGCCTGCGAGGCAATCTTCAAAGGTACCAAGGTCGATGGCGTCTACGACAAAGACCCCAAGAAGCACGAGGATGCCAAGCGCTATGATTCTGTGACCTATGACGAGGTGCTGGCACAGCACTTGGGTGTTATGGATGCGAGTGCGATCGCGCTGGCGCGTGATAACAATTTGCCGATCATCGTATTCTCGCTGGACGAACCCGGCGGCTTCCGGGGTATCCTTGCAGGCCAAGGCACCTATACCTCGGTCCATTCATAAAGACAGCGCGGGCCGCGCCCACCGCTGCATAAACCAAGACAGGGCGTTGTCACGGAGCACGCCCCAATCAGGAAAGAGCATATAATGGCTGATGAAGAGTTTGAACTGGACGTGGATGATCTGACCCGCCGCATGGATGGTGCAATGGGCGCGCTGCGTACCGAATTTGCATCTCTGCGGACCGGTCGTGCATCGGGCTCCATGCTAGAGCCGATCATGGTCGAGGCCTATGGTCAGCGCACGCCTATCAACCAAGTTGGCACCGTAAACGTCCCAGAGCCCCGCATGGTTACGATCAACGTTTGGGACAAGAGCATGGTCGGCGCCGTAGAAAAAGCGATCCGTGAAAGCGGTCTGGGCATCAACCCGCAGACCAACGGCACCATCATCATGCTGCCGATCCCCGAGCTGAACGAAGAACGCCGCAAAGAGCTGGGCCGTGTTGCCGCTCAGTACGCAGAAAACGCTCGCGTTTCTGTGCGCAATGTGCGCCGCGACGGTATGGATCAGATCAAGAAAGCCAAGAGCGGCATTTCGGAAGATGATGTCAAATACTGGGAATCCGAAGTACAGGATTTGACTGACAAGTATATCAAGGCTGTCGATGCGGCCTTGGAGGCCAAGCAAGAAGAAATCATGCAGGTCTGAGTACGATTGTAAGGAGGGTGCGTATGGCGCTCGATTCCAACGCTAAGAACGCACCAGAGCACGTTGCCATCATCATGGATGGCAACGGTCGCTGGGCCCAAAGCCGTGGGAAACCCCGGCTCTTTGGGCACCACGCGGGCGCACGCCGTGTCCGCGAAGTGGTCGAAGCATGCCCCGATCTGGGGGTGAAGTATCTGACCATTTTTGCCTTCTCGACCGAGAACTGGAAACGCACGCAGGTCGAAGTGGCTGGCCTGATGAGTCTGTTCCGTCGCTACATCACCAAAGAAGCCCGCGCTCTCAAAAACGAGGGTGTTCGCGTGCGCTTTATCGGGGATCGTGTTCGGCTGGATCAAAAGCTCCAGAGCCTGATGGACGAGCTGGAGCAGCTGACCGAAACAAACGACCGTGTGCACCTGACCATTGCCTTGAACTACGGTGGCCGTGACGAGGTCGCCCGCGCAACCAAGCGTTTGGCGCAGGATGTCGCCGCTGGTGAAGTTGATCCTGAAACCGTCGATGGCGAGACCTTGGCTCGGTATCTCGATACCCATGTGCTTCCCGATCCGGATCTGGTCATCCGCACCAGTGGTGAAGCGCGCATTTCGAATTTTCTGCTGTGGCAATCAGCCTACGCGGAATATGAGTTCATCGACACCATGTGGCCTGACTTCTCACACGAGGTTTTTGCCGGGGTCATCGCAGGCTACTGCAAGCGCGACCGTCGCTATGGCGGTGTAAAGGTATGAGCAGCGCGGCAAAATGGGCTGATCTTATCCCGCGGGCGGGCTCTGCGATAGTAATGTTGGTGGTCGGCCTTGCCTGCGTGTGGTTCGGCGGGCTGTGGTATTCCGCACTGATCGCTTTTGCCGTGGGTTGCATGATTTACGAGTTGCGGCTCTTGGGCAAAGCCCGCGATCACAAGGTTGCTGTCTTTCTCGGTGGGCTCGCGGCTGTATTGACGTGGTTCTTGCCGGTTCTTCCGAATATTGCAATTCTGCCCGTGGTCGCAGGCATGATCGCCGCGACGGTCGGCGGCGTGCGCAAGCCCTTCCCGATTGGGGTGGCTGCTGGTGCAATCATTCTGGCCGGCTTCGTGCTTGTGTCGTTGCGCACTGACGCCGGCATTGTCTGGGTCTTTTGGCTGCTGTTCGTGGTGATCGCCTCGGATGTGGCTGGATATTTCGTGGGCAAGACCTTTGGCGGTCCGAAGTTCTGGCCACGCCTGTCGCCCAAGAAAACATGGTCGGGCACCGCTGGTGGTTGGGTGGCTGCCGGTGTCATCGGCGCGCTCTTTGCCGCGACCACTGGGGCAGGTCCAGTCCTGATCCCGATCAGCGCCGCAATGGCCTTTGCCGCACAGCTCGGTGACATTGGTGAGAGCTGGCTAAAGCGTCGGGCAGGGGTCAAGGATAGCTCGCGCCTGATCCCTGGGCATGGCGGCTTTATGGATCGGTTTGACGGCCTCGTCGGCGCCTGCATGATCGCTCTATTCGTTGTGGGGGCGCTGTGAAACGCATCAGCATTTTTGGCGCGACCGGATCTATCGGGCAGAGCACGCTGGATCTGATCGGTCGCCGTATGGATGACTTTCAGATCGTGGTTCTGACCGGCGGCGCGAATATTGCGCAGTTGGCGCAGGATGCACTGAAATTCCGCCCCGAGTTTGTGGTCACCGCCTATCCAGAAAAGCTGGACGATTTGCGCGCGGCCCTAAATGGCAGCGGCATCCCTTGCGCCGCAGGTCATAACGCCTTGGTCGAGGCGGCGGCACGTCCCGCCGATTGGATTATGTCCGCGATTGTGGGTGTGGCCGGATTGGCTCCGGGGCTGAAGGCACTGGAGCAGGGCACGACACTTGCCCTCGCCAACAAGGAGTCTTTGGTCACCGCGGGCCCTTTGCTGCTGGAAACCGCCCGGAGGCATGGTGCCACAATCCTGCCCGTGGACAGTGAGCATTCTGCGATTTTCCAGGGCTTGGTGGGCGAAGAGATGTCTGCGGTCGAGCGGATTATCATCACAGCGTCTGGCGGTGCCTTCCGCGACTGGCCGATCGAAGACCTGCGCAATGCGACATGTGCGCAAGCGTCCACCCACCCAAACTGGGATATGGGGCAGCGTATCACGATCGATTCAGCATCTATGTTTAACAAGGCGCTGGAAGTCATAGAAACCAAAGAGTTTTTCGGGTGTGACCCCAAGATGATCGAGGTGCTGGTGCACCCCGAGTCTCTGATCCATGCTCTGGTTGGGTTTAACGATGGTGCGCTGATGGCGCATGTGGGCGCGCCCGACATGCGCCATGCCATTGGCTACGCTCTGAATTGGCCGGACCGCGCCCATCTGCCGGTCGAACGGCTGGATCTGGCCGCCATTGGCCGGATGACGTTTCGCGCGCCGGATGAGGTTCGTTACCCTGCCTTGCGCCTCGCCCGCGAGGTGATGGAGGCGGGCGGACTCTCTGGTGCGGTGCTCAACGGTGCCAAAGAGAGAGCGTTGGATCACTTCATCGCAGGGCGTATTCGCTTTACAGACATGGCGGATTTGGTGGCCGGTGCGCTTGAAGCCTTGTCTCGTCAGAATATCCTTCAGTCGCCGGTGGTACTTGATAACGTGGTCGAACTAGACCATTTGGCCCGTAAGGCGGCGGATCAGATCGCCATGGACCTGGTAACGTAAGAGGCAGTTTTGGATATTCTCGCTTTGGCCCCTGATTTGGGTGGCCTGCTATACACGATCATCTCGTTTGTGGTCGCACTGGTGGTGATCGTCGCCGTCCACGAATATGGCCACTACATTGTCGGTCGCTGGAGCGGGATCAAAGCAGAAGTCTTTTCGCTGGGGTTCGGTCCTGTGCTTGCGTCGCGCGTGGACCGTCATGGCACGCGTTGGCAAATTGCCGCGCTACCCCTGGGCGGATATGTGAAATTCCTAGGAGACAGCGACGCGGCCAGCGGCAAAGATCCAGATGCGATTGGCGCGCTGAGCGAAGCGGATCGCCGTCATACGATGCACGGTGCGCCCTTGTGGGCGCGGGCCGCGACTGTTGCGGCGGGCCCTGTGTTCAACTTCATTCTTTCGATCCTGATTTTCGCGGCGGTTATCCTGTCCGAAGGTCGCCCGAAAGAGCCTTTGGCCATCGGCGATCTGCAAGAGTTGCCCTATAGCGTCACGCTTGAGCAGGGCGATACGCTGCTGTCGATTGCGGGTTTGGACATCCCCACAGAGGGTCTGTCTGCAATCCGCGGTGACCTGCCCAAAGCGGCGGATCTCGAATACATCGTTGAACGCGGCGGCACAGAGGCGATTGCAATCGCTCCGAACCCCTATACGCCTGTCGTGGATCAGGTGGCGCCCCGCTCTGCCGCGTATGACGCGGGCATCCGTCCGGGCGATGTCATCACAGCCGTCGACGGAGAGCCAATCTACGCCTTCGAAGAATTGGTCGATCTGGTCAAAGCGGCGGAAGGTGCTCCTTTGGATCTATCTGTCTGGCGCGCGGGCCAGGACTTGAATATTGCGCTGAGCGCCAAGCGGGTGGACGAGCCCACGGCAGATGGTGGTTTCCAAACCGTTTGGCGGATCGGTGTGGTTGGCGGGTTGTTCTTTGAGGCCGCAACCGAATCTGTTGGCGTCGGAGAGGCACTTTCTTCGGGGGTGAGCCAACTTTGGTTCCTGATTTCGGGGTCGGTATCCGGCCTATGGCACATGATCACCGGTGCTATCAGCACCTGTAATATGTCGGGTCCAGTTGGAATTGCCGAGGTTTCGGGCGCAATGGCGTCTCAGGGGGCGCAGAACTTTATCTGGTTTATCGGATCGCTTTCCGCTGCTGTGGGCCTGCTTAACCTGTTCCCCGTCCCAGTTCTGGACGGTGGCCATTTGGTGTTCTTTGCCTACGAAGCGGTGGCTGGAAAGCCCCCCAGCGACAAGGTCCTGCGCGTTTTGATGGCAGCGGGTCTCGCGTTGATCCTGTCTTTGATGGTGTTTGCCTTGGGGAATGATCTGTTCTGCCCTTGAATGCCCCATTTATGACGTAATCCAAAATTACACAAAGCCTCATGCGTGTTTACGAATGAGGCTTTTTTCATGTCCACTCTGACCCAAGGGTATCGCAGCCTGTCTTTCCTAGTGGGAATCAACTGGGACCGTTTGTTGTTCCCGACCACGGTGTTGCTCGGGCTCGCCTTCGGTGCGGCGATTGGCAGCTATCTTGTTTAATGGGGCGATAAAGACGCCACATGCTGCGGTTGGTTTTTGACAATCGCCGCAGTTATCGATAGTCACACAACCAATTGAGATGATTTGACGGGGTCACTGCCATGACCGAATTTCCTCGCCGTAAGGCAGGCGGTTTTGCCAAAGCTGCAGGCCTGATGGCCAGCGTTGCTGTTCTTTCTACCTTTACTAGTGTCGTTGCCGCGCCAACGGTCGTTATGGCCCAGAGCTACGCCTTCAATTCTGTCGAAATCGACGGAAACCAGCGGATCGAAGACGCCACGATCCTGTCCTACATGGGGATCGCACGCGGACAATCCGTATCTGCAGCCGATGTGAATGCAGGCTACCGCCGTCTCGAAGACAGCGGCCTGTTCGAAAGCGTCGATGTTCAGCCCCGCGGGAACACCCTGGTGATCACCGTCGTGGAATACCCGACGGTCAACCGCATCTCGTTCGAAGGCAATCGCCGTCTGGATGACGACGCGATGGCAGAGATCGTTGAAGCCCAAGAGCGCCGCGTACTGAACCCTTCGCAAGTCGAGCGTGATGCCGCTCGGATCGCCGAAGCCTACAGCCAGCAAGGGCGTCTTGCTGCCCGCGTCCAGCCCCGGATCATCAAACGCAGCGACAACCGCGTTGATCTGGTTTACGAAGTCTTCGAAGGCGATGTATCGGAAATCGAGCGCATCAGCTTTGTCGGAAACAAGGCTTATTCGGATCGTCGCCTGCGCCGCGTTCTGGAGACCAAGCAAGCCGGCTTGCTGCGCCGTCTGATCTCTCGCGATACCTTCATCGAAGATCGTGTCGCTTTTGACCGTCAGGTTCTGGCCGATTTCTACGCGGCGCGCGGCTATGTCGATTTCCGCGTTCTGGGTGTCACACCCGAGCTCACCCGCGAGCGCAACGGCGTCTTCCTCGTGTTCAACGTAGAAGAAGGCCAGCAATTCCGCGTCGGCAACGTTTCGGTGACCTCCGAGCTGTCGAATGTGGATGCCGATGTTTTTGCCGCCGCCCTGAAAATGAAAAGTGGCGACATCTATTCGCCTACGCTTGTTGAAAATTCGATTGCCCGCCTCGAACGTCTGACTGTTCAGCAACAGCTGCAATTCGTACGAATCGAGCCGCGGATCACCCGCAACGATCGCGACCTGACCCTTGATGTGGAATATGTTCTGTCACGTGGTCCCCGCGTCTTTGTTGAACGCATCGACATCGAAGGCAACAACACCACGCTTGACCGTGTTGTTCGTCGTGAATTCACTGTGGTCGAAGGCGACCCCTTCAATCCGCGCGAAGTCCGTCAGGCCGCAGAGCGTATTCGTGCACTGGGCTACTTCTCCGAAGCGAACGTGGATGCGCGCGAGGGGTCCAGCTCTGATCAGGTTATCGTCGATGTCGATGTGACCGAGCAGGCCACGGGGTCGATCAGCTTTGGCGCCAGCTTTTCGAGCGCCGAGGGTGTCGGTCTTGTCGGTTCGTTCAGTGAGCGCAACTTCTTGGGGCGCGGTCAGTCGCTGAGCGTTTCGCTTGGGAACTCCAGCACAAACTCGACCGCAGGTATCCAATTCGTCGAGCCTGCGTTCTTGGGTCGCGATCTAGCGTTTGGCTTGAACCTGAGCGTGGTCAACAACACCGCCGACTACGCGGATTATTCCAGCGATCTGGGTGTGTTTGAGCCATCGTTGACCTTCCCTGTCAGCGAAAAGGGCCGCCTGCAGGTGCGTCTCAAAGCCGAATATGGCGAGATGTACGATGTGGCGGATGACACCAGTGTTATCATCGAAAACGAAGCTGACGAAGATCCGCTTCAGGCCGGCGGTTTCGGGTACACCTACAGCTACGACACGCGCTCCACGGGCCTGAACCCGAATGCCGGTGTGTTCCTTTCGTTCGGTCAGGATTTCATGGCGGGCAACGATGTCCAGTACGTGGAAACCAACTTGCGTGCGCAGGCGCGGACCTTGGTCTTTAACGAAGAAGTCGAACTGCGCGCGACCTTCGAAGCGTCGAACCTGACCTTCACCGAAGGCTCGAGCCGTGCGTTCCAGCGGTATTACCTTGGCAGCCGCTACATGCGCGGTTTCGAAGGCGGCGGCATTGGCCCGCGTGACGTGTCCGAAGATGCCGCGCTGGGTGGTAACAACTTTGCTGTTGCCCGTTTCGAAGCGGAATTCCCCATCGGCCTGCCCGAAGAATATGGCGTCTCAGGCGGTGTGTTCTATGACATCGGCTCGCTCTGGGGTCTGGACGAAACCTATGCCGCGAACGTGAAGTACGAAGAGGCCAGCTTGCGTCAGGTGGCGGGTGTTTCGCTCTTCTGGGATACGCCGCTTGGTCCGCTGCGCTTCAACTGGTCCGAGCCGGTCGAGCGCCGGGCTCAGGACAAGCCGCGGACGTTTGAATTCACGATCTCGGCTGAGTTCTAATGATGCGGGGGATTGCTGCGCTGGCTGCGGCCGTGCTCTGCGGTCCTCTCCCCGCCCAAGCGCAAACGCTTGATTTCGGAGAGGGGCAGCCGGTACAGGCTGCCCCCAATTCTGTTCTGGTGGTCGATTTGGATCGCGCGTTCCGCGAGAGTTTATTTGGCCAACGTGCTTTGGCCGAGATTGAGTCGACCCGCAAAGAGATTGCCAAAGAAAACGACCGCCTGACCGCTGAACTGGACGCCGAAGAAGAAGAGCTGACGGTTCTGAGAGACACTTTGCCTTTGGACCAATTCCGGACGCGGGCAGAAGCGTTTAATCAGAAAGTCCAGTCGATCCGCCGCGAGCAAGACACCAAGGCGCGTAACTTTGCCCGTTTGACCGAAGCCGAGAATGCGCGGTTTCTGGAACTTGCCCGCCCGATCCTGACAGAGATTCTGGTGCGGCACGATGCGACGTTGCTCGATGACCGTCGTGGCTATTTCATCGTGCTAGATCAAGCGGATGTAACAGACGAAGCCATTGCTGAAATAAACGCGCGCATCGGGGCTGGCGAAACGGCAGAATCCGGCCAGTCCGAGTAGGGCGCTTGCCCGACCTTTTCCAACTTGGTACTCAGCCTTCAAAATGACATTAGAAGGTACAGCCATGACTGAGCCCCGCACCACCGCCGACATCGACCTGATCCAGCGTCTGCTGCCGCACCGCTACCCTTTCCTGCTGGTAGACAAAGTGGTCGACATTGACGGCATCCAGTCCGCTAAGGGCATCAAGTGCGTGACCATGAACGAGCCGCACTTTCAGGGGCACTTCCCCGGCAACCCGATCATGCCCGGCGTCACCATCATCGAGGCTATGGCCCAGACCACCGCAGTGATGGTCGGCACCAGCCTGAACCTCGAAGACAAGAACATGCAGATCTACTTCATGGCGATCGACAACTGCAAATTCCGCCGCATGGTCCGCCCCGGTGACGTGTTGGAAATGAATGTCGAATTGGTCCGCGGCAAGCCCGGCGGCAAGGTTTGGAAGTTCAAGGGCAAAGCGACCGTAGATGGCGAGCTGGCGGCCGAAGCAGATTTTACCGCGATGATGGACATGCCCAAGGACGCGGCATGAGCATTGATCCCACAGCACAGGTTCACGCCTCGGCCATGATCGAAGAGGGCGCAGTGGTTGGTCCTGATTGCGAGATCGGTCCCTTCTGCGTCGTAGGATCTCAGGTCAAGCTGGGGCAGGGCGTTGTCCTGAAATCCCACGTGGTTCTGGCGGGCGACACAGAGATCGGCGACGAGACTGTGATCTTTCCCTTTGCCTGCATTGGCGAGGTGCCGCAGGACCTGAAATTCAAGGGCGAGAATACCAAGCTGGTCGTGGGCAAGCGCAACCGCATCCGCGAGGGCTGCACCATGAACCCCGGCACCGAAGGTGGCGGCGGTCTGACCAAGGTAGGCGATGACTGCCTGTTCATGACCGGAGCGCATGTGGGCCACGATGCGATAGTGGGCGACCGCGTGATCATGGCGAACCAGGCCGCTTTGGCCGGTCACTGCCATGTCGAAGACGATGTTATCATCGGTGGCCTGTCGGGTATTCATCAGTGGGTCCGTTTGGGCCGCGGTGCGATCATCGGCGCGGTCACCATGGTCACCAATGACGTGCTGCCTCATGGTCTGGTCCAAGGTCCCCGTGGTAAGCTGGACGGTCTGAACCTTGTTGGTCTGAAGCGCAAAGGCGTCGCGCGCGAGGATATCACCGCATTGCGAGCTGCGTTCCAAACGCTGGCACAGGGCGAGGGCACCTTCCACGAGCGTGCCAAGCGCATCACCGAGGATAGCGACAGCGAATACGTCCGCTACATGGCGGAGTTTATCCTCGGGGCGACAGACCGTTCGTTCCTGACGCCGAACTGATGGCGCGTCTTGGGATATTGGCCGGGGGCGGTGCGCTGCCCCCAGCGATCTTGCAGGCGCATCCTGACGCCTATGTGCTGACCTTTGCAGGTGTCCAGCACTTGATGGGGGCCGATGCCCCGGTGTTTCCCATTGACCGGATTGGCGCGATCTATGCGGCGCTGCGTGAGGCTGGCGTGACCGATGTGGTCTTTGCCGGTGGCCTGTCGCGCCCTGCGCTGGACCCTGCGCAGTTTGACGATGATATGCGGGCCTTGGCGCCCCATCTGTTGGCCGCGATGCAACAGGGGGATGATGCCGTGCTGCGCTTGGTCGTTCAGACGTTTGAGGGCCAAGGCTTTGCCGTGCGTGGTGCCCACGAAGTTTTGCCGATCCTGACAGCAACGGCTGGTCTGATTGCAGGGCCGCAGCCGACGGACGCTGATATGTCGGATGCAGCGCGCGGTTTTGACATTCTGGCGCACACCGCTGCTCTGGACATCGGGCAGGGCTGCGTGGTGGCGAATGGTTTGTGTCTGGGGTTTGAAACCCTCCAAGGCACCGACGCCATGCTGCGCTTTGTCAGTGAAACGCCCGAGAAATTGCGCCACGCGGCCAAGGGCGGCGTTCTGGTGAAGACCCCGAAAGCGGGTCAGGACCTGCGGGTTGATATGCCTGCCGTCGGTCCTGATACCCTGCGCGCTGCGGCCAAGGCGGGCCTGAACGGCATCGTCATCACTGCGGGTAACGTCGTGGTATTAGACCGTCCTCAAATCGCGAAAGTGGCCGAGGAAACCGGCGTCTTTCTCTGGGCTGCGGAGCCACTGGCATGAAGATCTATGTGATCGCGGGCGAACCTTCGGGCGATGCCTTGGGCGGTGCGCTGATGGACGGGCTGAATAGCCTTGTGCCCGATATCCAGTACAGCGGTGTGGGCGGTCCGTTGATGCAGGCCCAAGGTCTGACCAGCCAGTTCCCGATGGAAGAACTGAGCCTGATGGGGATCGCAGAGGTGCTGCCGAAATACTTCCACCTGAAGCGCCGCATCCGAGAATGCGCCGAGGCGGTGATCGCGCAAAAGCCGGACGTGATGATTACCATCGACGCCCCCGACTTTTGCCTGCGCGTGGCCAAACTGGTCAAAGCCAAAGCGCCCCATATCCGAACCGTACACTACGTCGCCCCCAGCGTTTGGGCGTGGCGTCCCAAGCGGGCGGACAAGATGGCGAAATGCATTGATCAGGTGCTGGCGCTGCTGCCGTTCGAGCCGCCCTATATGGAAGCGGCGGGGATGGAGTGTGACTTTGTCGGTCATCCCATCGCGACCCAAGAGCAAGCTACTGACGCCGAAGCAGACCAGTTCCGTTTGCACTACGGGATCGGCGAACAGCCTTTGCTGCTGGTACTGCCCGGCTCGCGTCGGTCAGAGGTCACACGCCTGTCTCCTGTCTTTCAAGAGGCTGTCAAAGGCGTACTGGAGCGCGTACCCGATCTGCAAATCGTGCTCCCCGCCGCGCCTGCGGTGGCGGGCCTGATTGAGGCGTCCAAAGAGCTGTGGCCGGAGCGTCTGATTGTCCTTGATCCGCGTGAGTTGGGCGACAACGCAGTCCGTTTGAAAAAGGCGGCTTTCAGAGCGGCAGACGTGGCCCTGGCCGCGTCGGGTACGGTCTCGCTGGAACTGGCTGCAGCGCGTACGCCGATGGTAATCGCCTATGACATGAGCTGGCTTAGCCGCAAGATTATCTCGGCCATGCTGCGGATTGATACGGTGACGCTGGTGTCGCTGGTTTCCGACACGCGGGTGGTCCCCGAATTGATCGGCGATCAGTGCAAGCCTGAACTGATTGCGCCCTATGTGGCAGAGGTGCTGAACCATCCCGCAGAGCAGATCGCTGCCATGACCACGACCATGCACCGCTTGGGTGAGGGTGGCGAGGCACCGGGCCTGCGCGCAGCCAAGGCTGTTCTGGCAGGTATGCACCACACCTGAAGCATAATCGATATCAAGAGGACTGGAGCGGGTAGCGGGAATCGAACCCGCGCCAAGAGCTTGGGAAGCTCGTGTGATACCATTTCACCATACCCGCATCACTGACAGGCGAGATACGTTTCGCGATCCCACCCGTCAAGAGGCTTGTGCCGATTAGCGCCGTCGACGCTTGCGTCCGCCGCCTTCGCCGCCGCCGGTGTTAAAGCTGACATCGGGCAGGGCGACAATCTGCGATAGGTTCGGGAAGGCGTCGGTCTTGTGAGGGATCGCGTTGGCGTTGACGAAATGCTCTTGGAACTTCGGCTCGATCGCGGTCTCAACCTTGGTGATCTGGCGCACGATCTGTTCGATGTCATTGCGGGCACTGACGTTGCACAGGGCAATGCGCGCACCGGTGCCAGCCGCGTTGCCAGCGCTGGTGACCTTGTCCAAGGGCACGTCGGGGATCATCCCCAAGAGCATGGCGTGTTTCGGACTAATATGGGCGCCGAATGCTCCGGCGAGGACGACGCGGTCCACAGTATCCACGCCGCGTTCGTCCATCAGCAGACGCGCACCGGCATAAAGCGCCGATTTGGCCAGCTGGATCGCGCGGACGTCGTTTTGGGTCACGGTGATGCGCGGCCCGCCCGTGGCGCTGCCGTCGTGGATGACGTAGGTGTTGGTGCGGCCTTCGGCCTCAATCCGCGAGGTGCCGACTTGCTCTGCGCTGCCGATCAGGCCGCTCTCGTCCATGATGCCGGCACTGCGCATTTCGGCCAGCGCTTCGATGATGCCAGAGCCCGCGATGCCGGTGACGCCGCTGCCTGTGGTGGCCTCGGCAAAGCCCTCTTCGTCCGACCACAAATCGCAGCCGATGACGCGGAAGCGGGGCTCTTTGGTCTCGGGGTTGATTTCCAGCTTTTCGATCGCACCGGGTGCGGCGCGCTGGCCGCTGCTGATCTGCGCACCTTCGAAAGCGGGGCCGGTAGGCGATGAACACGCCAGCACGCGGGATTTATCCCCCAGCAGGATTTCCGCGTTGGTGCCCACGTCCACGATTAGCACCAGGTCGTCGGATTTGTTCGGCTCTTCGGACAAGGCGACGGCGGCGGCGTCCGCACCAACGTGGCCCGCGATGCAGGGCAGGACAAACACCCGCGCATTGGGGTTCATCTGGTTCAGGTCCATCTCACGCGCGTTCAAGGACACGCTGCCAGAGGTTGCCAGCGCGAAGGGCGCCTGACCCAGTTCTACAGGGTCCAGACCCAGCAGAAGGTGGTGCATGACGGGGTTACAGACGAACGTCGCCTCGACGATCAGCGAGGGCGCGATGCCAGCCTCTTCGGCGATGCCGGTGGTCAGGTCGTTCAGCGCGTCGCGCACGGCGCGGGTCATTTCCTTGTCCCCACCGGGGTTCATCATCGCGTAGCTGACGCGGCTCATCAGGTCTTCGCCAAAGCGGATCTGCGGGTTCATGCGGCCGCTGGAGGCTTTGACCTCGCCGGTGATCAGATCGCACAGGTGCGCTGCGATGGTGGTCGACCCAAGGTCCACAGCCAGACCATAGAGGCCATCCTCATGCAAGCCCGGCCAGATGTCCAAAAGCTGAACGTGGCTGTCCTGATGGCCCTTGTGAGCCGCGACGGTAACCTTCCATTGACCTTTGCGCAGGGCAGTCTGGAGCTTTGACAAGAAGGGCAGAGCGGCGGTCACGTCTTCGATCTGCCACTGATCCCGCAGTGCGTCCTTCAGGCGTTCGAAGTCGCCGCTGGGATCGTGCATGTCGGGTTCCTGAACCTCGACAAAGTAGAGCTTGGTGGCGGGGTCCATGACGATGTCGCGCTGGGTCGCGGCCTTGCGGACGACCTGTTTGTGCACTTGGCTCTCTGGAGGGACGTCGACCACAATGTCGCCCTGCACGGTGGCCTGACAACCCAGACGACGACCGGCCTTTAGCCCGCGAATACGGTCATAGCGTTCCTCGACAGCGTTAAGGGCGTTCAGCGCGTTTTCGGCCACGTGCACCCCGAACTTGGGGAAATCGCCATACGAGGGCTGCACCTGACATTTCGAGCAGATGCCACGCCCACCACAAACAGAGTCCAGATCAACCCCCAGCTGACGGGCCGCTGTCAGCACACGGGTGCCGATGGGGAACCGCCCCCGCTTGCCCGAGGGGGTAAAAATAACCAGTGCGTCGGTCATGGGAATATTCCTGAAAAGTCTGTTGCGCGGTGCGATCATAGCCCGCATCCGGCCAAGGGAAAGGCTGGAAGCGTCAGAAAAACTGTCGCCCCCGACAGACATGCAACCCAGATATGTTGCAGCGCGGCGCAAATAGGGCTTTCCACTTACCCCATTCGGTGCAATAGGGAAGCGCCAAACGAAGCTTCCACGGAGACCCGCTATGAAGATTCGCGAGGCGCTGACCTTCGACGATGTACTGCTTGTTCCGGCCGCAAGTAATGTGATGCCTTCGACCGCTGATACGCGGACGCAGGTGACCAAGAAAATTGCACTGAACATCCCCCTTCTTTCCTCGGCTATGGATACCGTGACCGAAGCTCGCATGGCGATCTGCCTCGCGCAGGCTGGCGGCATGGGCGTGATCCACCGCAACCTGACGGTTGAGGAGCAGGCCCGCGAAGTGCGCCGCGTCAAGCGGTTCGAGAGCGGGATCGTTTACAGCCCCGTTACTCTGCGCCCCGACCAAACTATGGCGGACGCCAAGGCGCTGATCGAACGCTACAACTTCACCGGCTTCCCCGTTGTTGATGGTGATGGCCGTGTGGTCGGCATTGTTACCAACCGTGACATGCGTTTTGCGACCGACGACAACACCCCCGTCAGCGCGATGATGACCAGCGACAATCTGGCCATTCTGCGCGAACCTGCGGACCGTGACGAAGCCATCAACCTGATGAAATCGCGCCGCATCGAAAAATTGCTGGTGACCGACGCGACTGGCAAGCTGACCGGTCTATTGACCCTGAAGGACACCGAGCAGGCGGTTCTGAACCCCACCGCGTGTAAGGACGAGCTGGGCCGCCTGCGCGTGGCTGCGGCCTCGACCGTTGGCGATGCGGGCTACGAGCGGACGGCGGCTCTGATCGAGTCGGGTGTGGACATGGTGGTGATCGACACCGCGCACGGTCACTCCGAAGGCGTTGGTCTGGCCGTCTCGCGCATCAAGAAAGAGTTCGGCGATCGTGCCGAAATCGTGGCTGGCAACGTGGCGACTGCTGCGGCCACCAAAGCGCTGATCGATGCAGGCGCCGATGCGGTGAAGGTCGGCATTGGGCCGGGCTCGATCTGCACCACCCGCATGGTTGCCGGCGTGGGCGTTCCCCAGTTGACTGCAATCATGGATTGCGCCTCTGGCGCGGGCGATGTGCCGATCATCGCGGATGGCGGCATCAAATTCTCTGGCGACTTTGCCAAGGCGATCGCGGCGGGCGCGAGCTGCGCGATGGTCGGCTCGATGATTGCAGGCACCGACGAGTCGCCGGGCGAAGTGATCCTGTATCAGGGCCGTTCGTTCAAATCCTATCGCGGTATGGGCAGCCTCGGCGCGATGGCGCGTGGCTCGGCCGACCGTTATTTCCAAAAGGACGCAGCAAGCGACAAGCTGGTTCCCGAAGGTATCGAAGGTCAGGTCCCTTACAAAGGCCCCGCAGGCGCGGTTCTGCACCAGCTGGTTGGCGGTCTGCGCGCAGCCATGGGCTACACCGGTGCGGCCACCGTCGAAGAGATGCGCAAGAACTGTGAGTTCGTTCGCATCACTGGCGCGGGTCTCAAGGAAAGCCACGTGCACGACGTGACCATCACCCGCGAGTCGCCGAACTACCGTCTGGGCTAAGGGCCCTTCGGTTCGTTACATTCAGGGGCCGTCCGAAGATCGGGCGGCCCTCTGCCATTTCCAAAGGGGGCGCGTATGACACCTGCCGCACGCATTCAGGCCGCAATCGAAATTCTGGACCAGATCGTCGCGGGCGAGCCTGCGGAAAAGGCGCTGACCTCTTGGGCGCGCGGCGCGCGCTATGCGGGCTCTAAAGACCGCGCGGCTATTCGCGATCACGTATTTGACGTTCTGCGCCAGAAACTGTCTTGCGCGGCGATTGGGGGCGGTCTGAATGGCCGTGCCCTGATGATCGGAAGCCTGACCCAAGTGGGAGCGGATCTGGATAGCGTCTTTACTGGCGGAGGCCATGCGCCAAGTCCTTTGGCAGATGATGAGCGTCCCGACGCACCTGCGCTGGACGTGGCAGAGGCGTGGGATGTTCCAGACTGGCTTCTTCCCTTGTGGCAGAGCAGCCTCGGGGACAAGGCAGCCGAAGTTGCTGAAATTCAGCGCCACCGCGCACCGGTGTTCCTGCGGGCGAACCTGCGCCGTACGTCCACCGAAGAGGCGATCATGGCCTTGGCTGCGCACGAGATTACAGCGCAGCCGCACCCGCTGTCCCCATCGGCGATCGAGGTCACGGGCAATGCCCGACGGATCAAACAGGCCCCAGCTTACTTGACAGGCGAGGTCGAGTTGCAGGATGCGGCGAGCCAAGCGCTGATAGACGCGCTGCCGCTGCCAGATGCGGGCAAGGTGCTGGACTATTGCGCGGGCGGAGGGGGCAAGACGTTGGCTATGGCGGCGCTGTCATCTGCCACGATGCACGCTCACGATGCCAATCCGCGCCGGATGAAGGATCTGCCTGACCGCGCAGAACGCGCAGGGATCGCGGTGCGTTTGCTGAAAACAAATGAACTCAAACAGACCGGCCCGTTTGATCTGGTGCTGTGTGATGCGCCGTGTTCCGGTTCTGGGTCTTGGCGCCGCGCGCCCGAGGGCAAGTGGCGTCTGACGCCCGAGGTTCTGGACGAGGTCACCCAGCTGCAGGCCCAGATACTGGACGATGCGGCGCCATTGGTCGCTGAAGGTGGTGTTTTGGCCTATGCGACATGCTCTGTCCTGTCGGTCGAGAACCATAGGCAGATCGAAGCGTTCCTAGAGCGGCATTCCTGTTGGTCGCTGGAGGCAGAGCGTCTCTTCACGCCAACCGAGGGCGGCGACGGGTTTTTTGTCGCGGTCTTTCGGAAGGCTTAAAATATCAATCTGCCTTTGATTGATCTGTCAATTTGTTAAGCTGCTCTTAATTGTTTTGGGTGAAGCTCTACCAAGTTCCAGTCAGAGGCACAGTATGCCGCACAGAAAAATTAAGAATGCGCTCCGCCAGTCACCCGTGACTGTAGCGGCTTTGGTGCTTGGTGTTTTCCTGCTCGGGGTAGGCGCTGCGCTTTCTCTGGTGCCTGAGATGTCAACGATGGCGCTGGTCGGGACGACCCTCATGTTGCTTGGGATTACGGGGCTGACGTTTGCTTTGGTGCTGCGTCTCAGCCGGCCGCGGCACGTACGGAAGATGACTCAACGCTTTGAGATGCTGCTGGATGCATTTCCTTGTCCCGCTTTGATCACGGATGTGGATGGTAACGTTTTGCAGGTCGGCCCAGGGGTATCTGACCTTCTGCCCGGGGCAGACATTGGTTGTGCGATCTTTCCAAGCCTACAAGAGGATGCGCAAAAGGCCAGAGACCTGCTGGCTGACTGTCTGTTGGGGCGCAGATCCCATGGTGTCTGCGCTCTGGCGCATGACGCTTTCTCGATGACATTGACGCCGCTCGAAGGGGAGCGGGTTTTGTGGACCCTGTGCAACCGCACCGTGCCCGAGGAGCACCCTGCGCCAGAGGACGATCACCACCATCTGCGCTTGGCTCTTGGTCGGAACGGGGCGATCTTGTGGATGAACTCTGCACTACGCGATGTGCTTTCTGGCAGCCGGCGCAATGTGCGCGACGTATTTCTTGATCCGCCGCTTGAGCATGGCAAGATGGTGTCCCTGCGCAGTCCGCGCGGGATCAAGGAGTATCTGGTCGTCGATCTGTCGCGCGAAAACGGTCGCCGCGAGATCATGTTGGCCCCGCCTCCTGCGACGGTCCAGCGTCTTGAGCAGCCGGATATCGAACACCTGCCTGTGGCAATACTTAGCTGCAGTCCAGACGGCGCACTCCTGTCCGCAAACCGAGCGGCCCGCCGGCTTCTGTATGGCGATACCGCGACGCCGCGCTCGCTGCCCGCGCATCTTTCTGGTGTGCTCGAAGGGTTGGGGCGATCGCTGAGTGAGTGGTTGCAGCAAGTCGCAAACGGGCAGGCCGTTGGACAAACTGAGTTTATGCGCCTCTTGGAGCAAGAGCGTGAACGCTATGTTCAGGTCACCCTTTCGCCGCAGCGGGATGGTCAGGACAAATCACGCGTTATGGTTCTGTTGACCGATGCAACGGATCTTAAAGCGCTGGAGGCAAAGTTCGCTCAGACGCAAAAGATGCAAGCTGTGGGTCAACTCGCGGGCGGGGTGGCCCATGACTTTAACAATTTGCTCACTGCGATTTCGGGGCACTGTGATTTGCTGCTCTTGCGCCACGAACCGCAGGACCCAGAGTATGCTGATCTGATCCAGATTGCCCAAAACGCCAACCGTGCGGCGGCTTTGGTCGGTCAGCTGCTGGCATTTTCGCGCAAACAGACTTTGAACCCAGAGCAACTGGATGTGGGTGCGACTTTGTCGGAGCTGACCCACCTTTTGAACCGGCTCGTGGGTGAAAAGGTGAACCTTAACTTCTCGCAACAAGCAGCGCGTTTGCCGATCCGCGCAGACAAGCGGCAACTGGAACAGGTTCTGATGAACCTGGTTGTGAATGCCAGAGATGCGATGCCCGACGGAGGCGAAATTCGCATCGAGTCCAGTGAATGCCAGTACGACTTTCCAGTGATGCGCGACCGCGCTCAAATTCCGGCGGGCAGCTACATCGTGATCTCGGTCGAAGACGACGGGGTCGGGATTCCCTTTGAACATCAACACAAGGTGTTCGAGCCGTTCTTTACGTCGAAAAAGGCGGGAGAGGGGACCGGCCTAGGACTTTCAACGGCTTATGGTATCGTCAAGCAAAGCGGGGGCTATATCTTTTTGACCAGTGCACCGGGGCGTGGCACGCGCTTTGATCTGCTCTTTCCTGTGGATCAAAGTGAACAGATCGTTGCGATTACACCGGCGGAACCCGTCCGCCTTCGTCATGGCGAGGGTCGTGTTCTTCTCGTCGAAGACGAGGCACCCGTGCGCGCCTTCGCGACACGTGCTTTGCAGATGCGCGGATACGAGGTCATCGAGGCCGCGTCGGGTGAGGAAGCGCTGGAACGTTTCTCGGAGGCTGGATTTCATGTGGATGTGGTCGTCACCGACGTGATTATGCCGGGCAAAGACGGGCCAACCTGGGTTGCCGAGGCGCTAGCCAACCGTCCCGACATCCCTGTGGTGTTTGTGTCGGGCTACGCAGAGGAAACCTTCGAGGACGCCAAGAAGGTTATCGCGAACTCGGTCTTTTTGCCAAAACCCTTCTCACTCACCGATCTGACTGCCACAGTTCAGGCGCAGATGGGAGAGCAGGCGGCCTGACGCCTACTTCACGCTGTCGTAGAGTTCGAATTCCTGCGGACATTTACGCCGCAAGTGCTCTGCGACCTCGGCGGATAACGTCAACTGACCAGCGGGTGAAACGTTCATGCGCTCCGTTGTGATCTCGCGTCCCAAGCGGTCCTGTAGAAAGTCATAGAGTTTGTCTAACCGGTTATAGCGGAACAAGTGCGTGACCCCGCAAATCCTGCCTTCTTCGCCAGCAAGGAACCGCGCCTGAGAGCCGACATTGGCAAACGGGGCAGGCTTGCCTTTGGTGTATTCCAATACGAAATCGTCGAACGCGACATCCGATGTGGAATTTGGACGGCCCTGCAATTCGGGTCGCTGGCGATACCTGTACCAACTCCCAAGCCAGTCGATCGGCTCGCGTACGACGGCCACAGTTTCGGGTGTGCGGCCCGTGGCTTTGTCGAACATTTTTTCCATGAATCGGGTGTACCGATAGACAGGCAAGTGTTTCAATTCCGGCGGGTTCGAGATCACGATATCCGCATGTGGTGACAAGGCTGCCTCAAGCGCTGTCGTACCTGTTTTTGGCACGGACAAGATTGCCAGATTTTGCTTCCAAAACACCAACATGGGGGCACCTCTTCCAGAATTTGTCCGCATGATAACGCGGCATTAACCGAGATGCCCGAACTTATTTCCATCACCTTTCTCTTGCAATGTTCTCTTTTTGGTCCAATATGTGAACAAGACGGGAACATCGCAACGATTGCCGCCCGTGTCAGGGTGTGGAATAAGGATAGCGACAATGGCAATGGCAGATCTTTTGAGCATGGACAGCAAATCACAGGCAGACAAGCAAAAGGCGCTGGATAGCGCTTTGGCGCAAATCGAACGTCAGTTCGGCAAGGGCTCGATCATGAAGCTGGGGCAGAACAACCCCATGGGCGAGATCGAGGCAACATCGACCGGATCGCTGGGGCTCGATATCGCGCTTGGCATCGGCGGCCTGCCCAAGGGCCGGATCATCGAAATCTATGGTCCTGAAAGCTCTGGTAAAACCACTTTGACCCTGCACTGCATTGCAGAAGAGCAGAAAAAGGGTGGCGTCTGCGCATTTGTTGACGCGGAACATGCACTGGACCCCCAATACGCGAAAAAGCTGGGTGTGAACCTAGACGAGCTGCTGATCTCGCAGCCCGACACAGGTGAGCAGGCGTTGGAAATCACCGATACGCTCGTGCGGTCGGGCGCGGTCAACATGGTCGTCGTCGACTCGGTCGCGGCCCTGACACCCAAAAGCGAACTCGAAGGTGACATGGGTGATTCGAGCGTGGGCGTTCAAGCCCGCCTGATGAGCCAAGCGATGCGCAAGCTGACCGGCTCGATCAACCGATCAAAGTGCACCGTGATCTTTATTAACCAGATCCGCATGAAAATTGGTGTGATGTTCGGAAGCCCCGAAACCACCACCGGTGGTAACGCGCTGAAGTTCTATAGCTCGGTTCGTCTGGATATTCGCCGCATTGGCGCGCTGAAGGACCGTGATGAGGTCGTCGGTAACGCGACCCGCGTGAAGGTCGTGAAGAATAAAGTCGCACCGCCCTTCAAGCAGGTCGAGTTCGACATCATGTATGGCGAAGGCATCTCGAAGAACGGCGAACTCCTTGATTTGGGTGTCAAAGCTGGCGTGGTGAATAAATCCGGCTCGTGGTTCTCTTATGGGGATGAACGGATCGGGCAGGGCCGCGAGAACGCCAAGAACTTCCTCAAGGAGAACCCGTCAATCGCGGACGAGATCGAGGATAAGATCCGCGCCGCCCACGGGCTCGATTTCTCCTTCGAAGGAGAGGGCGGCGACGACGTCATCTCGGACGACTGATTTCGACACAGTTACAAAAGAAGCGGCTCTCGGGCCGCTTTACTTCTGGCTTTTTCTGCGCCTGCGCGGTAACCCGCGCGGGAATAGGAAAAGGCTGAACTCATGGATCTTCGCAATATCGCGATCATCGCGCACGTTGACCACGGTAAAACCACGCTGGTCGATGCGCTTCTCAAACAATCGGGCGCCTTCCGTGAAAACCAAGCCGTGGACGAACGTGCCATGGACAGCAACGACCTGGAACGCGAGCGCGGGATCACCATCCTTGCCAAAGCGACCAGTGTCGAATGGAACGGAACGCGCATCAACATCGTGGACACTCCCGGTCATGCCGACTTCGGTGGCGAGGTCGAGCGTATCCTGAGCATGGTAGACGGTGTGGTTCTGCTGGTGGACGCGGCCGAAGGCCCGATGCCTCAGACCAAATTTGTGACCTCCAAGGCTCTGGCTCTGGGTCTGCGCCCCATCGTAGTGGTGAACAAAGTCGACAAGCCCGATGGCGAACCTGACCGCGCGTTGGACGAATGCTTCGACCTGTTTGCCAACCTCGGTGCAAACGAAGAGCAGCTGGACTTCCCGACCATGTACGCGTCGGGCCGCGCTGGCTGGTGTGACATGGAGCTGGATGGTCCCCGCGAGAACCTGCACGCTCTTTTTGATCTGATCGTAGATCACGTGCCGTCGCCCAAGCAGCAGGAAAAGGCGGGTGAGCCTTTCCAGATGCTGGCGACTACGCTCGGCAGCGATAACTTCTTGGGCCGCATTCTGACCGGCCGCGTCGAATCCGGCACCCTGAAAACCGGTGACAGCCTGAAGGCGCTGTCGCGCACCGGCGATCTGATCGAAAACTTCCGCGTTGCGAAAATCCTCGCGTTCCGTGGTTTGGGCCAGCAGCCCATCGACGAAGCCGTTGCTGGTGACATCGTGACCATCTCGGGTATGACCAAAGCGACTGTTGCGGATTCGCTTGTAGCCCCGTCGGTGAACGAGCCTCTGCCCGCACAGCCGATCGACCCGCCGACCATAACCGTGACCTTTGGCATCAACGACAGCCCGCTGGCGGGCCGCGATGGTAAAAAGGTCCAGAGCCGCGTCATTCGTGACCGCCTGATGAAAGAAGCCGAGTCAAACGTCGCGATCCAGATCACCGACACTCCCGGTGGAGACGCGTTCGAAGTTGCCGGTCGCGGCGAACTTCAGATGGGCGTTCTGATCGAGAACATGCGCCGCGAAGGGTTCGAGCTGTCGATCTCGCGTCCGCAGGTGCTGTTCCGCGAAGAGAACGGCGTTCGCATGGAGCCGATCGAAGAAGTCACCATCGACGTGGATGATGACTACTCGGGTGCTGTCATCGAAAAAATCACCGGCAACCGCAAGGGCGAACTGGTCGAGATGAAGCCCGCCGGCACCGGCAAAACCCGTATCATCGCGCACGTTCCGTCGCGCGGCCTGATCGGTTACCACGGCGAATTCCTGACCGACACCCGCGGTACCGGCGTGATGAACCGTGTGTTCCACGAGTGGGCACCGCACAAAGGCGCAATCCCCGGTCGCCGTGCTGGCGTTCTGATCTCGATGGAGAATGGTCAATCGGTCGCGTTCGCGCTGTGGAACCTCGAGGACCGCGGCAAGATGTTCATCGGTGCGCAAGAAGAAGTGTACACTGGCATGATCATCGGCGAGCACAGCCGTGAAAATGATCTGGAAGTGAACCCGCTAAAGGGTAAGAAGCTGACCAACGTGCGTGCTTCGGGCACTGACGAAGCGGTTCGCCTGACCACTCCGGTCACTCTGTCGCTGGAAGAAGCGATTGCCTACATTGACAACGATGAGCTCGTCGAAGTGACCCCAAACAAGGTCCGTCTGCGCAAGCGCTATCTTGATCCGCACGAGCGTAAGCGGATGGCGAAACAAGCCTAAAAAAGCAAAGGCCCCGAGGATCACCTCGGGGCCTTTTTTTTAGGGCTGGCCGCCGAAGCGGCCAAGTCATCCGATTATTCTGTCAGTTCGACGATCACCAGATCGCGTTCTGCAGCGCCTTTGGCGTGTGCCAAAGCAGCCTGGTATTCATCGGAATGGTAGCAGTCGATGGCCGCCTGTTTCGACGGGAACTGCGCGACCACATGGCGCTCGCGCTCGGCCCCTTCTAGCGTATGGTAGTCGCCGCCCCGAGCAAGGAACTTGCCCCCGTGGGCGGCGATGGCGACGCCTGCGCCCTTGGCATATTTGCCATAGGCGTCTGCGTCGGTGACGTGCACGTGGGCAATCCAGAGGGCAGACATGGTTTATCCTCCGATGGCGGCTTTGGCAGCGGCGATCGCGCCGTCTGCATTGCTAGCGTCTTTGGCGCCGCCCTGGGCCATGTCGGGACGGCCACCGCCGCCTTTGCCACCCAATTCGACAACAGCCGCTTTGACCAGATCAACCGCGCTGACTTTGTCGGTGAGATCCTTGGTCACGCCAGCGGCTACGGCGACTTTGCCGTCCGCTTCGGCGATCAGCAGGATGGCGGCGCTGCCCAGTTTCTCTTTGTGTGCGTCGATCAAGGAAGGCAGGTCCTTGCCTGTCACGCCCGACAGAACCTGAGCAAGGAAGGGAACACCGTTCACGTCCTCCGCCTTGGCTTCGGCCTGACCGCCGCCCGACATGGCCAGTTCACGGCGCAGTTGGGCAACTTCGTTCTCCAGTTTCTTGCGCTCGTCCATCAGGCCCTGAACGCGGCCCACCAGATCGGCGGGCTGGGTTTTCAAGGCGCCCGACAGTTCCGACACGCGCTCTGCCTGCTCGCGCAGATAGTTCAGCGCGGCCTGACCGGTCAGAGCCTCAATCCGGCGGACGCCAGAGCTGGAGGCGCTGTCGGACAGGGTCAAATACAGACCGATCTCACCCAGCTGGCGCACGTGGGTGCCGCCGCAGAGTTCGAGCGAGTAGGTTTCGCCGTCCATCCCTTTGCCTGATCCGGGCAGGGTGCCCATGGAGACAACGCGGACCTCGTCGCCGTACTTTTCGCCGAACAGAGCCTGCGCGCCAAGGCCGCGGGCATCGTCAGGGGTCATGATGCGGGTTTCGACTTTGGTGTTCTGTCGGATGAACTCGTTCACCTCTGCGTCGACTTGGGCCAGCTCTTCGGCGGTCAGCGGCTTGGCATGGCTGAAGTCGAAACGCAGACGGTCCTCTGCGTTCAAAGAGCCGCGCTGTGCCACGTGATCGCCAAGCGCACGGCGCAGAGCCTCGTTCAAGAGGTGGGTGGCCGAGTGGCTGGAGCGGATCGCGCCACGACGCTCGTGGTCCACCTCAAGCTGCGCGCCTTGGCCACGGTCGATCTTGCCTTCGGTCACTTCGACGAAGTGGATGAAGACGCCAGCGGTTTTCTTGGTGTCGGTGACGCGGGCTTTGCCGCCTTCAACCGTGATCTCACCGGTGTCGCCGATCTGGCCGCCGCTTTCGGCGTAGAAGGGTGTTTGGTTCAGGACTATCTGGCCGGTGTCGCCAGCCGACAGGCTGTCCACCTGAGCGCCGTCTTTGACCAGCGCAACAACCTGACCTTCGGCGGTCTCGGTGTCGTAGCCGAGGAAGTCGGTGGTGCCTTTGTCGTCCGCGATGTCGAACCAGATGGTCGCGTCCGCCGCTTCGCCCGAACCGGACCATGCCGCGCGGGCTTTGGCCTTTTGCTCGGCCATGGCGGCATCGAAGCCGTCGGTGTCCACAGTGCGATCCTGCTCCCGCAGGGCGTCCTGCGTCAGGTCGAGCGGGAAGCCGTAGGTGTCGTAGAGCTTGAATGCCGCTTCGCCGGGCAGAGGTGCGCCCTCTGGCAGGCCGGCCACTTCGTCCGACAGCAGTTTCAAGCCGCGGTCTAGCGTGGTGACAAAGCGCTTGCCTTCCAGCTCCAGCGTTTCTTCGATCAATGCCTGAGCCTGCCCCAGCTCGGGGTAGGCGGCACCCATCTGGCGGACCAACGCGGGCACCAGCTTGTGCATCACGGGGTCCTTGGCACCCAAGAGGTGCGCGTGGCGCATCGCGCGGCGCATGATGCGACGCAGCACGTAACCACGGCCTTCGTTCGAGGGCATGACGCCATCGGCAATCAGGAACGATGTCGAACGCAGGTGGTCCGCGATCACGCGGTGGTGCACGTTGCCCTCGCCATCAGGGGCGCCATCGGTGACTTCGGCGCTAGCCTCGATCAGGCTGCGCATCAGGTCGGTGTCGTAGTTGTCGTGCTTGCCTTGCAGCAGGGCGCCAATGCGCTCCAGACCCATGCCGGTGTCGATGGACTGCATGTCCAGCGCCTTCATCGAGCCGTCTTCGAACTGCTCGTTCTGCATGAAAACGACGTTCCAGATTTCGATGAAGCGGTCGCCGTCCTCTTCGGGCGAGCCCGGAGGGCCACCCCAGATGTGGTCGCCGTGGTCGTAGAAAATCTCGGTGCAGGGGCCGCAGGGACCGGTCGGCCCCATTTGCCAGAAGTTGTCAGAGGTCGCGATACGGATGATGCGGTCTTCGGGAATGCCGACCTTTTTCCAGATCTCGAAGGCTTCGTCATCGGTGTGATAGACGGTGGCCAGCAGGCGCGTCTTGTCGATGTCGAACTCTTTGGTGATCAGCTCGTAAGCAAAGGGGATCGCTTCGTTTTTGAAGTAATCACCAAAGCTGAAGTTCCCCAGCATTTCAAAGAACGTGTGGTGACGGGCCGTATAGCCGACGTTGTCCAGATCGTTGTGTTTGCCGCCTGCACGTACGCATTTCTGCGATGTGGTCGCGCGCTTGTAGTCGCGGGTTTCGACACCGGTGAAGCAGTTCTTAAACTGTACCATGCCCGAGTTGGTGAACATCAGGGTGGGGTCGTTGCGCGGAACCAAGGGCGAAGAGGGCACAACCTCGTGTCCCTGCTTGGCAAAGTAGTCGAGGAAGGTCGATCGGATATCGTTCAGCGAAGGCATGTCGTCTCTTTCGTTCTGGCGTGGGCCAAGCGTCACGAATGTCTACCCACGCAAAGGGGGCTTGTCCATAAGGCCGCCGCGATTGGAATGTGTAAAAGGGATAGGATCAGGGCGGGGGTCTTTGGTGCTGCTTGTCCCCGTGTGAACTGGCCTGTAGATTGCATGCCGCAACACAGCATTCGCCACAGATCGAGGACACGCCAATGTGCCGTTGGGCCGCCTATATCGGAGCGCCGATTTTCCTGTCCGAGGTCGTGACAGACCCCAAGCATTCGCTCGTCCACCAGTCCCAATGTGCGACCGAGTGTCAGACTGCGATTAATGCGGATGGCTTCGGGCTGGCGTGGTACGGGGACCGCGAAGAGCCGGGCCTGTATCGCGATGTGCACCCCGCGTGGTCGGACCCGAATCTGCGGTCGCTGGCCTATCAGGTGAAGTCGGGGCTGTTCATGGCGCACGTGCGGGCCTCGACAGGTACCGCGACCAGCCACAACAACTGTCACCCGTTCGCCGTGGGCAAATGGAGCTTTATGCACAACGGTCAGGTTGGGGGCTTTGGCATGATCCGCAAGGACGCGGATATGATGATCTCGAACGCGCTCTATGACAGCCGCAAGGGGGCTACGGACAGCGAGGCGCTGTTCCTGATTGCCTTGGATGAGGGTCTGGATGCCGACCCCCATGGTGCGATGCTCCGCGCGGCCGCTCGTCTGCAAATTCTGTCCGAGGAAAAGGGCGCGACGCCCCACATGCGGCTGGCGGCTGCGTTGTCGGATGGGCAGAGCCTGTATGCGGTGCGCTATGCATCGGACGCTCAGGCGCCGTCGCTGTACTACCGCTGGAGCGACACGCGGAACGGTTGGGCTGTGGTGTCGGAGCCTTTGGAAACCGATGAAACCGATTGGGTTGAGGTTCCGCCCGGCTGCTGGATGCGCTTTAGCGCGGACGGGGTCGAACGGTCGTGCTTTGCGCCCGATCTGCACCGGGCGCACAAGGTTGCCTAGAGCGCGACGTAGCGGTCTTTGCGGTGATTGGTGGCGATAATCAGGTTCACGATCACCGCGCCAAGCAGGCTATAAAGAACCATCGGCAGCGGCAGCACAAAGAACGCCACCGTAAAGAGGCAGGCGTCAAAAATCAGCTGCGTGTGGCCCGCACGAAAGCCGGTTTTGTCCTGCAGGTACAGCGCCAGAACGCCGACCCCGCCAAGGGACGCGCCATGCCGGAACAGGACCATCAGTCCCAACCCCGTCACGCCCGCCATGATCAAGGTGCCCACCAGTGGTTCAATCTCGCTGAATTTGACGAAGTTGGGCAGTTGGTCGGCAATGACCGACAAAAGGGCCACCGCGATGAACGTCTTGATCGTGAAGCGTGTGCCCATCCGCATGTAGGCAAGGATGTAGAACGGAATGTTTACCAAAAAGAAGAGCACCCCGAACTTAATGCCAGTCAGGTAACTCAGCAAGACGGCAAGGCCCGCCGTTTGTCCCGTGATCAGCCCCAGATTGGTCAGGATCAAAAGCCCGAGCGAACACATGGTTGTTCCCAGCGCAAAGGCTTGGGCATCTTCGGCGAGGGTGTGGTTAATCGAGTGATGTGGCTCTGCCATGGCGCATCGTCTCTGTCTTTTGGATCAAATTTCAGTCCGCGATATAACGGTCGCGCCGGTGATTAAAGGCAATAACGCCGTTCAGGATGACAGCGCCGAACAGCGAAAACAGCACGATACGCGGGTCAAACAAGAAAAACGCAACCGCAAACAGGATCGCGTCGAACCCCAGTTGCACATAGCCCGCGCGGATGTTCAGAAACTCTTGGGCCATCAAAGCCACAACTCCTAGCCCGCCGAGCGATGATTTGTGACGGAAGACACCCAGCAAGCCAAATCCGGTCAGAACGCCAAATGCCACAGTCCCGAACCACGGGTTCAATCCGCCAAAGGGCATGAGGCCCGGCACAACCGCCATAAGCACCGATAGCAGTGTCACGCTGATCGCGGATTTGATCGTGAATTCGGGGCCCATGTAGAACCACGCCACGATGTAAAAGGGGATGTTGATCGTCCAGAAGACCCAACTAAAGCTGATGTCGGTCAGGTAGCTGATGATCAACGCCAAGCCCGCTGTTTGGCCTGTGATAAAGCCAAGCGAGGTCAGGAATGTCAGGCCGATCGACGTGGTGATCAGGCCGATGGATAGGCCTTGGACGTCCTCGATCAGCGAGTGTTTCTGACGGGACAGCGGGATATGATAGGAGGCTGGCATGGCCTCCAATATAGGGCAGAGATACTGACCTGTCTATATGCTGCGCACGCAAAGCCGCAGTGCGGCAGGCGCTAGCCTGTGTTTTCAGCGAACCAGTGGTCGATGCGTGCCTTCAGCGCCTGCCAGATGGCAGGAGCGCCGCGTTTGACTTTGACGCCAACGCGGGTTTCCAGCTGCTCTGGGGTGACGTTGTATTCGGGCCACGTGCCGCCGCCTGTTTCAAGGTTCGCGATCACGGGCTGCACGCGATCGATGGATTTGGCAAAGATCGCGTCATCGGTTTCGGCGGCCTCGAATTCCTCCCAAATCGCGCGGAAGGCATCGCGCTGGTCAGCAGGCAGCAGGCCAAAAATGCGGTCGGCGGCGGCCTGTTCCTTGACGGCTTGCAGGTCGGGGTCAGGACTGCCGTGGATCGGCGCGTCGCCAGCATCAATCTCGACAAGATCATGGAGCAAGAGCATCTGGATCACGCGGCCCACGTTGACGGGGCGCGAAGCGTGCTCGGCCATGGTCAGCGCATACAGCGCGATGTGCCAGCTGTGTTCTGCAGAATTCTCGCGGCGCGATGCGTCGCACAGGGTGGTCGCGCGGTCGATGGATTTCAGCCGATCCGCCTCTGTCAAAAAGGCGAGTTGGGCCGAAATCCGATCTGCGCTCACGCTTCTTCCTCGCCGAGTTTGGAGGCAAGGAATTTGCGGGCCCGTTGCTCGGCGATCCGCACGCGCACAGCGGTGCGGAAGGCCTCTTCGGTGGTGGGAGAGGTGGCGCCGATCACATCGGCAACCTCGTCCGGCAGGCGATCATCGCCAAGCTTTTCCATGGCAGCGATCACGTCTTGTGCCAGCTTGTCGGCCAGATCTTCGGTGATCCCCATGACTTAGCGGCTGTTCTCGGTCAGGCGACGCTTCACATAAGTCGACACAGTGTCGATCATCGGCTCCATGTTCGGCTCCTCGAAGAAGTGACCGGCACCGGGCATTTCCTCGTGGGTGATCGTGATGCCTTTTTGCTCTTGGAGCTTTTTGACCAGCGAAACGGTGTCCGCAGGCGGCGCAACACGGTCAGCGCCGCCGTTGATGATCAGGCCAGAGCTGGGGCAGGGCGCCAAGAAGCTGAAGTCGTACATGTTCGCCGGCGGCGCAACAGAGACAAAGCCTGTGATCTCGGGGCGGCGCATCAGAAGCTGCATGCCAATCCAAGCGCCAAAGCTGAAGCCGGCGACCCAGCAATGCTTGGAGTTGGAGTTCATCGACTGCAGGTAGTCCAGCGCCGATGCCGCATCCGACAACTCGCCTACGCCCTGGTCGTATTCGCCCTGGCTGCGGCCGACGCCACGGAAGTTGAACCGCAACACGGTGAAGCCCATGTTGTAGAACGCATAGTGCAGGTTGTAGACGACCTTGTTGTTCATCGTCCCGCCGAATTGCGGGTGAGGATGAAGCACGATGGCAATCGGGGCGTCACGGTCTTTTTGGGGGTGATAGCGGCCTTCGAGGCGGCCTTCGGGTCCTGGAAAAATGACCTCGGGCATGTACTTGGCGCTCTCCTGAACAAATTGGGCGGCGAATTCTTGACGAAAACGATCAGCCACCTTAGAAGGATTCTAAATTACCGTCGGTGTGGACGGGAAGGTGTAAGCGATTTAGGGCTTGCGGGCGCGAACGTCAATCTATTCGCCGTCGGGGGGACGAAATGAAACTGAGTACCAAAGGTCGTTACGCAATGGTTGCACTGGTGGATCTGGCTCTGCAGCCCGAAGACCACCTGGTGACATTGGGTGAAATCTCGAAGCGTCAGGACATCTCGCTGCCCTATCTGGAGCAACTCTTTGTAAAGCTGCGCCGGAGCGGCTTGGTTGAATCCGTGCGCGGCCCGGGTGGTGGATATCGTCTGGCGCGTCCCTCGGCAGAGATCCGTGTGTCCGAGATTTTGGGCGCCGTCGACGAAACTGTGAGCGCCATGCACAAAGGGGCAGGGGCCTCTGGTGGGTTGTCCGGCTCGCGGGCGCAATCGCTGTCCAACCGGCTTTGGGAGGGGCTGAGTGCCCACGTTTATGTCTTCTTGCATCAGGCGAGTTTGAAGGACGTGATCAAGAACCAGTTGGCGCCCTGTCCGGCGGTGCCGAGCCTGTTTGCTGTGGTGGATGAATGAAGCGTGGGTGGGGGCGCTGCCCCCGTCGCTGCGCGACTCCCCCGGAGTATTTTGAGCAAAAAGAAGGACCTGTGCTGTGAAGCGCGTTTATCTGGATTGGAATGCGACCACGCCTTTGCGGGCGGAGGCCAAGGCGGCAATGATTGCGGCCATGGATGTGGTGGGCAATCCCTCCAGCGTGCATGCCGAGGGGCGTGCTGCGAAGTCGTTGGTTGAGACGGCGCGGGCGCAAGTTGCAGAGGCGCTGGGGGCAGAGGGGGCAGATGTTGTCTTTACCTCTGGCGCGACAGAGGCGGCAGCTCTGGCCTGCGCAGGGCGCGGGCTGCAGGGGGCTGCGGTCGAGCATGACGCTGTGTCAGCGTGGGTTACGGATGAGTTGCCGGTGGACTCTCTGGGGCGTGTGACTGTTGAGAACCCCGCTGGGGCGTCTTTGCAGCTCGCCAACAGTGAAACCGGTGTCTTGCAGAAATTGCCAGAAGGGCTGGCGGTTAGCGATATGACGCAAGCCTTTGGCAAGGTGCCGTTCGCATTCAATTGGAGCGGGGCGCAGATGGGGCTGGTGTCCGCGCACAAGCTTGGTGGGCCAAAGGGCATTGGGGCTTTGGTCTTGCGGCGCGGCCTGGATGTGGAGAGCCGCATCAAAGGGGGCGGTCAGGAAATGGGCCGTCGTTCGGGGACTGAAAATGTCATCGGGATGGTCGGTTTTGGGGCGGCCGCACAGGCTGCGGCCCGCGATCTGGCGGATGGCGTTTGGGAACGGGTTGCGGAAATTAGAAATATTCTAGAAAACGCTCTGGAAGATGACTCGGACTTGCCTATTTTTGTCGGGAAAGGCGCTGAACGCTTGCCGAACACCACAGTGGTGGCGGTGCCCGGATGGAAGGGTGAGACGCAAGTGATGCAGATGGATCTGGCCGGTTTTGCGATCAGCGCCGGGTCTGCTTGCTCCAGCGGGAAAGTGCGCGCCAGCCGCGTCTTGACCGCCATGGGATTTGATGAGGCCACAGCCAGCGGAGCGATCCGCATCAGCTTGGGGCCGAACGTGACGGAAGAGGACGTGCTGCGCTTTGCCGATGCTTGGCGCAAGCAGTTCAAGAAATTTCGCGCCCGTGGGGCGTGAGCGAGATGTGAACAGGAGGGACGCCAATGGCAACCTTGGATGACGAAATTCGCGACGGCGTGGATCGGGAAACGGTTGAAACCGTCCGCGCAATGGGTGGCACCTATAAGTACGGGTGGGACACTGACATCGAGATGGAATACGCGCCCAAGGGCGTGAACCCTGATATCGTGCGTCTGATCTCGGAAAAGAACGGCGAGCCGGAGTGGATGACCGAATGGCGTCTGTCCGCGTTCGAGCGTTGGGAGCAGATGGAAGAGCCCGATTGGGCGATGGTCACCTATCCCGAGATCGACTTTCAGGAACAGTACTACTACGCGCGTCCCAAGAGCTTTGAGACGAAGCCGAAGTCGCTGGACGAGGTCGATCCCAAGCTGCTGGCCACCTACGAAAAGCTGGGTATTCCGCTGAAGGAACAGATGATCCTTGCCGGTGTCGAAGGGGCCGAGGATATGCCCGCCGAAGGGCGCAAGGTCGCTGTGGATGCGGTGTTTGACTCGGTTTCGGTCGGGACCACATTCCAAGCCGAACTGAAGAAGGCGGGCGTGATCTTTTGCTCGATCTCCGAAGCGATCAAAGAGCACCCCGAGTTGGTCAAGAAGTATCTGGGCAGCGTCGTGCCTGCGTCGGACAACTTCTATGCGACGCTGAACAGCGCGGTCTTCTCGGATGGCTCGTTCGTGTATATTCCGCCGGGCGTCCGCTGCCCCATGGAATTGTCCACCTATTTCCGCATCAACGCGGAAAACACCGGCCAGTTCGAGCGTACCCTGATCATCGCGGACAAAGGCTCGTACGTGTCCTACCTTGAGGGCTGTACTGCCCCTCAGCGTGACACCGCGCAGCTGCACGCCGCAGTGGTTGAGATCATCATCGAAGAAGACGCCGAGGTGAAATACTCGACTGTTCAGAACTGGTTCCCCGGTGATGAAGAGGGCAAGGGCGGCATCTATAACTTCGTGACCAAGCGCGCCGATTGCCGTGGCGATCGCGCCAAGATCATGTGGACTCAGGTGGAAACCGGCTCGGCTGTGACGTGGAAATACCCGTCCTGCATCCTGCGCGGCAACGAAAGCCAAGGCGAGTTCTACTCGATCGCCATTGCGAACAACATGCAGCAGGCCGACACCGGCACCAAGATGATCCACCTTGGCAAAGACACCAAGTCGCGGATCGTCTCCAAAGGGATCAGTGCGGGCAAAGCGCAGAACACATATCGCGGTGCGGTCACCATGCACCCCAAAGCCAAGAATGGCCGGAACTACACCCAGTGTGACAGCCTTCTGATCGGTGATCAGTGCGGCGCGCACACGGTTCCCTACATCGAGGTTCGCAACAACTCGGCCCGCGTCGAGCACGAGGCGACCACCTCGAAGGTGGACGATGACCAGCTGTTCTACTGCCGCCAGCGCGGCATGGACGAGGAAGAGGCCGTCGCCCTCGTGGTGAATGGCTTCTGCAAAGAGGTGCTTCAGGCTCTGCCCATGGAATTCGCCATGGAAGCGCAGCAGCTGGTGGCCATCTCTCTCGAAGGCTCTGTCGGTTAATCTGGTGGGGGCATGTTGCCCCCTTCGCATCCCACAAAGGAACGTCCAATGATCGTCACCACCACCCCCACTGTCGAAGGGTACCAGATCGCAGAATACCGTGGCATCGTCACGGGCGAGGCTATTCTGGGTGCCAACGTGTTCCGCGATCTGTTCGCGGGCATCACTGACATCATCGGGGGGCGGTCAGGGGCCTATGAGGCAAGCCTCGCCGAGGCCCGCGAAACCGCTCTGAAAGAGCTGGAAGAGCGCGCCGCCGCCGTGGGCGCGACCGCCGTTGTCGGCGTCGATCTGGACTACGAAGTAATCAACAACATGCTGATGGTCTCGGCCTCGGGCACCGCCGTGGTGCTGGGCTGATCTGACCTGAAAAGGAACGAAAATATGCTGGAAATCAAAAACCTGCACGTCAAACTTGAAGACGAGGACAAGCAGATCTTGAAGGGTCTGGACCTGACTGTCGAAACCGGCAAGGTCCACGCGATCATGGGCCCCAACGGCTCGGGTAAATCGACCCTGAGCTACGTTCTGTCGGGCCGCGATGGCTACGAAGTGACCGACGGTTCGGCCACCATGGATGGCTTTGATCTGCTGGAAGCCGAAACCGAAGAGCGCGCCGCCGAAGGCCTGTTCCTGGCGTTCCAGTACCCCGTGGAAATCCCCGGCGTGTCGAACATGACTTTCCTGCGCACCGCTCTGAACGCACAGCGCAAGGCGCGCGGCGAAGAGGAAATGTCGGCGACCGACTTCCTGAAGATGGTCCGTGAAAAAGCAAAGTCGCTGAAGATCGACGCCGACATGCTGAAGCGCCCTGTGAACATGGGTTTCTCGGGCGGCGAGAAAAAGCGCAACGAGATCCTGCAGATGGCAGTTCTGGAGCCCAAGATGTGCATCCTCGACGAGACCGACTCGGGTCTGGACGTGGACGCCATGAAGCTGGTGTCGGACGGTGTGAACGCCCTGCGCGACGAAGGCCGCTCGTTCCTCGTGATCACCCACTACCAGCGTTTGCTGGACCACATCGTACCTGATGTCGTGCACATCATGGCAGATGGCCGCATCATCAAGACCGGTGGCCCCGAGCTGGCTCTGGAAGTTGAAAAGAACGGCTACGCAGACCTGCTGGCGGAGAACGCGTAATGGCGATCAAACGAGCACAGCTGAAGCAGCAGAAGCAGGACGCTCTGGCCGCGCGCCAGCCCGCCTTGTCGATGCCCGAAGGCGGCGAGTGGATCACCGCTGCCCGCAAAGATGCCGCTGGCCGTCTGGACGCGATGGGTCTGCCCATTCGCCGCGACGAATACTGGAAATACACCCGCCCCGACGCGTTCACCTCTGCTGAACCTGTTGCTGCGGCGGTGGCCGATGATGCCGGCACGCAGGTGTTCGAGGGCGTGGACGTTCTGACCGTTGTCTTCCGTGATGGCGCCTTTGATACCGATGCGTCCGACGATCTGACGCTGGACGGCGTGGAAATCAGCCGCTTGGCCGATGCCGCGCAGGCCGACATCCACTGGGCCAAGGACATCTACGGCGCGCTGGAAACCGCTGGCCAAGACCCTGTTGAGCGTCCGCTCGCGGCTCTGAACACGGCTTATGCGACCGACGGTCTGGTGATCCGTGCCACTGGCGCGGCGGCCAAGCCGATCCACGTTGTCTACGAGCGCAACTCTGACACCTCGGACGCGGTTCTGCACCACGTGATCAAGGTTGAAGAGGGCGCATCTGTGACCCTGCTGGAGACCGGTGCCGCTGGTGCCCGCGCTAACACTGTGACCGAAGTGGCGATTGCGGACACCGCAGCCTTCCACCATGTGCGCAGCCAGGGCCGCGATCAGGAACGCCAGCTGGTGACCCACATGTTCGCGCGTCTGGGAACCGAGAGCACCTTCAAGTCGTTCACCCTGACCCCGAACGGCAAGATGACCCGCAACGAGTGCATCATGGAGCTGACCGGCGACGACGCGATTGCCCACGTGGCAGGCGCGCTGATGGCCGACGGCAAGGACGTGCATCAGGACGACACCATCTTTATCACTCATGACGCCGTGAACTGCGAAAGCCGTCAGGTGTTCAAGAAGGTGCTGTCGAACGGTGCGACCGGCGTGTTCCAAGGCAAAATTCTGGTCAAGCAGGGCGCTCAGAAAACCGACGGCTATCAGATCAGCCAGTCGCTGCTTCTGGACGAGGACAGCCAATTCCTCGCCAAGCCCGAGTTGGAAATCTATGCCGATGACGTGGCGTGTTCGCACGGTTCGACCTCGGGTGCGATTGACGAGGATGCGCTGTACTACCTGCGCGCCCGCGGCATCCCGCACCGCAAGGCACAGGACCTGATGGTCTTGGCGTTCTTGGCCGAAGCCGTGGACGAGATCGAATCCGAAGAGCTGCGCGAGGCCATCCTGCGCCGCATCCGCCTGTGGCTGGATCTGGAAGACGATCTCTGATGTCGATCACGCGGGATATGGTCGCGACCTATCGCAACCCCGGACAGGTGTTCACGCGCCTGTCCGCTATGGGCCAACGAGAGGATCGCGCCCTGTTCTGGCTGATCGCCGCATGCGGTCTGACCTTTGTGGGGCAGTGGCCCAAAATCTCGCGCGATGCATTCCTCAGCGGTCAGGACTTTACCGAAGCTCTGACTGGCCCACTCATGGCATGGGTCTTTTTCGCGCCGCTCCTGTTCTACATGCTAGCTGGGGTATTGCATTTGATCGTCCGCATCGCGGGCGGCAAAGGGAAATCTTATGGCGCACGTCTGGCGCTGTTCTGGGGATTCTTTGCGTCCGTTCCGCTTCTGCTGCTTTATGGTCTGACCGAAGGGCTCGCGCCCGGCAGTGGTGTCGCGGTTGTCGGTGCGTTGTGGGTTGTGGCTTTCGTCTGGTTCCTCTTTTCCGGCCTCAAGGTCGCTTACTGGACAGGCCCACTTGCCTCGGCGGCAAGAGGCGCCTAATCACGAGTCATGACACTGAACGTTTCGACCATATGGCAGTTGATCCTCGCCACGTTGCGCGACCCTGACGCGGTCGCGGAATCTTTGCTGGGGATGCGGTTGCAGCCTCTGGCTGTGTGGCACATCTTTGGCCTGACCGTCATCGCAAGCGTCCTAATGTTCTTTGGAACAGAGGTGCTTTTGCCCTCTGGGCTCGGCACAATGGTGCCTCCTTTTATGCTGACGGTGGTCATGGGGGCGAACCTTGCGGTGATGTCCTTTGCTATGCTGGCTTCGGGGCGTGCACTCGAAGGGGCCGCACGGCTGGATCAGGTTGTTTTGCTCATGTCTTGGGTTCAGACCATGCTGATCGCGCTGCAAATCCCGCAAAGCGTTTTGGCGCTTGCCTTTCCGTCGATCGGCCCTCTCTTTGCCTTTGTGGTCATCGGGTACGCCCTTTGGCTCACCACCAGATTTATCAAAGTTGCACATGGTTTCGAGACCGCAGGTCGTGCCGTTGCCACCGTGGTGTTCGGATTTGTCGGCATCACTTTCGGCATGGTACTGCTTTTAGCGCTGCTCGGTGTGTAAACCTACCGGAGGCTCTGCCTTATGCTCGATGTAAACGCCCTACGCGCCGAATTTCCGATCCTGTCGCGGCAGGTGAACGGAAAGCCGCTGGTCTATCTGGACAATGGTGCCAGTTCCCAGAAGCCTCAGGTGGTGATTGATGCGATCACCCGCGCCTATTCCGAAGAATACGCGAACGTGCACCGCGGGCTGCACTATTTGTCGAACCTCGCGACCGAGAAGTACGAAGGTGTGCGCGGTATCGTTGCCAAGTTTCTGAATGCTCCGTCCGAGGACGAGATCGTGATGAATACTGGCACGACCGAGGGCATCAACACAGTCGCCTACGGTTGGGCCATGCCCCGCATGGAGGCAGGCGACGAGATCGTCCTGTCGACGATGGAGCACCACGCCAACATCGTGCCCTGGCATTTCCTGCGGGAACGTCAGGGGATCGTGCTGAAGTGGGTCGATCCCGAAGTGGACGGCAGCCTTGATCCGCAAAAGGTCATTGACGCCATCGGCCCCAAGACCAAACTAGTGGCCATCACCCAGATGTCGAACGTTCTGGGTACCGTGGTGGACGTTAAATCCATCTGTTCGGCCGCCAAAGAACGCGGTGTCCCCGTGCTTGTGGACGGCTCTCAGGGGTCTGTCCACATGCCCGTGGACGTTCAGGACATCGGTTGCGATTTCTACGCGATCACGGGTCACAAACTGTATGGTCCCTCGGGCTCTGGCGCGATCTACATCGCCAAAGAGCGTCTAGCCGAAATGCGCCCCTTTATGGGCGGCGGGGACATGATCCGCGAAGTGTCCAAGGACGCGGTCAGCTACAACGACACCCCCATGATGCTCGAAGCTGGCACGCCCGGTATCGTCCAGCAGATCGGTTTGGGTGTGGCGCTGGACTGGATGATGGGCGTCGGGATGGAGAACATCGCCGCCCACGAGGCCGCCTTGCGCGACTATGCGCAGGAACGGTTGCTGGGCCTGAACTGGCTGCAAGTGCAGGGCACCGCGCCGGGCAAGGGGGCGATCTTCAGCTTTACCATGTCGGGGGCTGCGCACGCCCACGACATCTCGACCATCCTCGACAAAAAAGGCGTTGCAGTCCGCGCTGGTCACCACTGCTGCGGCCCGCTGATGGAGCATCTGGGCATCTCTGCTAGCTGCCGTGCGTCCTTTGCTGCGTACAACACCACCGCAGAGGTTGACGCTCTGGTCGATGCACTGGAGCTGGCTCAGGAACTTCTGGGCTAATTTTGCGATTGCGGGGCTGTCATGGCCCTGCTATTCCCACCGTTAGGCACCCATAGCTCAGCTGGATAGAGCGCTGCCCTCCGAAGGCAGAGGCCTGAGGTTCGAATCCTCATGGGTGCGCCACTTTCCGCGCTAAGCCATTGTCAGACCTCAGCTTTTGCAGTCGCAGGAGCTACCGTAGACCATGGCGGAGACCAATTTGGTCCCATATGCGTTCGTCAAAGACGGCATTTTCTACTTCAGTCGGCGCGTTCCGTCCGATCTTTCGCAGCATTATCTGTCCTCCCGAATCCAGTATTCCCTCCGTACCAAGGTGGCTCGCGTAGCCCTTGCCAGAGCGCAAAAGGCTGCTCAGCAACTGGACGAGTATTGGTATCATCTGAGGCTGAAGCAAACTGACTTGCCAGGGCAGCACATGCTCAAGCAATCGAGGGTTGGCGCAGCAGAACAATCAGTCCCTTCCAAGCCATCCCAATCAAACTCCGTGAAGCTCTCAGAAGCGGTCGGCATCTATCAACGGCTCAGGAAAGCCAGAGACCTTCATGCGGGCGACTGAGCGGTCCTGTGGCTACGTTATTGATGTGGTCAAAGACAAAGACATCACGGCCTATACTCGCCTAGATGCCAACCGCTTCAGAGATGCGCTTGTCGAGAGGGGGCTGGCTGGCAGCAGCATCACACGGATCATTAGTACAGTGAGAGCTGTCATCAATTTCGCCGCAGTGACGATCAAGAATCCATTCACTGGGGTCTACTATGACCGAAAAGCTGGCGTGGAAGGGCGGGAGCCGATACCAGCAGAAGTGTTGCCTAGGGTCCAAGCCAAATGTCGTGATCTTGATGACGAAGCAAGGTGGATCATTTCGCTGGTCTCAGACACAGAGCTGCTGCACTCTTATGCGATCCACTGACGGTCAGGCGGATTGCTGGTTTGCTGTCTCGCGCTCCTATCCGTGTTAGTGTCCGAGCACGTGGTGTAATTTCCGCACCGCCAACGGTGTAATCCCGGGTGGCCATCGAGGTGTATGGTCGAGGTGGAGTTTGACCGCTTCAACCACGAACCACACGGAGACCCCGATGACCAAAACCAACATG
>NZ_JBGFGN010000106.1:0-7779 GCF_041224595.1 Donghicola sp. XS_ASV15 | reverse complement strand
GCCCGGTAGCTCGTCAGGCTCATAACCTGAAGGTCGTAGGTTCAAATCCTACTCCCGCAACCAAATTTACCGCACTCACAATATAAATGACTTGGCCCTCCGGCCCCTTGAAGCCGATGCCGTCGCACCCGTTGCAAGGGTTGCCTGATGTTTGCGAATAGACCGGCGCCCGCGACCCGCCGTTCAAGGCAGAGTAAGGGCGCCGCTGGATGAATGTTCAGTGGCAGGTCAGCAGGCATAGGAATTACGCGAACTCTAGGTACTCCCAGATCTGACTAGTCAGCACGGTTTGATCGAAGCTCAGGGTGATCGCATGCCCTGTCTGCTCAATGCCTATGCCGAAGTTGCCGCTCAGATCGTCGCGTTCAATGTGGATCCCTGCGGCTTCCAAGGCGGCTTCAATTTCGGAAGCTGTGGCGGTTTCGCTGTCAATGTCGACGCCGTACCCTTGAAGCTTGATCTTGTCTCCGCCGAAGCGCTGCATTGACACGAAATCAGTTCCACCGGAGATGCCGCTTTTGAATAGGAAAAGGTCCGCACCGCCGCCGCCAAACATGTAGTCGTCGCCGCGCCCATCAATCAGGGTGTCGTCTCCATCGCCCGCATACAGAGAGTCGGCGCCTTTCCCGCCCACGAGCCGGTCATTGCCAGCACCGCCCGTGAGCGTATCGTCGCCAGCGCCACCGGTTAGGACATCCCGGCCAGCGCCACCGACCAAGCTGTCATTCCCTGCACCGCCCAAGAGTTTGTCATTGCCGCCACCGCCGTTCAGATCGTCTTGACCCGCTGCGCCAACGAGGCGGTCTTTGCCCGCGCCGCCGTCTAGTGTGTCATGACCTTTCTGGCCAAGAAGCTTGTCGTTGCCGCTGCCGCCAGAAATTTCGTCATCACCGGCGCCACCCTTGAGGATATCGCGGCCGCCCAAGCCTTCGATCACATCGTCTCCGCTTGTTCCGTTATAGGTGTCTTTTCCGCTGGTGCCTTCCCAGCCATCCAGCACCGAGAACTCGCCGTTGACGAGCGGATTTGTGGCCAATAGATCGGCCTCGGTCCAATTCTCTACGAAATCCTTCACGGTGGGGCCGTCACCATTGAAGTCGATGGTGATCAGATAGTTTCCGACCGCCAACAGAGTAGCTTCTTCGACCGGTAGATCAGCTGTGCTTTCGAGCCAAGCAGTGCTCTCGCTTATTTGGGCGAGCGTCAGCGGTTCGGGCCAATCGCCATAGAGCTGCCCGATGACTGTGAGTCCGGTGGTCAAGTCGACATAGGTCAACTGAAAAGCGCCTTCTGGAACGCCCCCGAAGGCAGGAGACTCGGGCAGTCCGCCGATGTAGCCGGGCTCACCCCATACGAAGTTGAACAGCGCGCCCTCGCCGGAAAAGAGCTTCACGTCAACCTCGGAAAACTCGAGGTTATAGAGAGCACTGGAGTTCTGGAGCGTGATTTCGACGGTCATTGGGGGCATCCTTCTGGAAACGTGCTGTGTTGATACCTTTTAGGTTAGATTGAATGACGACCGTATGGGGGTTTTCCATAAAATGCAGATGCAGAAGGTCACGTCCGGGCACGCTTTCGAAGTGTCAGGATTGGTCGTGACAACCTTCTTTCCTCGGACCACACCCCTAATCCCCAAAACCTTCATCAACCTTTCGACAGTGTAGCGAGCGACGCCTTCACTGTCGCGCCGCCAAACATGCAAGATCTTCCGCGCGCCATAGAGCTTGCGGTTCTCCTCCCAGATCGCTTCTATCTTGAGGCACAAGGACGCGTCAGACTTTGCCCGGGCCGAGGCCCGGGACGGGGCACGTAAAAACAGCACGCCGCTCATAGTATGTGGGCGGAGCAATCAGCAGCATTTTGCACATCGGCTCGACCCCGTAAAATCCACGATGGTCTTCAACAAAAGTAATCACTTGCGAAACGGGCGGTCGAGCTCCCGCTGCCACGCAGCCAATTGTATGCATTCGCCGAGAGGGGCCAGGGCGAAAAAACGCGTTCGCCAGTGGGCTCGAACCGATGGCGCTTCCACTGGCTCACCTATCTTCAGGATCTCGTTGGCTTGACGCAGCTCACGGACCTCTCGTTCCAATTCTTTTATCCGAGCTTTCTCCGCAGTTGTCGTGCCTGGCCGTTCGCCGCCATCGCGTTAGGCTTGCCGCACCCAAACACGAAGGCTGTCCAGCGAACAGCGCAGTTTCTCTGCCATCGCAGAGAGCGCCGCAGATTCCGAATTGTACTCATCGCGGTGCTCCATCGCCAACCGAACCGCGCGTTCGCGAAATTCGGGCGAATATGGCTTCGTGTTTCTTTGCTTTCTATCTTCCATAACAGGCAATTCTCCGAGAGTTTCGCCCTCCGGTAAAGTCGGGGCGGTTCAGTCTTCTCACCCTTCAGGGCTTCTTAGCGCGACCTTCGCCTTGAACTCAGGCGCATGCTGTTTCCGTTTCGACATCTCTGACCTTCTTCTCGTCGGAGATCAGCAGACTGGCAAATAGTTGCTTATGTCTGTGTCCGAATTTCAGGGGGTAATTCAGGTCCATTTGTTCAATGTGAATGGGCAGAGGTCCAAACGCGACTCAAACTGCGTGGGTCTCAGTCTGCTCTGTATCAAAGTAAAAATTTTCCACCTGTTTCGTTCACATGGTTCGTGTCCTTTGCTTCAATAAGTGCTATCAAAAGAGCGGCTTCAAACCGTGGCAGGTCGATATTCTAAAGATGGTGACTGCATATCTCGCAGTCGTCATTGACTGGTATTCTAGAATGGTCTTTGGCTGGTCGATGCAAAGCAGACAGACAGAAAATTTTGTCGCGCAACACTGATGATGGCGATCTGGCGTGGGAAACCTTGCGGCAACGTTCTGAATCATGAGGATCTAGGCAGCCAATCCACCAGCCTGGGTTGAACCGCGATTTTACGCGCTCGCAAACTGCAACATTCAATAAGCCGCAGAGGGAACGGCTAAGACAATGCTTCGGCCGAGAGCTTCTTCCGCCTGCTTAAGCGCGAACGCGTCAGGCGGGGACATACCGCACGTGCGAAGACAAAAGGTAAGACGTGTTCGACTAAATCGAAATGCAGAGCGCGTTAGCACGCACGCCTTTCAATACTGTGATCAATCGAGTTCGACGGGCCGCAAAAGCTGAACACCAAAGGCGTCAAATGAACGTGGGGCAATTCAGTTGGCGATACTAATAGCGTCGCGCTCCAACCCGTAAGAGGTCTAATCAAACGCCTGAACGCGGACAGCCTTCACTCCGCAAGTGATTGTAGGCCAGCAAGGCAGAGATCAAAAGTATATATATGAAAGGACAGATTTTACATCCTTTCGGGTTTGTTAGGGTCGTGTCATTGGGCAGAGGAAAATGAATCAGTGGCGCAATCCGATTTTGAAACAAAACACAAAGCCATCCCCCTAAAGAAATGGCTTTGGAACTCTTATATCAGCGCGGCGCTCATTCCGCTTCTCCTGATCGAGTTAACCTTCCTCGCGATTTACTGGGGCACGGGAGAGTTCGTGTACAAGCGCGGTGCTCAGGCCGTCACAGATTTGTCTCAGGCGGCTTTGTCCGACGCGGCAGGGCGCGAGGCGCAGACGATTTCGCGCAAACTGCAGACCATTGAAGCTTTGACCAAAGTGTATGGTGATGCGACGGGTGAGGCCTTGGCGCAGCCGTCGGATGTCAGCGACGCCGAGAAAGAGCGACACAGTTATTCGCCCGATGGTGTCTTTTACACCACTGCAGACAATGGTGGATCGGCGGTCTTTTATAGCGGCATTTTCCCGATCGGAGAGGAGGAGCGTGAGAAGGTTTGGCGGACAGCTCGGCTAGATCCGCTGATGAAATCAATCGTCGAAGCGGACCCTCTGATTGCCCAAGTCTATTTGAACACATTCGACAGCCTGAACCGAATCTATCCCTATTTCGATGTACTCGAAATCTTTGCTCCGAAAATGGATATCCCCAGCTACAACTTCTACTACGAAGCGGATGAAGTACATAATCCAGAGGGCAAGGTTGTCTGGACCGATGCTTATATTGATCCGGCTGGTGCGGGGTGGATGGTCTCGGCGATTTCGCCTGTAAAAAGTGCGGAGAAGCTCGAAGCGGTGGTCGGGATCGATATTACGATCGAGACAATCGTCGAACAGGTTCTTGATATCTCATTGACTGGCGAGGGGTATGCGATGCTGGTCGGGCGCGACGGGACTATTCTGGCGCTGCCTGAGCAGGGAGAAAGAGATCTGGGTCTGACAGAGCTATTGGATCACAGCTACGATCAGGCCATTCTAGACGACACATTCAAGCCTTCTGAGTTCAACATCTTTCGACGGACTGACCTGGCCGAACTGGCGCTTGCGATGCAGGATGCCGAGAGCGGGATCATTGATCTGAATTTCGACCACCCGGTCATGGCGTCCTGGGCCACAATTGAGGGCTCGGGTTGGAAGTTGATCGCCATCGCGAACGCAGATGTCCTGCTGACTCCGTCCAACAAGCTTCGCGACACGCTGGGGATGGTCAGCGGTGTGATGCTCTTGGCGCTCGTGCTCTTTTATTCGGTGTATTTCGCCATTCTCTGGCGCCGTGCGTCCAAAATGAGCGACAACGTTGCGCGGCCGCTTCACGAGCTTGAAGCGGATATGGCGGACATCTCTAAGGGCGGGACCCTATCGGTTCAGCGTGTGCACTCGGTCGAAGAGTTGCAGATGGTGAACAAGCACCTCGTCTCGATGAGCGCCAAGCTTTCTGCCGCGTCGCGGGCGAAATCGGCGTTCCTGTCGGCAATGTCCCATGAACTGCGGACACCGTTGAACGCCATTCTTGGCTACACGCAAATCCTACAGATGTCCGAAGGCAAGCCGATCGATGCGGGGCGGATGGCAGATCTGGACCAGATCGCGCGATCCTCGACAGAACTGCTGACGATGGTCGAAGGGGTGATGGACCTAAGCCGGATCGAGCAGGGTAGCCTATCGACTGATTTCGAAGCGGTGGATGCCGTTCCCGTGATCCGTCAAGCCTATGTGTCGTTGAAATCAGTGGCCGACGCGAAAGGTGTCTCCTTTGACATCGACGCAGAGCCGAAGCTGGACACCACCGTGATGACCGACAGTGGGGCCCTCTCGCGGGTGCTGGCGCAACTGATCTCGAATGGGATCAAGTACAATTCAGCGGGCGGCAAGGTGACCGTTCGCTTGCGGGATGGTGGGTCGGACGGAGTGTTCATCGACGTCGAAGACACCGGCAAAGGGATCGCAGAAGAGCGACAGAAAGACATCTTTGTCCCGTTCGAGCGTCTTGGCCACGAGAATGGAACGATCTCTGGTGCGGGGATCGGCCTGTCTCTGACGCGCCGCTTGGTTGAGGTGATCGGCGGCCGACTGACGCTGAAAAGCCAAGAGGGCGTGGGCTCTGTTTTCACGGTCTGGTTGCCGCGACCCTGACGCTCGTCGAGCTGATGAATTCCAGTGCCCCATGCGTCATGCGCATGGGGCTTTTCAATTCACGGCAGAGTGATTGCGCTCTTGCGATCTCAAAACTCTTAGGAAATTAGGGGGTTTGCGCTAACTTAATCAGAGCTACACATGTTGTGAATTATTCTTAAAATACGCCATCCCTCAGCCCTGCTACACCCCCGCGACAAGCTGCTAAGCGTTGTGGGAGGACAGCATGACAGTAGATGACCGCGCACCTGCGCGTTCCAACGTTTCGTTGGCTCGCCGTGCATGGAACATCCGGCGCAAAGCCCTGCTGATGGGCGAAGTGCAAGGCCAAGGCTACATCGGGCAGGCCTTGGGTATCGCCGATGTACTGGCTGCATCCTATTTTCACGCTATGGATTACCGCGCAGACGAGCCCGAATGGGAAGGGCGCGACCGCTTCCTGCTGTCGATTGGCCACTATGCCATCGCTCTTTACGCCGTGCTGATGGAAGCCGGTATCCTGCCCGAAGAAGAGCTGGAAACCTACGGAATGGATGATAGCCGGATGCCTATGTCGGGCATGGCGTCCTATACCCCGGGCATGGAAATCACCGGCGGTTCGCTGGGGCATGGCTTGGGGATCGCAGTTGGGATGGCGATGGGTCTCAAGCGCAAACAGAACCCTGCGTTCATCTATAACCTGATGTCGGACGGTGAACTTGGCGAAGGTTCCACGTGGGAGGCCGCCATGTCCGGCGCCCACCACAAGCTGGACAACCTGATCTGTCTCGTGGACTTCAACGACCAGCAGGCCGACGGGAAATCGACCGAAATGCTGTGCTCGGAGCCTTTGGCCGACAAGTGGGAAGCCTTCGGTTGGTTCACCCAGCGCGTGGACGGCAACGATCTGGACGCTGTTGTCAACGGCGGAGTAAAATTCGGCCATTGTGGCGGAGCAAAAGTCGGCCAGTTTGGGGCGAGCGCCTTGGAGCGTGCGGCCCTCATATAGCAAGCCCGGTCCAAGGCGCATTGGCCGTCAGGCCAATTCTGTGAGGTTCATTTGTTAGCGGCGGCGAGGCGGGCGCGGCTTTGATTGAGGCGGTAGCTTTCGCCGTTCATCTCGAGGATGTTGACGTGGTGTGTCAGCCGGTCCAGCAGCGCGCCGGTCAGGCGTTCGGTGCCGAAGGTTTCGGTCCACTCCTCGAAGGGCAGGTTGCTTGTGATCAGGGTCGACCCTCGCTCGTAGCGCTGTGAGATCAGCTCGAACAGAAGCTCGGCGCCGGTTTTGCTCAAGGGGACGAATCCCAGCTCGTCGATGATCAGCAGTTTGACCTTGGCGAGTTTGCGCTGGAGTTGCAGGAGGCGTTTTTCGTCGCGGGCCTCCATCATCTCGTGCACGAGGGCTGCGGCGGTCACGAAGGCGACAGGCAATCCTTTCTGGCAGGCAGCCAGTCCCAGCCCGAGGGCGACATGGGTCTTGCCGGTGCCGGAGGGACCGAGCGCGATCACATTCTCCTTGCGTTCGATCCATTCGCAGCGCGCCAGCTCCAGCACCATCATCTTGTTGAGCGACGGGATCGCCTTGAAGTCGAAGCTGTCCAGGCTTTTGATGGTCGGGAACTTTGCGGCCTTGATCCGGCGTTCCACCATGCGCCGTTCCCGGTCGATCAGTTCCAGCTCGGTCAGCCGGGCCAGGTAACGCACGTGATCTACGCCTTCAGCGGCGCAGATACGGGCCTGCTTGTCATGTTCACGCAGGAACGTGGGCAGCCGAAGCGTTTTGAGATGGTGGGCCAGCAGCAGTTCGGGTGCATCCGTCATGCCCCACCTCCTGCCAGCAGGCTCATGTAGGATGCGGCGGAGGTGGTGGTGATGTTGGTTCTGGGCAGGAAGGGATAGACATCCAGATCCAGCCTCGGAGGCCTTTGCTCGACCCTGCACAAGATCAGGTGCTTGATTGCATCGAAGCTGACCGCTCCCATTCGCAGGGCATCTTTGACGGCAAGATGCAGCACGTCAATCTCGAAGCGCTCCAGAAGGCGCAGGACCTGCACATACTCGCGCTTGCCGGCCTTTCCCTGCCGGGCTTCCAGCAGTCGGCGCAGGGTTTTGAACGCTTCGGGCAACTCCCAGCCCTGCAGAGGCGCGGCCTGATCGAAGGACATGATCTTGCGTTCGATCAGCGCCAGGTAATGCAGTGGATCAAACACCATGTCGCCGGTGTCATAGGAGCGCGAATGCTCAGCGATCACCTCGGCGCCGCAGCCGATGACAACCCGGGTCACGAAGCCCTTGATCCAGACCGCACGGTGGCCGTAGGCAACCGGCACCGAGTAATCATTGCCGCGAT
>NZ_JBGFGN010000104.1:0-345 GCF_041224595.1 Donghicola sp. XS_ASV15 | reverse complement strand
ATGATGCTGTGCTCAGTGTGGAGCGCCGGGTCAGCAAGGACGGCATGATCTCGGTCGATGGCAACCTTTACAGCGTACCGGATACAGCACGCAGACGCACGCTGGAGGTCCAGAACCATACGCGGGATATCCGCATCTTTTAGGATGGGGTGGAAATTGCCCGACATCCTGTGCTCGAGGGGAAAACTAACGGCGTGTTGATCCAACCCACCGCGCGACAACGGCATCATCGGCCAAGCGGTACACGTGCTGTAGACATCAGCCCGGCGACCAGCCTAGGATGCGTTGCCGGGCGCCCCTCTTTCGAGGGGAAGAATTCTGCCCATTCCCAATCGATCAGCTCGG